>JBOHGT010000162.1:0-7165 GCA_050700385.1 Pseudonocardiaceae bacterium | reverse complement strand
GGGCGGTCTGGCCTGCTTCGGCGTGAGTTCCAGCAGCCGCCGCAGCCGCGCGTTGTCCGCCTGCAGTCGAGAGATGTGCGCACGCAGGTCGTCGAGCTCGTCGACCAGATTGGTAGCCGGGCCGGGGCGAGCGCCGGGCAGTGGGTCCACAACGGGACGGTAGAGCACCCGAGATACCTCGCGGCCTTCGCGGGAGCGAGGAGGACCTCACGATCGTCGCCATCCTCGGCGACCCGTACGGCCGGGGCTGGCCGCCGGCGCTGGGCCTGTACCGCTCGGTGTGACGGGCCGAGCGGTCTCGTATCCTGGAACGGGCGGATCTAGCAGGCTGTCGGGAGGCGGTGTGCCACGCATTGAGGTCGGGGCAGACTTCGACGGCGCCGTCCGGGTTGATGGGCGAGGCGGAGACTGGAACGCGTTGTCTTCTTCGGCGATCCCGACGGGAACGGCTGGGGCGTCCAGGAGAGCCCCGCCCCGGACGAGCGCCACGCCAGCCTTTCCCAACACGCTGTAAGGCCTCATGGCCGCTGCCCCCGGAAGATCGCGAACGAGCCAGTGACCTCGACGTCGACGTCGGACAACGCCTCGAGCCAGCGGCGAAGGTCAGATCGCGTCCCGCCGGGTCCGAGAAGGCCGGTCTGCTTGCTTTGCTCGAGCTCGAAGAGGCGATCGACGCGGCGCCGCTCGCCCCGCAGCAGCATGCTTCCCTCCACTCGGCCACCTGGCTTGAGGCAGCGCACGGCCTCTGTCACCGCCGCCTCCGGGTCCGGGACGACGTGGAGCGCGTTGTAGAGGAGGCAGACGTCGGCTGCCGCATCGTCGAACGGGATCGCCGCGATGTCGGCCAGCTCGAATTCCACGGCGCGGAAGCCGCGCCGACGCGCACGCTCACGGGCACGCGCGAGCATCGTCGGCGACGTGTCGATGCCGAGGTAGCGACCCACGCGGGAAGGTTCGAGCCAGTGGAGTGCGAGGCCGGCTCCGCAAGCCGCGTCGATGACTGTGAGCCCGGCAGGGATGTCGTGCAGCGCTGCGAGGCGTCGGTACATCGGACGGGCATCGCCGCCCCAGACAAGGCGGATCACCGCGCGCCCGAGCAACGGACGTTCGATGTAGGCGCTATAGCAGCGCCCAGCAAGCCCGCCGTAGCCGTCGGTCATTGACACACGCCGAGTATCCCTGACGCTCAGCACGGTCAGCTCGACCGACCGGGCGCCGCCCGATGCTGGTGACCGGCTTCCGGCCGGTCCCGTCACAGCACCTGCCGCGACGCGGGCCGACTCCCGCTGAGGCCCGAGGGGTACCGTCCCGTGGCGGGTGGGTATAACCCTCCGGCCATCGTCAGCAAGTTCGCGAGAGGAGAGCTGTGATCGACTCCCCCATCCCGGTGATCGGGTCGACGGTGCTGGGCTACCCGCGGATCGGCCCGCGCCGGGAACTCAAGCGCGCGGTGGAGAGCTACTGGGCCGGCGATCTCGGCGAAGACGGCCTGACCGCTGCCGCCCGGGACCTGCGGGCGCGGACCTGCACCGAGCTTGCCGACTGCGGCTTGGATTCGGTGCCCGGCAACACGTTCTCCTTCTACGACCACGTGCTGGACACCGCGGTCCTGTTCGACGCCATCCCGGAGCGGTTCCGCGACCTCGAACTGTCCGATGTGGACACCTACTTCGCGATGGCGCGGGGACGCGACGATGTGGCGCCGTTGGAGCTGACCAAGTGGTTCGACACCAACTACCACCACCTGGTTCCCGAACTGGCGCCCGACACCCGGTTCGCACTGGCCGGGAACAAGCCGGTGGTTGAGTACCTGGAGGCCCAGGATCTGGGCGTGCACACCCGGCCGGTGCTGCCCGGGCCGGTGACGTTCCTGCTGCTGGCCAAAGCTGCCACGGGCGCCACCGAGGGATTCTCACCCCTGGACCTGCTGGACCCGCTGCTAGAGTGCTACGCCCGCCTGCTGGAGCAGTTGGCCGAGGCCGGGGCTATCTGGGTGCAGCTGGACGAGCCCGCCTTCGCCGCCGACCGCTCCGATGCCGATCTGCTGGCGCTGCGCCGCGCCTATGACTACCTGGCGGGGCTGGAGGCTCGGCCACGCCTGCTGGTCGCCGGGTACTTCGGCGACCTCGGCCCCGCCCTGCCGGTGCTGGCAGCCACCGCGATCGACGCGCTTGCGGTGGACCTGGTTGCCGGGCCGGCAGCGGCCGACCGGATTCCCACCGTGCCCGGACTGCGGGACAAGACGCTGGTGGCCGGGGTGGTCGACGGCCGCAACATCTGGCGCACCGACCTGGATCACGCGCTCTCGGTCTGCGCCACCTTGCTGGGCTCGGTCGGCCAGCTCGCGGTGTCCACGTCCTGCTCGCTGCTGCACGTGCCCTACGACCTGGACGCCGAACCCGGCCTCGATCCCATGCTTCGCGACCGGTTGGCCTTCGCGCGGCAGAAGGTGGATGAGGTGGTGCTGCTCGGCCGGGCGCTGAGTGAGAGCAACCCGGCAGTCACCGACGAGCTCGCCCATGCTAGGGACGCGGTGCGGCGCGGTAGCACCACCGCCGTCCGCGACGACCACGTGCGGGCCAGGATCGCCTCCCTGCGATCGGAGCACGGTCGCCGCGCCCCCTACCCCGAGCGGGCCAAGGCTCAGCAAGCGCGGCTGACGCTGCCACCGCTGGCCACCACAACCATCGGGTCTTTCCCGCAGACCACGGAGATCCGGCGGGCCAGGGCGGATCTGCGGGCGGGCAGGCTGGATGAGACCGGCTACACCGAGCGGATGCGCGGCGAGATCGAGCGGGTGATACGGCTACAGGAGGAGATCGGTCTGGACGTGCTGGTGCACGGCGAGCCCGAACGCAACGACATGGTGCAGTACTTCGCCGAGCAGCTCGATGGTTTCGCCGCCACGGAGCACGGGTGGGTGCAGTCCTACGGTTCGCGGTGCGTGCGTCCGCCGATCCTGCACGGCGACGTGTCCCGGCCCGAGCCGATGACCGTGGCGTGGAGTACCTACGCCCAGTCGCTGACCAGCAAGCCGGTCAAGGGTATGCTCACCGGCCCGGTGACCATCCTGGCCTGGTCCTTCGTCCGCGATGATCAGCCAATGGCCACCACCGCCACCCAGGTGGCGCTGGCGCTGCGGGACGAGATCCGCGACCTGGAGGCCACCGGGATCCGGATCGTGCAGGTGGACGAACCCGCGTTGCGGGAGCTGCTGCCACTGCGGGCCCGGGACCGTAAGCACTACCTGGACTGGGCGGTCGGGGCGTTCCGGCTGGCCACCGCCGGGGCTGCGACCGCGACACAGATCCACACCCACCTGTGTTACTCGGAGTTCACCGACGTCATCGAGGCCATCGACGGCCTCGACGCCGATGTCACGACCATCGAGGCGGCCCGCTCCCGCATGGAAGTGCTCGGCGACCTGCGCGCCATCGGCTTCAGCCGAGGTGTCGGACCAGGCGTCTACGACATCCACTCACCCCGAGTTCCCGACGAGGACGAGCTGGTGGACCTGCTCGACGCCGCACTCGCAACCGTTCCTGCGGAACGGTTGTGGGTCAATCCCGACTGCGGGTTGAAGACCCGCGGCTACACCGAGGTCGTGCCAGCGCTGCGCAAGCTGGTCGCGGCAGCACACCGCGCACGTACCGGTGGCGCGTAGTGAGATCCCCTAAAGGGGGAAACTTAGCGTGCCGAAATTGTCACAGCGCACGGTGCGGTTGGACTCCTCGATCCAGTACGAGCAGGTGACAACGTTTCCGGAGCTGTCGCTTGTGTTCGGTATGGCGCCGAACCACAGATTTGCGAAGCCGTTCTCGCGTCGGACTCCTTGGTAGGGGTTGTCGTAGCGCGTCATGATCCAGGCCGTCACGGTCAGCCGCAGATCATCTTTAGGGGACTCGAGTTCCGCCCAGGCGTCAAGCCGATCAAGGAAGCCTTCTAACGTCCAGTGGCGCGCTCCGCTAGGCACGAGGGGTCAGCCTCGCCCGGAGTTCTTCGAGCCTGGCCATGATTTCTTCGGGACTGTCCGGTCGGACGGGATCTTCGCGTCGCTTCTCGGCCCCCTGTAACCACTGCGTGACAGATGCCGAGTCGAGCAGCACGTCATCGTCTTCGCTCTCGGCGCTACCGCTGGCCTCAAAATATTGCTTGATCCACTCAGTCCTGATGCGTGCGCTCTCGCCGGGCCGCCGTCCGCTGTTGGCCAGCTGCCAGGGCTCTTCACTGTGTGTCAGATTCTCGAGGTCCTGTCCGGTCAACGCGCCGTAGCGGCTGAGTACGTAGCCAACGGTGTTCAGCTCAGCCTCGTTCATCTCGCTGTAAATCCTCGACATGTCGCCCTGCTTCTCTGCGTACCAGAGGCTGCCCACAACAGGCCCCATGTCCCAGGCGGAAATCGTCTCGACGAACAGCAGATCATCGAAGGTGGCCAGATGGTGGCCCTGGCAGTAGTAGAGGAGCTTGTGCAGCTTCTTCGTCGGCAGCCCAGGAAGCCGGTCACGGAGGACAGCGGCGACATCGTGCGCTGACAGGGTCATGGACTCAGGGTACGGCTCGCGTTGAGAACCTGATGGAGGCGAGGGGTATCGGCGTGTCTCGAACATGTGTTCGAGTATGGCGCAAGGTCCTGACGGTGGCTAGTGCCTGCTCCTAACTCTAGGCTGATGGGGATGACGATCGATGCGCCCAGGATCGTCTCGCTGCTGCCGTCGGCGACGGAGATCGTCTGCTCCCTCGGGTTGCAGGAGGCGCTGGTCGGGGTGACCCACGAGTGCGACCACCCGCCCGGTGTCACCGGCAAGCCCCGGCTGACCGCGAGCCGGATCCCGCACCAGACCATGAGCAGCGTCGAGATCGACCACGCCGTCCGCTCGCAGCTCGACGGGCATGGCAGCATCTATGACCTGGATGAGACGCGGTTGCGCGCGCTCGCGCCGGAGTTGATCCTGACTCAGGAACTGTGCGAGGTGTGCGCGGTCAGCTATCGCACGGTGCAGCAGGCGGCGCGGCGGCTGGACGTCGAGGCGACCGTGGTGTCGCTGGAACCGAACACGCTCGCCGACATCTTGGCTAACATCCGCACCGTCGGGCAGCTGACCGGTAGGCAGGCCGAGGCCGAGCGGGTCGTCGGGGAGCTGCGCGCCCGGCTGGACGCGCTGCAGCGCTGTTGCGCCGGTATGGCCCGCCGCCCGCGCACGCTGGTCCTCGAATGGTTGGAGCCGCCGTTCGCGCCCGGTCACTGGGTCCCCGAGCAGGTCGCGCACGCCGGGGGTGAGGCGTCGTTGGGGTCGGCGGGTGCCGCCTCGCGCACCACCACAGCCGAGGAGATCGGTGCCTACGCACCGGAGGCGGTCGTGCTCGCCCCGTGCGGCTTCACCATCGCCGACACCCTGCGGCAGCTGCCCCGAGCGCGGCTGCCCGCCGGCTGGGCGAATCTGCCGGCGGTGCGCGACGGCAACGTGTGGGCAGTCGACGCGACCTCGTACTTCAGCCGGCCGGGGCCACGCGTCGTGGACGGCGCGGAGATCCTCGCCCGCATCCTGCACCCCGAGGTGTTCGGCGAGCCGGAGCCGCAGCAGGCCACCCGCGTGTCGCCTGCGTTGATGCATGCCGGTGCGTGACGACCGCTCACCTCGGCGGCCACCGCATGACCGGCGCCACGCCTCCGACAACGCCCGGACCGGCACCGGGGCGGCCGTCAATGCCTCCGGCGACGGACCGGGATCTGCTGTCTCGTGTACGTGGCCCTCTGCGGCGCGAAGATGCTGGCTGGCCGGCTCCACCCGCTGCCCAACGGCGGGCTGTGCGTCGACTGCGCCCAGCGCGTCGTCGCCTCCCGCGTGACCGATCCCCGCTGGGTCAAGGTCCCTGGAGACGTGCGCTGCCATGTCCTGGGGCCCACCGTCCTCTGACCACCGTCGGCAGGGGTGCCGCTGCGGCGCCGGAACGCACCCCGACGGACTGCGGATCCTCCATGGCGGGCCGCAGGGGCTGCTGTGCACTCGATGCGTCCTCCCCGACCAGGCGGACAGCCCGCACCGGGCCGGCAACGGCCGTGGGACCGAAGCTGTGGCCCGCGAGATCGGCAACGCGGCCGAGCAATGACCGAAGCTGTGGTCCGTCGACATGACCCGCCGGCTCGGTGATCCGCTGGCCCGCGGCCAAGACGCGCGGTGAGCAGGGCATCAAGGCGATCGTGCTGTACCCGATGAACGCGCTGGTCTCCGACCGGGGCCGGCGCATCGCCGAGTACCTGCACGACGACGCACGGCTGCACCAGGTCAGCGCCGGGGTCTACATCGGCGGCGAGGGCAGCCACCGCACCGCGACCCGCCAGCACCTCGTCGACTCCCGGCGCGTGCTGCGCGAGGAGCCGCCGGACATCCTGCTGACGAACTACAAGATGCTCGACCTGCTGCTGCGCGCCGAGGACACGCCGCTGTGGGCGGCGTCGGCGACCAGCCTGCGCTACCTGGTGCTCGACGAGTTCCACACCTACGACGGCGCGCAGGGCACCGACGTGGCGATGCTGCTACGCCGGCTGGGCGCCACGCTCAGGGTGGCCGAGCCGGGCCGCCCGCTGGGGCGGGTCACCCCCGTCGCCACCTCCGCCGCGCTCGGTGGGGCCACCCGCTCGGCCGAGCTGCGCGCCTTCGCCGCGACCGTGTTCGGCACCCCATTCGACTCCGACTCGGTCAGCGGGAGGAACGGCTCGACGCGGCCGAGGTGGTGCCCGAGGTCGACTTCGAGCTCGGCATCCCCTACGTCGCCTCGGTACTCGCCACGCCCGCTCCGGACGCGGCCGTGGCGGGCTCGTGGCAGCCGATGGCGCAGGCGTTCCTGGGCGAACCCGTGGCCGATCCGATCGACCTCGGCAGCGGCTGGGCCGGCACTTCCCCACCCGCGCCATGGTCGGCGCGTTATCCGGGCCGCCCGAACCCTGCCCGAGGCGGTGGACGCCGTCACCAACTCCGGTGTCCTGCAGTGGGGTGTGTCCAAGCAGCGGGCCCCGCACGACGTCGAGCAGGCGGTGCTGCGCTTCCTGGCGCTGCTCTCGGTCGCGCGGGTCGAAACCGAGCCGGGGTGGACCCGGCCGCTGCTGAACATCGAGGTGCAGCTCTGGATCCGTGAGGTCACCCGGATGCTGCGGATCGTCGCCCCC
>JBOHGT010000161.1:0-11113 GCA_050700385.1 Pseudonocardiaceae bacterium | reverse complement strand
CCCTCGGATCGGCGGCGCGCCGGCCGGGCGGCGGACCCGTCCCGGCGCTCCCGCCGCGCAGCCGCCGGCTGCGGAGCGTCCGAGGCGTGCTCGGAACGCCGCCCCCGGTCTTCCGCGCCGCGATCATCGCTCACGCCGTGTCCTCCACTCGCCCTTCGGTTCCGCCAACCAGGTCTACGCAGGGGTGACAGGACTTGAACCTGCAACCTGCGGTTTTGGAGACCGCTGCTCTGCCAGTTGAGCTACACCCCTCCGCTCGCGCCGGATGGCACGACGGCAGGGCACCGGTACACCTCCCGGACGCCAACCGGCGCCGGGCACGGGAGGTCCACTGGTGAACCCAGAATTCAGAGTGTAGGACACTGCGGGCTGCGGACTCCAATTGCCCGGCCGATCGGCCCGTGGCACCGGCTGTTTGAGACGATACCGGTCATGGCAGCACCGGAGCGCACCGTCACCCGCCGTATCTCCGCCCGCGTTGGCGGCATCTCGGAATCAGCCACGCTGGCCGTCGATGCCAAGGCCAAGGAGCTGCGCGCGGCCGGCCGGCCGGTGATCGGGTTCGGCGCCGGCGAGCCGGACTTCCCCACCCCGCCGGCCATCGTCGAGGCGGCCGTCGCCGCGTGCTCGGACGAGCGAAACCACCGCTACACGCCGGCCGCCGGGCTGCCCGAGCTCCGCGAGGCCATCGCCGCCAAGACCGACCGCGACTCCGGCTACCGGGTCGACGCGAACCAGGTGCTCGTCACCAACGGCGGCAAGCAGGCCGTCTACCATGCCTTCGCCACCCTGGTGGACCCTGGCGACGAGGTGCTGCTGCCCGCGCCGTACTGGACCACCTACCCGGAGGCGATCGCGCTGGCCGGGGGTGTGCCGGTCGCCGTGCAGACCGACGAGTCCACCGGTTACCTGCCCAGCGTGGCGCGGCTGGAGGAGGCACGCACCGAGCACACGAAGGTGCTGTTGTGGTGCTCGCCGTCGAACCCGACGGGGGCGGTCGCGCCGCCCGAACTGGTCGCGGAGATCGGCCGATGGGCTGCCGGGCACGGCATCTGGGTGGTCACCGACGAGATCTACGAGCACCTGGTCTACGACGGTGCGCAGCACGTCTCGATGCCGGTGGTCGTTCCCGAGATCGCCGAGCGGTGCGTGGTACTCAACGGCGTCGCCAAGACCTACGCGATGACCGGCTGGCGGGTCGGCTGGATGATCGGGCCCGCCGACATCGTGAAGGCCGCGACGAACCTGCAGTCGCACCTGAGCTCCAACGTGTGCAACGTCGCGCAACGCGCCGGGATCGCCGCTGTGTCCGGGCCTCTGGATGCGGTGGCCGAGATGCGCGCCGCCTTCGACCGGCGGCGGCGGCGCATCGTGGATCTGCTGTCGGGCATCGACGGCGTCACCTGCCCGGTGCCGTGCGGCGCGTTCTACGCATACCCGTCGGTGCGCGACCTGCTCGGTACGCAGCTGCGCGGCACGACCGTGGAGACCAGCGTCGACCTCGCCGCCGCGGTACTCGAGCACGCCGAGGTCGCGGTGGTGCCCGGGGAGGCATTCGGGACGCCGGGCTACTTCCGGATGTCCTACGCGCTGGGCGACGAGGACATCGAGACCGGCGTGACCCGGATGGCGGAACTGCTGGCCGAGGTCCGCTGAGGTGCGGTCAGGTGGCCAGCGCGACGGTGGCGGTGGCCTTGCCGAGCACGGTCTGGCCCGCCGAGCGGGTGGTGATCGCCACCACCACGGTGCCGTCGTCGCGCCGCTCCTTCACGGTGCCGGTGACTTCCAGCTCCGCGCCGGCACCGTCGTCGGGCACCACGACCGGCCGGGTGAAGCGCACGCCGTACTCGACCACCGCGGCGGGGTCACCGACCCACGCCGTGACCAGCCGGCCGGCCAGCGCCATCGTGAGCATCCCGTGGGCGATGACGTCGGGCAGCCCGACCTCGCGGGCGACACGCCCGCTCCAGTGAATCGGGTTGAAGTCACCCGAGGCGCCGGCGTAGCGGACCAGGTCGGCGCGGGTCACCGTCGCCTGCAGCGGCGGCAACTCGTCGCCCTCGGCGACCTCGGCGTGGGCGCGGCGCGTCACGAGGCGCCCTCCTCATCGCCGGTCCCCCGTGCCACCAGGGTGGACCAGGCCGTGGTGACCGGCTCGCCCGCGGCGTCGGCGATCTCGCACCGCACGGTGAGGAAGTCGTTGCCCGCGACGGACCGGATCTCGTCGACGTGCACCGTCGCGGAAAGCTGGTCCCCGGCGCGCACCGACCGGTGGTGGGCGAACGACTGGTCCCGGTGCACCACCCGGCTGTAGTCGAGGCCGAGCTCGGGGTCATCGATCAACGCCTGCCACGAACGCATCGAGACGACGATCGCGAAGGTCGGCGGGGCGATGACCTCGGGATGCCCTGCCGCGCGCGCGGCATCCGCGTCCCGGAACACCGGGTCGGGGTCGCCGATCGCCTCGGCGAACTCGCGGATCTTCTCCCGGCCCACGTGGTAGGGGGCGGTGGCCGGGTAGGACCGTCCGGCGAAGGCGGGATCGAGGGCCACGGCTGAGCAGGCGGCGCTCAGCGGGTCTCGCGGTGCGCGCGGTGGGTCCCGCAGTTCGGGCAGAACTTCCTGATCTCCAGCCGGTCGGGGTCGTTGCGCCGGTTCTTCTTGGTGATGTAGTTGCGGTTCTTGCACTCCACGCACGCCAGCGTGATCTTCGGTCGGACGTCGGTGGCAGCCACGGTGCCTCTCTCTCACGATCTCGCGCCCTGCTGTGGCCAGCACCGCTGGCCCGGGTGATGGTAGCGGTGGCCGGACTCGAACCGACGACACAGCGATTATGAGCCGCTTGCTCTACCGTCTGAGCTACACCGCCCCAGGGGAACCGGCCGGTCCCCCGCGCGAGCAGACCGTGGCACCCCCGGCGAGGTGAGCACGGTCGCCCGCCGAGCCCCAATACGGAATCGAACCGTAGACCTTCTCCTTACCATGGAGACGCTCTGCCGTCTGAGCTATTGGGGCAGCGCTCGACACGTGACAGTGCTCGACATGTGAGCGACGCCGAGCGTACACAACGCGAGGTCGCGGTGCGAAACCGGCGACCCTGCAAGCAGGCCTCACCGGACGAGGGTAAGGACCGTCTCGTCACGCAGCCCCCGCGCCCGCACGGTGCGGGCCCGCAACCACGCATCGAAGCGCTCCCCGGCGAGGGGTCGGGAGATCAGGTAGCCCTGCGCGATGTCGCACCCCATCTCGACGAGCTGGTCGCGCGCCGCGTACTCCTCGACGCCCTCGGCCACGACCGTCAGCCCCAACGAGTGGCCCAGGTCGACGATCGCCCGCACCACTGCGAGGTCGGACAGACCAGTGCCCATCCCCAGCACGAAGCTCTTGTCGATCTTCACCTCGTCCACCGGCAGCCGCCGGAGGTAGGCCAGCGAGGAGTACCCGGTGCCGAAGTCGTCGACGGCGATGTGCACGCCCAGCCCGTGCAGCCGGCGCAGCACCGGCAGCGCCCGCTCCGGGTCGCTCATCACGGCGGACTCGGTGAGCTCGAAACCGAGCAGCGCGGCCGGCACCCCGTGGTCGGCCAGTGCCGAGGTGACCCGCTCCGGGAACTCGGCGTCGGCGAGGTTGCGCATCGAGAGGTTGACGGCGACCGAGAGAGCCAGACCATGGTCGAGCCAGGCCCGGCACTGCGCCAGCGCGCGGTCCAGGACGAAGCCGGTGAGCGCGTCGATCAGCCCGGTGGCCTCGACGACGGCGACGAACTCCTCGGGGTCCAGCATCCCGAACTCGGGGTGCTGCCAGCGCATCAGCGCCTCGACGCCGATCACCTGCTTGGTGGCCAGCGCGAGCTTGGGCTGGAAGTGGACGCCGACCTGCCCGGTGTCCAGCGCCTGGCGGAACTGGGTGACGAGCTGGAAGCGGCGCCGGAAGACCTGCCCCATGCTCGGGGCGTAGCTTCGCACGGCGGCGCCGCCGGACCGGGCCGCCTGCAAGGCCACGTCGGCACGCTGCAGCAGGATGTCGACGTCGTTCGGTCGCTCGGTCGCGCTCAGCGCGATGCCGACCTTCGCCGCGCTCTCCACCTCGAGCTTGTCCACCGGGTAAGGCGCGCACAGTACCCCCCGGAGCTGCTCGGCGAACCGGACCGCGTCCTGCTCGCCACAATCGGCGAGCAGCACCGCGAAGGTGTCGCCCTCCAGCCGCGCGGTGAGCACCCCGGGGGGCAGCGCGTCGTGCAGCCGCTGCCCGGCGGCCACCACGATGCGGTCACCCCAGGAGTGTCCCAGCGCGTCGTTGACCGACGAGAGCAGGTCCAGGTGGATGACGATGACAGCGCACCCCTCGTGCGCCCGGAGCGCCCCGGCGGCGGACTCCCGGAATCCGAGCCGGTTGCGCAGGTCGGTGAGCGTGTCGTGGTAGGCGTCATGGCGCAGCTGCGCCAGCAGCCGGCGGTTGTCCATCGCGGTGGTGAGGTGGCTGGCCAGCGTCTCCACCAGCCGGAGGTCGGCTCCGCCGAAGCTGCGCAGCCGGCACTGCCGGTCGTGCACCTCGATCAGCCCGAGGAGCTGGTCGGACCCGAGCAGGCCCGTCACCAGCACCTCGGAGGCGCCACGCGCGTCCAGTGCGTTGCGGACATCGCGGTCGGCACCCGCGCCGGTGCACCGCCGCACCTGGCCGGCTGTGGCCCCGTACCCGCTACCGAGCAGGTCCGTGATCGCCGCACGGTCCAGCTGCCGTGGCAGCGGCTCACCGGCGACGACCGTCTGGAACCCGGTGCCGGAAACCCGGCGGTGCAGCACCACCCGGGTCGCGTTGAGCTGCTCGCGGGCGAGCTCCATCGCCGTCGCGAGGTCACCGGCGGCGCAGGCCTGCTCCTCCTCGTCCGCGGAACGTCCCGCTCCGGCGACCGCGAGACTGGCCTTGTTGAGCAACTCGAGATCGCGCTGCTCCCGGAGCAGGCCGTAGTAGCTCCGGTACAGCGCCGTGAGCACCACGGCGAGCAGCGCGACGAGGAAGAGCCCCCAGCTGATGCCGGTGACCACCGCGAAGGCAGCGACCCCGGCGACAGCGTTGAGCACCCCGGCGACGTAGATGTCCAGGATCAGCCGCAGCGTGGCGCCGAGCCGGTGCCGCCCGGGCAGCAGGACGATGGCGCACAGGAACATCACGCTCCCGACACCGTGCCCCACCGCGACGCCGACCAGGATGGTGAACCACCGTGGCACGTCAGCCAGCAGGCCGGCGGCCATATCAACGATCAGGACGGCGGTCGCCGCCGACATCGTGCTGACCGCGACGTTGACACCGAGCTTGGCGAGCGTGTCCCGCCGCAACGCCCCCGCCGCGAGCACGACACCGGCGAAGGCGGCGATGACGACGGGGCCCGGGAGCAGCGCCAGACCGACCGCCAGCGGTATCTCGGTGAGCGTGACTCGCACAGAATCGCGTCGCAGGTCCACCTCAATCGCGATGGAACGGCACAACGCGAAACCTGCGGCGAGCAGCAAGCCCCAAAGAATGTCTCCGACCGAGGGAGACCACGGCGAAATATACACTGCAAGTGCAGCGGCAAAGGACGATGCGACCAACGCGAGAAGGGCGTACAGGGCGAAGGGTGCCGTGCCCGTGAGGAATCGTTCGCGGCGTGCCGGGCGATCACCGGTAGCCGACACGCGAGCCTCCCTGCCTAGATACTCTCCGTAACAAGCCGGGTCACAGCGGCGCAGATCTTACCGCACAAGAGGGACCGGCGGCAGGAGTCGGAGGCACTGCGTACTCGACGTGGCACCAGGCGGGTGATCCGGCGGGCCGCACGCGGCACGGGCGTCCGGAATCAGTGGATCTCCGCGCCGCTCCGCAGGTGCACAGCGAGAACCGACGGGGACGGGAAGGATCGAACGACCATGCTGCACCTTCTTCGACGGGGCCAATGGACACCTGGTGGAGATGCGGCCAGCTACCGACATACGCGTGTTCGACAACGACTAAAGCGCTCTGCGCGTTACGTGGGAGTCGAGCACAGATCATACGCACCCCGCAACTCATCGTTCCGTGCGCAACCGGCTACGCAGGGGTGTCCGGGTGAAGGGGAATCCGGGGTCAAGGAGCGGCACCACCGAGATGACCGGCGGGGGGCAAGCCAAGCACGGTCGTTTCAAGATCGCTAACGCTGGGTGGGGGTACGGCAGGTCCACGTGACACGACCAGGCGGAGGCATCTGGAGAGGAGGTTCGCGTTCCCGACGTGCGAGGGATCAGGCCGCCTACCACAGGCCTCACGCAGTCCGCCGAGACCGGGCCCGGAGGTGTCGCTACCTGGCGGACGCTGGTGTGGCGGGTCAAGGATTCGAACCTTGGAAGGCGACACCGGTGCTCAGCGCTGGCCCGGTTCGACATCGCCCCGGCGTCAGTCCGACGCGCCCACAGCAGATCGAGGTCCAGATCCGGTGCGATACGCCCCGGACTCAGCCAGCAGCCGGGCGACCTCCCGCGCCTCGGCGCGACGCAGCTCTGCATGGATCACCGACGGGTGACGCAGGAACAAGGACAACTGACGTTCGGCATCCGGGTACACCGCACGCACCTCGCCCACGGCCAGCGCAGGCAGATCCAGGACGAGACCTACTTCCGCCGCGACGGCCAGCCACGCCTCCATGGCGACACTGCCCCGCGCGTAGGCGGCCAGAGCGCTGGCATCGACGACTTTCCCGCCGATCACCTACTGAGTGCGGTGTCCGCGACCGGGTACAGGCGGCGCACCCGGTCGTCGCCGGGCCAGGGCAAGCGGAGGGTGTCGTACACGCGCCGGTAGTCGTCGAGGGCCGGCGCGCCCATGTCGGCGACGATCGCGGCGAGCACGTCGTCCGCGGCGGCTTTCCGCGCCGGGTCCAGACGGACACCGGGCTGCGGTTGCTGGACACTCACGGGAAGAGTCTAGCCGAAGCGCCCTGGTGAGCAGCAGCGCAGTGACCAGGTCGGCGTCGCCGCCGACGGCGCGCCGCGCCAGATCCGGCAGCCGCTCGTCGAGCGCGTCTGCCACCCGCCACCCGACAGCATCTTGACCAGGACGATCTCGTAGCGGCCTCGGACCTCCGCGATCCACAGGTCGTCCCGACCCCGCAGCCGATCGAGCTCGAACTCGACCTTCGCCGGATAGTTGACCCGCCACTGCTTGAAGTTTTCGACGCCTTCGAACCGCTCGCCGGACTGCGGGAACTCCAGCACGGCGTCCTCGTGGTAGATCTCGTGGGCGGCGTCTCGGTCCGTTGTGTACAGGTAGTGCTTCACTGTCGCCAAAGCTGCTTGCTGATCCACAATCTGACCTGCTCCTCGGTGTGGGCGCGCTGCTCCTTGACGCGCTGTCCAGGCAACGACGCTACCGGCCGCGCGCACCGTCCAGAGCCCTACGTCAAGCCGGCTCGCTCCCCGGCTGACAAGGACGCCCTTGCCCACGTCCAAGCCCAGGAACACCCCGTAGATGCTGTTCATCCAGGGTCCTTTGTGTCGTCGTGCTGGTCACCGGTACGGCATCGACGGCCAGCAGCCACGTTACGACGAGACCTGCCCAGCGGGCGGCCCTGTCCCTCAGCGCCCAGGTTGACGAGGATGACCAATTCGGCACCCACAGGTCCATGAGCGCGGTGACGTCGTCTTTCGTGTGGGCGATGGCTGCCCAGCCGGTGATGGTTTCGGTGGCCGTGGCCCGCAACCGTTCGATCTCTGTGCGGGCGTCGGCCGGCTCGGCCTGCTCGTTTGGTCGATGGACCAGTCGCGGTAGCTCGTCTCGAGCAGGTCACCGCGTACTCACCGACGTTGTCATGCTGGACAAGCTGATGGGCCACCCCGGGACAACGCGGTCAGGGTGGTCTTACGGTCACCCGCATCCTGCAGCCAGGACCAGTGGGCTGCCCACGATGCCGGTGGGCAGGGCCGCGGTGCTCAGCCTCCGCGACCCTGCCCAGATCCTTGCCGGTGCGGCGCGGTGACGATCAGGGAGCGTTGCCGCTCGTGTAGGAGAAGCGGCGCAGATCGCCGGTTCGCAGATCGCCGACGTGCAGATCCCGGCCGGGACCCGTGTCCGCGGCGACGGAGAACGGGATGCCGGCTTCCGCGGTGTCGAGGCGCCGCAGGACCTCCAGGGTGCTGTCGTCGAGGATGTCCACGCCGCGGTCGCTGGCCACCACCACCCGGTGGGCATTGGCGTTGACGGCGATCTCGCGGGCCGGGCCGCGCAGGTCCACGCGCTGCACCACCGTGCGGGTGGTGCGGTCCAGCGCGGTCAGGTTGGGCCTGGTGCCACCGCCGCCCAGCCCGCCGACGTAGATGCGGTCGTTTGCCGGGTCCACCGCCACGTCGTTGGGCTGGACCCCCTCCTCGCCGAGCGGCACCAGCGGCAGCACGGTGGTGGTCTGCCCGTCGTCCACGATCGAGCCGAGCGCGGTCACGGTGGGCGCAGACGACCGGTGGTTGTGCGCGACGTGGATGGTGTCGGTGGTCTCGTCCACCGCCAGGGACAGACCCCCGCGCGCCACCGGGATGGAGGGCAGCCGGGTGTTGGTCGCCCCGTCGATCACGTCGATGCGGCTGGCGAACGGGTTGGCCACGTAGACCCGGTTGGTGCGCGGGTTGACCGCAATGTCCGAAGGCGTGTTGCCGATCGGGACCTCGGCGATGACGCTCATCGTGGACCGGTCGATCACGCTCACATTCAGGCTCGGCGCCACGACGTTGATGACATAGATCCGCCCGGTCCGGTCGTTGACCGCCACCCCCGCCGGCTTGAACCCGACCGGGATCCGCTTGGTCACCTGCATGGTGTCGCGGTCCAGCACGACCAGCGAGCCGGGACGCGGCGAGGCGAACAACGGCGGCGCCGGCTCAGCGTAGAAGTGGGTGGCGTAGACGTGCTCGGCGTCCATCGCGACCCCGAGGCTGGCGCTGTCGAAGCCCGCCAGCGGCGCGTTCAGCGCCACCGTCGTGTCGGGGATCAGCTCGGTGTCCCAGAATTCCTGGATGCGCTCGGACTCCGCCACGGTCAGCTCGTCGGTGGACACCTTGCCCTGGCTGCGCAGGCCCGCGCGGTTGAGGAAGTCCCAGTCGTCGGCGCCCTCTATGACCTCGTCGGCACCGGCCGACTCGCAGATGTCGCCCAGCTCGTTGCTGTCGGCGTTGAGGTCGATGGCCAGGTCCTTGTCGTCGGTGTCGCCGTCGAAGTTCCAGTCGATCGCCTCGTCCACCGCCGCCCTGCGGGTGGTGCCGGAGTCGTCGGTCCATACCGTCTGGACCTCGGGGTGCTCGGTCACGCCGAGCAGCTCGGTCTCGGACAGGTTGTCGTCGTCACCGTCCACCGGTGACTCGCGCAGGGCGGGCAGCGCCTCCCGCGAGAAGTCGAACACCTTGTCGGTCGCGCTGCCGTCGACGCGCATGCCACGGTCCAGCGCGTAGTTCATCTGGCTCAGGTAGTTGGGCTTACAGTTGATGTTGTCCTGCGCGTCGGCGACGTCGTCGTCCACGTCGCTGTCGGGGCCGCCGTGGTCCAGCCCCAGGCTGTGGCCCAGCTCATGCATGAAGGTGTCCGACTGCTTGTCCGGGTCCGGAGTCGTGGTACCGAGGCTGACGACGTAGTCCAGCCCCGTCGGACCGAAGCAGCACAGGCCGACGGCTCCGGCGTTGCGGCCGCTGAGGTCGTTGGCCCAGAGGTTGTAGTGGATGTACTGCGCTACGTTGCCCGGCAGTTCGGTCTCGTCGGCCTTGATGCCGGCAAGGTCCTCCCTGGGGTCGATGGTGGCCTGCAGCGGCACGAGGTTGGTGTCGTCGATCCGGTAGACGAGGTTGATGCCCGTGGTCACCGCCGCGTCCTCGTAGGGGCAGTCCGGGACCGGGTCGATGGGGGCGTCGGCGAACGCGTCGACGATGCGGTTGAGCGCCGTCTCCTCCGGTCGGCGGTCGATCCCGGCGGCCGGGTCGGACATGTAGTCGATCTCGACGAAGACGTCCTTGCGGCACGGGCTGGCGCCCAGGTCGGGCAGGTTCCAGCCCGGCACCGGGTTGCCGTCCTCGTCGTTCAGGCCGGTGAGCTCGATGCGGTCGGGGATGCCGTCGGTGTCCAGGTCGCCGCTGCCGAACTGGCCCACGGCGAAGTCGTCCTCGGAGGTGTTTTCCGCGTTGTTGTCGAAGTTGCTGTTGAAGCGGGTGTCGACGTCGTCGTCTCCGGGACCTGCGTGGAGTACGTCGATGCGGCCGTCCTCGCCAGCGTTGGCGATCAGCACCTCGTCGAGGCCGTCGGCGTCTACGTCACCTGCCGCGAGCTTGTCGGCCTCGTCGTCGTCGAAGCCGGTCTCGTCCACGGTCGCCACGCTGTCACCGGGGTCGTGGTCCTCGCCGTCCTGGGCGTGGAGGATATCGATGCGGCCCTCCTCGCCCGCGTTGGCCACGATGACCTCCGCCCGCCCGTCGCCGGTCACGTCACCAACCGCCAGCCCGTCGACCTCGTCGCCGCCGTCGTAGGCCGAGTCGAACGACGACACCAGGTCGCCCCCGGTGTCGGTGATGGTGATCGCTCCGTTCTCCTGGTCCGCGACCACGACCTCGACCTTGCCGTCGCCGGTCACGTCGCCGACGGCGAAGCCGTCGTCGCCATCGTCGTAGTTGCTGTCGAACCCGCCGATGTCCTCGGCGGTCCCGTCTGCCACGTCGTAGACGTCGAGGAAGCCGTTGTCGAACTCCGCGGTGATGATCTCGCCCACGCCGTCGCCGGTCACGTCGCCGACGGCCACCTGGTCCTCGTCGTCACCGACGTCCGCCACGAAGGGCGCGACCGCGCCGAACAGCACGTCGACACGGCCGGTGTCGTCGTTGGTGCTGTCGGTGTCGGTGACCACCACCTCCTGCTCGACATCGCGGTCGACGTTGCCCACGGTCATCTCGTCGTCGTCGTCGAACGCCGTGTCGGTGCCGTCGCCGGGGCCGGGGGCCCCGGTCTCGTCATGCACGTCCAGCCTGCCCTCCTCGTCGTTGGCGACGTAGATAAGGGCGCCCGCGGTGGCAGCAGCCTGCGCCTGCGAGTCCGCGCCGGGCCCGGCGGCGGCCAGGCCCAGCGCGGCCGCCAGCAC
>JBOHGT010000160.1:0-11426 GCA_050700385.1 Pseudonocardiaceae bacterium | reverse complement strand
CAGGTGTATGCCACCCTTGTCGATCTTTGCGGACGGTTGCAGATACCGCGCGGGCGCATGGGCGTAGCGTATGATGGGTGGGTAGTAGACGCGGATGTGGACACAGGGGAGGACCCACGCGACGACGTGCCGGACAATGGTCCCGGTGAGACGGAGCGTGAAGCGATGGAACGGCGACAGTTCGTAGCGAACGCGGCCGCGCTGATGTTCGGAAGTCCCGTCTTCGGTGAGGTCACCGAGTTCGTCATTCCATCGAAAGGTACTCCGCCCTATGCGCGCGCCGGAACATCGGACATAGCTCGGACAAAATGGCTGACGTCTGTATGCTGGCGGCTCTTTGGCATTCACGGTGGGGGAAGCTGCGCCGATTTCATCAAGCGGGAGCTCCCGGGCGCCTACCGGCTGCTGAGCGCGCCCGGCATGCGCGACAAGGTGAGACTGCCGCTGTTCATGGCGGTAGCGGAAATGCACATGGTCGCCGGGTGGGCAACGGCGGACACAGGGGATTTCAGGACCGCGCGGGCGATGTTCGCCCGCGCGCTGAAGATAGTCAAACAAGCCTACAAGGACCAGCCTCGAACACGAATCTTCAGCGATGGATACCACGGCCCGGAGGGCCGGGAGGTTCAAGCGCTGATAGCGACGATACTGATATTTCAGGCTAACCTGTACGGCACAGTTGGTGAACCGCAGGAAATGTTGAAGCTGATTCAGCTCGCAGAGTTCGTGGAGCCTAAGGGACTTACAACGTCCCGCGCGGCGATTCACAGCGCGTGGGGACATGCACAGCTAGGAGAAGGGGAGTCGCACCTTGTGCCTATAGCGGTGAAGGAAATCACGCGGGCACAGGATCTGTACGCGAAACACAGGACAGACCAACCTTTGCCGCCGTGCCTTGCGGACTACAATACTTCGGGACCGGTGGCAGTCACAGAAACGACATACCGAGAGCTGGCGACACGAGTAGATGATGCTTTCTTGAGCAAGGCCGTTCCGGCCTCGCTGGCAGCGTTCACTCCCGAGACGGCGCCATGCCTAGTAGATGTACTACTGAACAAGTCACGGGCTGCTGAACTACATTTCAAGGCTGGCGATATCAAGAATGGATTGCAACTCGCCGGGGACGTGGCGAGAACGGCCGAGAGCGTATGGTCTACGTCGTGGTGGGCCCGAAGGGCCATAACCGACCTGAGACAGGTTCTCCGCTTCCGCGACAGCACGGCGCGGGACATCTACCAGACCTTGAGCAAGCTCCAGTGAGTGGCTAAGACACGACCGGCACCGGTGCTGTCCGACGTCGGCGGATCGGAACATGCGGCGGCATGCTGGGCATGGTCGGTACGCCGTAGTGACGCTAGAAGCGCTCGCCGGTGCAACCCGAGGATCTACCAGCTCTGGAGAGTCACCGAGTTCGACTTGTGCTCGCCCGTCGCCGGAGGGCTGACAGCGTATCCCAACTCCGTAAGCACGCGGACCGCCTCATCCGGAGCGTCACGCACGAGGACGCCAATTTGCCGCCGTCGCCAGCGTTCGCGCCCCTCGGCCAGGACGGCAGGTGCATCCGGGAGAACATCGATCTGGAACTCGTAGACGAGGAACTGCAGGAAGTCCTCGCGGCACGGGCGCATCCGGGCACCGCCGACCGGAAGTACAGGGCGGAAAGGACTCCGGGATGGTCGGGGGTTTGTACGGCCCAGTAGCCGCGAGACAGTGCCCCGCTCAGTATGGATGTTCCAGTGCGCTGGCGGCACGGTGTGCGCATTCCGCACGAAGTCCAGACGGGCGATCGGCTTCTGTCGGAGAATCCTAGTACTGTAAGTAGCCGTAAGAAAATAACTAATCCGATCCGGTGATTCTCAGCCATGTGGCGTGTCGTTCCCATCGGGACGGCTGGCCTGTTGGCAGTGTTAGCATTGTGGCTATTAAGGGCTCTACTGCCATGACTGTGGATGGGAGGCGTGTGGTATGGGCGGGGTGGCCGGTGGGGTGGGGCGCACGGGCGTGATCTGGGTTCGAAGGCTCCTACACGCACCGATCCTGGAGTCGCCCGTGCGCGCTACAACCCTACTGACTCGTCTGCTGGACCTGCCAGGGCCCGCGGCGGTTGATGCCGGGTCTTGGCTGGTAGAGCCGGGTGGCGGTGAGATGCGGGTGCGGGTTCGTCTGACCCGGAGGTTGCTGGTCTGTCCGCACTGTGAGTTTAGGACGGCGCACCGCTATGACACGCGGGAGGTCGACTCGTCGTGGCGGCACCTTGATCTTGCTGGTCGGGTGTGTCGGATCGGGGTGCGGCGGCGACGGTTGCGCTGTCCAGAGCAGGGGGTGGTCTCAGAGGGGGTGCCGTTCGCGCGGCCGGGATCGGGGTTCACCCGGGATTTCGAGCAGTTGGTGGCGTGGCTGGTGACGAAGACCGATAAGAGTACGGTCTGTCGATTCGCGCGGATTGACTGGCGTACGGTGGGGGCGATTGCGCAGCGGGTGGCCGGGGAAGTGCTGGATTCTGGGCGGCTGTCGGGTCTGGTCGATATCGGGGTCGATGAGATCTCGTGGAAGAAAAACCACCATTACTTGACGTTGGTGTCTGATCACGCGACGGGAAAGATTGTGTGGGGCAAGGCCGGGAAGGACACCGAGACGTTGAATGCGTTCTTCGACGAGTTACCGGAGAATACGGCCGAGAAGATCGAGTCGGTGTCGATGGACCTGGGTCCTGCCTTCGCCGAGTCGGTTCGTACCCGCGCCCCGGGCGCAACCCTGTGCTTCGACCCGTTCCACGTGGTCAAGCTGGCCACCGACGCCCTGGACGCGGTGCGCCGCCAGGCGTGGCAGTCTGCCCGCAGGCTTCGCGACAAGAGGATCGCCAAGAAGTACAAAGGAGCCCGCTGGGCGCTGCTGAAAAACCCCGATGAGCTGACCGCCGACCAGACCGGCACCCTGCGCGAGATAAAACGATCCGGCGGGATACTGTGGCGGGCCTACCAACTGAAGGAGTCCCTGCGCGCGGTGTTCGCCGGTGACCTGGACACCGAGACCACTAACACTTTGCTCGATCGCTGGTGCTCGAAGGCGCAACGCAGCCGGATCCCCGAGTTCGTCAAAACGGCCCACACGATCCGGAAACACCGAGACGGTATCACCGCAGCCATCGACCGTGGCCTGTCCAACGGACGCCAGGAAGGCCTGAACAACAAGGTACGACTCATCATCCGCCGCGCCTACGGCTTCCACAGCGCCCAGGCCGCACTCGCCACCGTCCTGCTCGCCTGTGGACCGGTCGACCTCCAGCTCCTATACCACACCCCCGCCACCCACATGTAGGGCAAGAGAGCCCACTCCACTCTTCCGGGTCAAGATCTGGGATTCCACGTTGAGATCAGATGTGGGCTGGGACTGTCCGTCCCAGGAGGAGACTGGCGCGCCGACGTAGGGGTTCGGCCAGCGCGAGGTGGTCGCCGCGGGTGGCGGCGTGGAGAAGCTCGGTGATGACGACCAGTTCGGCGAAGCGGCCGGAGGGTGTGTCGAGTATCTCGACGAGTTCGGTGCGGATCCGAGCGGCGATGGGGGGCACCAGGAGGCTGTAGTTGTGGAGCATCGCGGCGTCGTAGCCCGTTGGTGCCAGGCCCCAGCCTTCGAAATCGAAGAGGCACAGGGTGGGCGCGCTGATGTTGGCGAAGTGGAAGTCGCCGTGGGCGGTGGTCCAGGGGCGCGGCGCCGTGGTGTCGATGGGCGTGCCGAGCAGCCGAGGCATGGTGTGGTCGAGAAAGCATTGGTGGATGGTCATGCGGCTGGTGCGGACCGAAGCGATATCGTCGAGTGTGACTCGTAGGGCCGCCCACCATGCCGTCGGGAGGTCGGGCACGGTCGTCAGGACTGGGGACGTCGCGGCGGGGCGGGCGGGCGCATGGTCGTACAGTTCCGCGCGGTACTCCCAGCATTGATCGTTCCAGTCGTGCCAGCGGCGCAGCCTGGGGCGTGGTACCGATGCGGGTATGGCTGTCGCGGCCTCGATCGAGCCGTCCCAGAACGTGGCGACGACTCGTCCGGTCGGGGCGCAGGCGACGCGGAGCCATGCGGGACCGTGCGGGGTGGTGACGGGTTGGCTCAGTGTTCTGCCGTGCCAGCCCCAGGCTTCGTGGGTGTTCGCGGCGGGCGAGACGTCCAGGGCGGCGCGGGCCAGGGCGTGTGCGGTGCGCATCCGCGCCATGACGTCGGGATTGTCGGGCTTCGGCCACATCACCGGCCACCAGGGGCGTGGGCGCCGGGTGAAGGGTTCGGCCAGCCTAGGGCGGCTTCGCGCGCCGCCCGCGCGAGGATGCTCTGGGTCCGGGCGGGCAGGCCGAGACGGTTCCAGTGGAAGATCACATGGTGGGCGAGGGTGTCGCGGACGCCTCGTTGCAGCGTTCCGTCGGCGGCTGCTGTCCCCAGGGCGCGTCCGGCTACGTCGAACGCGGTTATCCAGCCGGCGGCGCAGGCCAGCGGCCCGTCCGGGCCGAAGAGTGCGCCGGTGGGGTGCAGGTCGGCGGTCATCAGCAGTCGAAGGCCGCTGGTCATCTCCTTCGGCCCTTCGGTGGGTACCTCGGGGGGCGGGGGCCGCAGCTGGGCGACGCGATGCCAGACGTCGCCTTGCTCGTAGAAGTCCTGCCCTGCGCCGCGCAGGAGGGCGCTGCACAACAGGACCGACAGTTCCCGCCGCCCGAGGGTCGCCTCGGTGGCCGCGGTGGGGCGCAGGGCATGGTCGAGGATGGCGCGGCTGTCGGCGTGGAAGAGCGCGTGGGCGACATCCATCGCCGCGGGTCCGCCGAACGCGGCCGACTCCGGTTCGTACCTGGTCTGCCACCACCGCTGGATCAGGCTCGCCTCGACGAGGCCGTCGAGGACGGTGTTGACGGACGCCTTCGCCTCGGCAGCGGACTCGGCGGGACCCGGCAGCAATCGCAGCCGCCAGCAGGGCGCCTTGCGGATGAACCACCACGCCGCGACCACCTCCGCGTCCTCCAGGCGCCGCAAGCGCGGGGCGAGGTCGGCAGCGGCGATGCGCTCGGCGGTGTCCCAGTGGGTGAACTGGATGCGGACCTGGTACCAGCAGTGATCGGCCTGGGCCTGCAGCGCCGCGGAGCCGGCTGCGCGGTACACCTCCACGGCGTCGGCGAGATCCTCGGGCTGCAGGCCCAGGCGGGCCGCGGCCTGATCCAGGGGTACGCCGGCGAGGACGGCCACGACGCTGTCGGCTAACTCCTGCGGCGCGATGCTCGCCGACACCGGGCCTGCGACGCGAGGGGCGGGCACACTGGTCAGTTGGTCATCAGGCATGTGTCCCATCCGGAGATCGGCGGCGCGGCGCGGGCGGCGGTGTGCAGGGCGAGCGCGAGACCGGCATCCCCTTCCAGGAGCCCGGTGCGGTGGCTCGGTGCGGTGCTGGTGTGTCGGATGAGTCGCTCGGTCAGGGGCGGCAGGATCGCGACGAGGGCAGGGGTGAGCGCGTCAGCGGCGGCGCGAACGGCGGTCTGGTACAGCCCGGCCCAGCCGTGGCACAGGCTGGTGTCGATGATCTGGTCGAGCTGGGCGGGGTCGGACAGGCAGGCAGCGAGCGCGTGTTCGGTTCGGTGCTGGCGGGCGGTGTCGCCGGATGCGATGGCCGCCAGTTGCTGGGCTCGGCTGATTCCCGGCGTCCCGTAGCACCACGAGGGCCGCAACGGGCCAGGCTGGGTGGTTCGGCCCGCACGCAGCTCGTCGAGGGTGAGCCAGTGCGGCCACCACGGCCCCGCGTCGCCTTCTTGGCGCCAGGTATCCAGAAAGGCGCAGATACCGCCGATGGCGTCGGGCTGCCCGTCCACGGTGATCCCTGCTCGCAGACACCGGGCGAGCAGAGCGAGTGGTCCGCCGATGCCGTGGGCCATGCCGAGGTTCAGGTGCCCGCCGGGGAAGCCGGCTGAGGTGGTGACATTGGGATCGTGGGCGGTCCACCAGCCAGGCAGGGTCAGGCCGTCGACGCGCAGCGGTTCGGTCAGGCGGACCAGGTAGGCCAGGATCCGGCCGAGGGCGTCGTCGCCGGGGGCGTGGGCGAGCAGGTGCGCGCCGATCCCGGTCAGGCCGTGCAGCAGGTCGTATTCGGCGAAGGCTGGGCGCTGGCCGCGGTCGACGCGCCGCCGCGCGAGGTCGATCCTTCGGTGTGCCAGCGCGCTCACGTGGGCGTCGATCCCCGCCAGGACGGCGCCGTAGCGTGCGATCCCGTCGGCGCCGGCCGCGTGCAGAACGAAGGAGATCGCGGGCACACCGAAGTACAGCCCGGCAGTGTCGGCGGCGCTGATCTCCTCGCGGGTGGCCACCTGCACCCAGCTGTGCGCGGTTTCCCAGCTTCCGGTGCCGGCGTGGGCGCATTCGATGTGCAGCAGCGCGATCCCCGCAGCACCCCTGGCCAGCGACTGGGCCTGCCAGCGTTGCTCGACGGGGACCGGCTCGGGTGAGGCGAGCCGTCGGGAGAGCACTTCCGCGGCGGCGGCTGCGGGGTGCGCGCAGCGGGTTGACGCGCTCACGGCTTCTCCCCGCGGTCCTGGGCGGTCCAGCTCAAGGCGGCGGCGCGGGCGAGACGGTGGCAGGCCCGTTCGACCTCCGGGGCGATTCCGGCCATCCGGACGCTGTGCAGGTGCAGCAGAGCGAGCAGCACCGAGTTCGGGTCGATCTCGCCGGTGGCGGTGATCGTCTCGCGGTACGCGGCGAGTGCCGTGCGTCGCCGCGCCCACGCGGTCGCGATGTGCTCGCCGTCGGGTAGGGAACGGATCGCGGCCCGCCGGTCGCGCGGGCTCGCCAAGTGGATCGCCTGGTCGTGGACATCCCGGGCGGGGGCGGGGATCGGGTCCTTGGCGACGTGGTCGATCAACCAGCGCATACCGCCCCCGGCATCTCCGAGGAACGACACGGTCAGGTCGACAAGGCTGGCCGCGGTGATGGCGAGTGAGTGGGCGGCCTCGGGTCGGGCAGTGTGTGTCCGCTGCGCGATCGCGGCGGCCGAGTCGGCGGCGAACACCGACTCGGCGGCGGCCATCGCGGCGCCGCTGCCGAAGCGGCCGGTCTCCGGGTAGTAGGTGTCCACCTGCACGTTCCCGGTCAGACCGAGGCGCCGCAGGCTGGCGGCCCAGGCGCCGACCCGCCGGGCGGCCGGGCCGAACGCCTCGACGTCGGGTAGCCGGAATCGCAGCCGCAGGTGGTTCTCGGGATCTCGATACGGCAGGAACCACCACTGTGGCGGCTCATCCCAGACGGACAGCAGGCCGGAGAAGTGGGTGGTGAGGATGGCGCCGTGCCGGTCCGGGTGCGCGTAGAGCTTCACGAACAGCCACTCGCTGCTGCCGGGCAGGTGCCCATGATCACAGCTGACCGTGCGGACCGGGGTGGCTCGCCGAGGGATGGGGGGCCACCCGGGTTTGCTGGTGGACGCCAGGGGTACGACGATCTCGTGGGCACGCCCGTCGAGCCATCCGAGTGCGCTGGTATCCGGTGCCTCGCGCACGGTGGCGTGCCCGGTGCGGTCCAGGTGGGATCGCAGCAGGTGCAGGTGTGCCGGTTCGTCCAGGTCCAGGCGGAGGCGACGATCGTCAGCACCGAGGTAGACCGCATCAGGGATCCGGGCCCGGTGCCGCCAGTCCGTCAGTCTCGCCACCCATTCCGGCCACGGGGTATCGGGTCCCGGAAGGTCGGTGGCAGCCAGTAGCCAGCGGGCCGGGGACAGGATCGTGCGCCGGTATCGGACCCTGGGCAGGAACGGCAACCGGTGAGCGGCTCCCCAGGAGAACGGGCCGCACGCGGCGGCTCGCGCTGTGCTGATCTCGCAGAGGAACCGCAGGAGTGGATGCGCGGCGTTGGTGAACTCCACAGCGCTGAACACCGTGGGTTCCACCGGCCGCGCCCGCGACAAGGACATCAGGTACAGCCGGTGAGCATCGCCGCTCACCGCGAGGTCGTTCAGCGGTATCACGCAGCTGCCGGTGTGGTGCTCGGCTAAGGAGACCAGGTGCGGCAGGATCGCGGGACTGCGGGCGACGTTCTCGGTCCGCGGGTAGAGCGGCGGACACGACACCTGTACCGGCAGCGCGTCGTCGTTTACCGTGGGAAGCTGCGCGTACGCGCCGAACACGCGGTCCCGGTCCCGGGGGTCGAAAAGGTCGAGAAACCGCCCGGTCGTGGTTCCGGCCGCACGGGACACACCAACGACGGCGAGAGTGAACTCTCCCCGATCAACTGCGTCCCGCGTCGGTGCATGAACGCGGAAGCTCAGTTCGGTGTGCGGTTGCACCTGCGCCGCGGTGAAATCCTCAGCCATGAGACCCGCGATGGCCGCCTCATCGAGAACGACTTCGATGCTGCGGTCCATCACGGTGTTCTGCGCCAAGACCAGCAGCCGCGCATCCCGCTCGGACAGTGGCAACTCAGGCAGTTCCAGACACGAGTCCCGGTATCCGGTGGGAAACCCGAGCCCGGCGTCGGCGTTCAGGATCTCCGAGACGGGGACGACGGCGCCGATCCCATACCGTTCGAGGAATCTGGCGTGGTAGTCCCGCCAGGCCGGAGGGCCATAGGGATACGGCGTCAGGCGTGTGAGCGCCGCTGCCGCGGTTTCGGCTTCGCGCGCCACTGCTTGCGGCAGGACCAGGGTGCAGTCGACCCGGAGGTCAACCGTGAGCGGTCGCTCGGTGCTGGAGATGGTCGCCATCCTCCGCGACACGGCGCTTCTGAGGTCACGTCCCACGGCGGGTGAAGTCACACGGTTGTGCCGGGACAGTTCAGCGTGGATCTCGCGCAGCTCCTGGAGTAGCGGCGCCGCCCGCGGCACCTCCCCTGCGCTCACGGCGGTCAACTCTCCGATGACATAGGCCAGCGGATCGGTCGCCGTCATGGGCGGGCGCAGGCTGGTGACCAGGATGCGTTGAGCCACCAACTCGGCCAGCATCCCCTCGATCACCGACTCCGGTGTCCCGGGGAAGCCGGCCGTCAGCTTTCCGCCCAGGTCACCTACACGGAGGGGCGAGTACGCGGCTTGCATGACGGTCTCGACGGCCCTGGTGTGACGCACCGACACCTCCGCCGGAGCGCTCCGGCCCGGCCCGACGGGCTGCTGCTGGCAGCCCACCACCAGCCTCCCGTCGCGGACGAATGACAGGTTGTTCAGCACGACCGGCAACCGACGCCGCAGCTCTGAGCACCCCTCCAAGCGCGTGATCACACCCGCCAGCCATTCGGTGTCGACCCGCGCCATGGCATGGTGGTCCTCGCCGTAGCGCACCGCCAGTCCGGAACCGAAGCGGGCCGGCGCCACCCCGGCGAATAGGCCGAATGGCGTCGCCCGGCTCGTCATCCGCAACAGGTACCGCACGACCGACACAACAACGCGCCGTACCTGGCGCGCCTGCTGCCCGCGCCCGGCACACACCTCACGGACACGGCGGGCCAAGACCGGGCTGGCCACCTCGACAGCTGCCGCGATCGCGTCCTGCGCCCACACCTGCTCCAGCCAGCGAACCCACCGCGCCACATGCTCACTCGTACTGCCAGTAAGGTCCGGCCACGGCGGAACGTCCAACCCGAACGGATGGGTGGTGGTCCGCACCACAGCCGCATCCACGAACCTGAACAACCGCAACACCCCCAGAACCGGGAAGGCCGGGCCGGTGCCCAGGGCTGGCGGAGCAACCCCGGGCACCGGGTCGACAGGTTTGCCGGGATCAGACGATCTAACAGCTGTTACAGGCGCTTTCGCAGGTCTGGCCACAGTTGTCGCTGGTGCTCAGCATCAGCTCGGTGACCACCGGACCGGACTCGACGATGCTGACGTCGAGATCGAATTCCGAGTCCCCTGCCGTAGGGCTCGGCATTACAGTGCCCGCCCCTACCGCGTGCGTCTGGATTGTCATAGGGATCCTCCTCGTGTGATGGTGGTGTTCCGAGTGATCTGGCCTCGGTCCGGACGCCGCCGTCAGGGCCAGGAGACCACGATCCGGGTGTGCTTCTTGTCGATGACACGACCTTCGGGGAGGTCCGCATCCGGGGTGGCTGCTGGGTGGGCCTCAATACGCGCGTTCAGGCTGCTGCCGTCCCAGGACTGGATATGCCGGACCATCTGGTTAGCGAGTTTCTGGGCAGCTGGTCCGTGCCCGTATGCTCCGAACTCGAATTGCTGCCTGTCGGGGGTGACCGGGCGCAGACCGAGGTAGGCGAAGCTTTCCCCCTCCACGGCCGTCGGGACACCCAAGGGCCAGGCGTGAGCGACGATGCCGCGATCGACGGCCTCCCGCTGCGCGGTAAGGCGGCCGAAATTCGGCAGGGTGATGGCCAGCCACAAGTGGAGGCCATCGAACCGCTCGCCGCTACCGAGCATCACCTGCGACCATGCCTGCACCCTCGGCTGGGACAACGCCTCCCGCAGAAGATCGGCGTCTACCTGCTGCTCGTCATCCACCCGAAGGCCGACCGCTTCCCCGTCGAGGAGGACCAGCCGCTCCCGGCGCTCTCCGGCGCCCTGCATCGGGACAAAGCCACACAGCTCGTAGGCCCGGCTCGCCAGGTGCCCACCTTCGCGCTCAAACACGACCGAGCGGGTCAGGCCGCGCATGCGCAGGGGAACGACGAGCCGCCCGCCCTCGGCGAGCTGATCCACCCAGGCCGGGGGGATGTCCCAGGCCCCGGCGGTCACGATGATCCGGTCGAAAGGGGCGTGGTCGGGCACACCGCCCTCGGCGTCCGCCAGCACCACGGTGACCCGCCGATAGCCCGCTGCCGCGAGGCAATGCCGGGCCCGATCCACCACCTCCGGGTCGATGTCGACCGTGGTGACCTCCCCCTGCTCGCCGACCAGCTCCGCGATCAGCGCCGCGTTGAAACCGCCCGAGCCGATCTCCAGAACCCGCATGCCAGAGGCGAGCTGTGCCTGATCCAGCATCATGGCCTGCAGCCATGGTGCGGTGACCGAGCTGATAGTGATGCCGTGCTCATCGCGCTTGGTGAGCACGGTGTCGTTGGCGTAAGCGGCCTCCCACGGCACCCCTGGCGCGAAGAGGTGCCGCGGCACCGTGCGCAGCGCGGCCTCGACCTCGCTCGACAGGACAGCATTCAGTTCGGCGCGCTGCGCGACGAGCTTGTCAACCAAGGCCTCGCGCAGCGCGTCAGCCTGCGCGGTCTGGTGGGCGGAGTCGATATTCGTAGTCCTGGGTGCAGTCACGTGGTTATGGTGCCGTGATCGCGGTGGACGTCAAACCGACGATCATGGACGGTGGCCGGACATTTTCGGACGTTTGGGGGCGTCTGGGCTGCCAACCGGCTCTCGGCGCAGCGAGTTCGGTACCGTGCACCACGTTTCGTGCTCAGGTCAGCGTGGAGGGTGATGAGGATGGCAGGCGCCGGGCCGCTCCCGCGCACCAGGCTGGAGCAGCTTGTGC
>JBOHGT010000159.1:0-10525 GCA_050700385.1 Pseudonocardiaceae bacterium | reverse complement strand
CTGCCGCCAGCTCAGGGATGCGGATGGCCACCGTCTCGTGCCCCTCCGCCGGGAAGTCGTAGTAGTCGGCATCCCGCTCGGCGAACAACTGACTGACGTCGATGCCGTAGGCGGCGAAGTGCTCGGCCTTGGCCGCGACTTCCGACCTCGGCACACCACCGTGCAGGTGCGCTCGCACGTCTTGTGGTTCCGGTGGTGGGGTGGTGTCCACGTAGCGGCGGATGTTGAGGTTGTAGTCGTTGCCTGCCAGCTCTGTGATCGGCACGACCCGCGCGAACCCGGGGATGTCCCGGCGCTCGCGGAACGCCGTCACGATCTTCTCGTCGTGCTGGGGCTCGATGTGGTTCTGCGCCCGACCCGCGGCGTACTCGCGGTCGGCGTTGATGAACATCACGCCGTCGCGCCTGTCCTCCGGTACGCCGTCCGTGCCGCGCAGCACGAGGACGCACGCGGGGATGCCGGTGCCGTAGAAGACGTTCGGCCCGACTCCGATCACCGCTTCCAGCCGGCGGTCTTCGATGATCTGCTGGCGGATGTCCTTCTCCACGCCACCGCGGAAGAGTACGCCGTGGGGCATGACAGAGGCACCGATACCATCCGGCTCCAGCACGGCCAGCACGTGCTGGATGAACATCAGGTCGGCCTTCTTGCCGGAGTCCGGGCACCAGCCGTACTTCATCCGCTCGGGGTGTGCCATGCCCTTGCGCCGGTAGTTCTGCGCGAACGGCGGGTTGGTCAGCACCCGGTCGAAACGGCGCAGCTCGCCGCCCTCGCTCTCGTGTCCCGGCGTGGCCAGCGTGTCGCCGTGGACCAGGCTGCTGTCGGTGATGCCATGCAGCACCATGTTCATCCTGGCCATCGCCCAGGCGCCGCCGTTGTCTTCCTGGCCGTAGGCCGCCACCGTGGACGCGGCCTGGCCGTGCTCCTCGACGTGTGTCTTGGCGAGGATGAGCATGCCGCCCGACCCGCAGCAGGGGTCATACACCGACTGGCCTTCCTGCGGGTCGACGAGCCGGACCATCATCCGGATGACGGCACGCGGGGTGTAGAACTGCCCGCCCTTCTTGCCGCCCTCGTCGGCGAACTCTCCGATCAGGTACTCGTAGGCGTGCCCGAGCAGGTCGGGGAACTCGAAGTCCTCGTTGCGCAGCCGGTACCGGCCGAAGTGGTCGATCAGCGACTGGATGGTCAGATCGGACAGCGGCGCATTGCCGACCTTGCGAGTGAAGCTAATGTGCTCCAGCACGCCGTCGAGCGTCGGAGAGTTGGCCTCCTCCAAGGCGGCGAGTGCCTTGTTGATCATATCGCCGGAGTTCGCCTCGCGGGCCTGATCGGTGATGCGGGACCACCGCGCCTGCTCCGGCACGAAGAACTGCCCACTCTTGTAGTAGCCGGGCATCTCCGCGATCTTCTCGGCGTTGGTCTGCGCGCGGCCGAGTCCGAGTTGCCGAGCGACAACCCCCTTACGGACCGCGTCGAACTGGTCCGAGGCACGCTTGAGGAACAGCATCCCGAAGATGAACTCCTGGTACTGGGCCGCGTCCATCTTGCCGCGCAGGATGTCCGCCGCAGCGAACAAGTGCCGCTCCAACTGCGGCAGGGTCAGCCTCGCCACCCGTCGCTCCTCCTGGTCGTCTCTGCCGCTAGCGCATCAGTAGCTGTGCATGCACTCAGAGTAAGCAAGTCAATCGCCGAACACTACGTCATCGTGCCCGGATCACCATGAGTTACCTCGCCTCCCCTGGTCGAGCGATCCTTCCGCATGCCGATCGGACTACCGCGTTCGGGCCGACCGGCCTGAACGTGCCGTGTCGGCATCGCGCGGCCAGCGGCGCGCATGACCACGCGTCACGCGTCATCAAGAGGTCCAGGTGCGATGGTCGGGTAGGTACAGCGGGTTCGCGGTGCGTGTCGTGACCAGCTTGCAATTCCAGGTGGACAGCCGTGGTTTGCCGAGGTCGTGCCAGCTTCGGGTGTAGTCGGTCAGGTGCAGGCGAAGGGTGTCGTCTTGACCTTCGGGAGTGACGATGGAGCCGTCGTATCGGGTCCAGGCGACGCCGAGGTAGGGGTCGACCAACGCGCACATACCTTGGCTGAGGTCCAGAGCGTCGTCTGCCGGGTAGGCGCGGGTGGTGGCTTCGTCGCGGATGGCGAGGAAGAACCACAGGTCGTTGTACTCGGCTGCCGTCAGGGCCGGGCTGATCTCGGGGAAACGTGTCAGGGGGCTGGCGGGAATGGCTTGGGCGGGATCGTGGCGGAACAGGATCGCCGGTCCCAACGGTCCAGCGGCGGTCATGAAGTCCGCCCACAGGCGTGCCTCGGCGCGTGGAGGTGTGCCAGGACGGACAGTGAAGATCGGGTGGACGCCGCCGTGGGTGATCGGGGCCAGGATCGTCCCGTCCGGTGTGAGTTGGTCGAACCAGCGGGGCGGGATGCCGGCGATACCGCAGGTGACGATGATCCGGTCGAACGGTCCTTCGTCGGGTGCGCCGAGGTAGCCGTTACTGTGGTGTACGGTCACTCGATCGTCGAGCCCGAGCAGGTGGATGGATTCGGCGGCTTCGCGGGCTGTGTTCTTGCCCGCATCGACGGTGACGACGGGTGCGCCGGTGATGGTAGTGATCAGGGCGGCGTTGTAGCCGCTGCCCGCGCCGATCTCCAGCACCCGCATTCCAGGGCAAAGATCGAGGGCTTTGAGCATCCGCGCCATCAATGGGGTCGCTGACGAGGACGACGATGGATCGCCATTGACGCCTTTGCTGGTCAGCAGCGCCTGGTGGGAGTAAATGAGGTCCAGGATCTCCCCACCGGGCCGACGATCTTGGGGACGTCGATGACGTCCCGGTAGTGGTAGAAGCTGCGAACACAGCGGTGCCGGTGAACAGTTGCGAATGCTTCCTCGATCGGTGCCGAGTGGATGGCTCCGACTTCTCGTAGTAGGGAAGCGGCGAATGTCTTGAGCCGGTCATCGAGAGTCTCGGACACTGGAGTCCTTCCCACGCGCTGTGGCCAAGTCGAATCAAGCATCAGACGGTGATCACTGGGGTGTAGATCTGGTGCGGGTCGATGAGCTCCTCCACCGGGCGGTCGTTGGCTTCGACCCAGGCGTGTGACTGTGGAGGTGGTGAGCGGAACCCCACTCGCCAGGTCACCCGCTGGCCAGCCATGCGGCACAGCAGGACGATTGCCAGCGAGCGCTGCAGGCAACCATGATTGCTCGAGCACCGCAGGCTCACGCTAGTCACGATCATGTGAGCCTGACGGGCGGCGGCGGGACTGGCTGGTCTCGTGTGATGGTGCAGTGCGCGCAGCACCCGGCGAATGCGATGCGGTCGCTGCCGTGTCACGGCCAGCAGCAGGCGAGCCCCACCGTCTGAATGCTCCCGGCTGTTGCTGCCCCTGGTGACCTCGCCGAACTCACCGACCACAGTTAACTCCGGCCGCTCGTACGACTCGAGTAGCCTGCTCCGAGCCGGGCTCTACGGTGTTGGCGTCCATCACACGCACCTCAATCTTGATCAGAACGAACCGGCACGCGGCTCATGTCCCAAAGTAACCGAAAGAACGCACATCGTCACAGAGTTCCCGTGCGGGGCGTCGACGTGGAGACGGCTGCTCGTCACAGGTCGCTGTCGTGGTGCCGCCGGCTGGGGTGTGCCAGGAAGCTGGTGATCCGCTCGTCGAGGTCGACCATGTACGGCGAGGCGGACCGCAGCGGCTGCACCTGGCGTTGCAGGGTGCGCAGCCGGTCCAGGGTGCGGGTGGAGCTGACCTCGGCGGCGGTGCGCAGCGCATCACGGCCGAACTTGGCGGCCTGCTCCAGGTCGCGGCCAAGCAGGTGGGTGATGGCGAGGTCGGTCTGTGCAAGGCACCGGCCGCGGACCCGCCAGGGCTCGTAGTCGTGCAACGCTGCGGTGCTCAGCTTGACGGCCTGTGCGGGCTCGCCGAGGTTACTGAGACAGCGGCCGAGGTCTGCGGCGAGCGCGGCTTGGGTGTAGAAGCCCGTCCACGGTGGCTCGTCGTCGGGACGGGGGCGCTCGTAGTGGCGTTCGGCCTCCAGCACGGCCCGGTGAGCCGCGCTGGCGTCGCCGAGCAGGGCAAGCCCGCGTCCTTCCAGCGCGTGCAACTCGGCACCCAGCGCCGGCGCTGCCGTGCCCTGGGCGACGGTCTGCCCTGCACGGGCGAGTGCCACGGCCTGGCGTCCGTGCCGGAGTGTGTCGTGGTCGGCCAGCGCGTTCTGCCCGATCAAAAGTGTCATGCGGCTCATCTCGCTCAGCACGTCAGCCGCAAGGAGCCGGTCGCCTGCCCTCATGGCAAGGTCGAGGGCCTGGATGTAGTAGCGCTGCGCCAGCGAGTGCCGACCCACGTCAGCCGCCGTCAAGCCGGCCAGGTTGGCGGCCTGCGCGACGGCAGTCAGCAAGGCCTTGCCCGTCTTGTCCGAATAGCTGCCGTGCAGGAGGTGGTTCGCCTCGCGGTGCAGCAGCGAGACCACCTGCACACGGACCCGCCCCGACCCGTAATGGCAATCGAGCTGGCGCAGGTGGGTGACCTGCTCGGTGAGGATCTCCACGTCGGCCATGCCCACCCGCCGGCCCGCCGCGCGGGCGGTGCTGTCTGCCGGGGGCACCGTGAGGGCGAACAGCGCCGGTTCGGCGAACGCCGCCGCGCTGAACGCCGACCCCAGCAGGAACCTCCGTCTGCGCATATCCCGTCCTGACAACTCGACGACCGTGCGGACCGTGCCCTCCAGTGTGCCCGAGCAGCACAGCCCGTCATAAGGGTCCTCCCCGGCCGGGGTGCGGTCGGGGAACCCGCACTCGGCGATGCTGACCTCGCGCTGCAGCCGCCGGGACAGCACCGCAGCGACCAGCCTCGGTATGGGCCAGCGCGGCTGGCAGCCATCGAGCATCCGCTTGACCGAGGTGGTGCTGGTGCCAACGTGTTTCCCCTCGCGGGCGGCGGCGGCGACCACCGCGGTCGCCAGCCCGGTGTTGCTCATCTCCGCCTCGTCCAGCAGCGCCCGCAACGCGCCGTTCCCGCCCTGGCCACCCATGGTGCTCCCATCCCGTGCCCGCCCGATCGCCGATCGTGACCGAATCCTGGAGCGCCGCCGGGCGCCAGGCAAGCCCGTCGGCGAAGTGGGACCCCAGTGAGACCCCTGACCACCTTCGGACGCAGTGCGAGATCAGCGCCACCTAGCATCGGCGGGGTGACGGTGGCGGAGCTCGAGGTCGGGGTGGTGGTTGCGGGGATCGTGGGGCTCGCGGTCACCGACGTGCTACAACTCCCGAGATCGGAGACGCGCGCGAAGCCCGCATAAGAACGAAAGGCTCTCGATGCATGATGCCCGGGCGTTGCTCGACCTCGGTGACGAGGCTGTGCGCAGGCTTGCCCGGAGGGGTTACTCCCTCGACCTCGCCGCGGTGGACAACCTGTACACGCAGCGGAAAGGTCGATCCGGGCCGCGGACGAGATGCGTGCCGAGGCCAGGCGCGTCGCTCGAGAGGTCGGCAAGGTCGCCAAGTCGGGTGGCGACGCCGCGGAACTCAAGGCGCGCGCCCGTGAGCTGAAGGAGCAGGTTCGGGCGACGGAGGCCGAGCAGGAGAAGGTGGAGACGGAGCTTCGGCGATCGGCCGTACGCTCGCGGCGCTGCTGGAGCAGCACCAGCAGCAGGACGGTTCGGTCGCGATCCCCGAAGCGCTGGTCCCCTACACGGGCTTCAGGAACATCGCCCCGAACGGCACGCCACAGTCCTGACTACTGCTCACACCGCATCGGCCGCCTTGCGGGCGGCCACCAGCACCGGGTCCCAGACCGGGGCGAACGGCGGAGCGTAGCCGAGGTCCAGCCCGGCCATCTCCTCGACGGTCATCTCGTTCCACAGCGCGACGGCGCACACGTCGACCCGCTTGGCCGAGCCCTCCCGGCCGACGAGCTGGGCGCCGAGCAGCCGCCCGGTGCGGCGCTCGGCGATCATCTTGACGGTGATCGGGGTGGTGCCGGGGAAGTAGCCGGCGCGGGTCGTCGACTCCACGGTCACGCTCACCGGCTCGAATCCGGCTCGTCGAGCCTCGGTCTCGCCCAGCCCGGTGCGGGCGATCTCGAGGTCGCACACCTTGCTCACGGCGGTGCCGACCACGCCGGGGAAGGCAGCGTAGCCGCCACCCAGGTTCGTCCCGATCACCCGGCCGTGCTTGTTGGCGTGCGTGCCCAGCGCGACGTGCACCCGCCGCTGCGACACCCGGTGGAACACCTCGACGCAGTCACCGCCGGCCCACACGCCGTCGTGGCCGGGCACCCGCATCCGCCGGTCGGTCAGCACGCCACCGGACTCCCCCAACGGCAACCCGGCCGCGCCGGCCAGCGAGGTGTTCGGCCGCACCCCGAGCCCCAGCACGACGATGTCCGCGGGCAGCGCCCCGTCGCCGGTGGCCACAGCCGCCACCCGGCCATCGGCTCGCGTCTCGAACCCGGACACCGGCGTTGCGGTGAGCACCGTGATGCCCATGCCGTCCATCGCCTTGCGCACCAGGGCGCCCATGTCCGGGTCGAGCGTGGTCATCGGCTCGGGCGCCCGGTCCACCAGCGTGACCGCCAGCCCGCGACGCATCATGGCCTCGGCCATCTCGACGCCGATGTAGCCGCCGCCGACCACCACCGCGCGCTGCGGCCGCCGCACCAGCCCGTCCAGCACGTTGGCGCCATCATCGAGGGTCTGCACCCCGTAGATGCCCGGGGCGTCCACCCCGAGAAGGTCCGGCCGCACCGGCACCGCGCCGGTGGCGACGACCAGATCGTCGAAGCCCTCCGTGGCGCTCGCTCCCCCGTCGAGCTCGCACGCGGTCACCGTGCGGGCGTCGAGGTCGATGGCGGTGACCTCGGTGCGCAGCCGCAGGTCGATCCCGTTGCGGCGGTGCTCAGCCGCGGTGCGGGCGACCAGCGCGTGCGGGCCGTCGACATCGCCGGCGACCCAGTACGGGATGCCGCAGGCCGAGTAGGACACGTGGTGGCCGCGCTCGAAAGCCACCACATCCACCGCGTCCCGCCCGGCACGCCGCAGCGCCTGCGAGGCCGCACTCATCCCGGCTGCGTCCCCGCCGATCACCACCACACGCCTGGCCACGGAGATCACCCCACCTGCTGCGCGCCCACCGGTCAACCGCAACCGGGACGCGGGCCCGCCTAGAAGGGCTGTGAAGGGCACTTTCACTGCGTCGGATGCAGTGAAAGTGCCCTTCACTGACGACACCCGGTCAGTCGGTCGCCATGATCCCTTCCGGCATGCCCGGCGCGGTGAACGCGAGCGACACGGGGCGCCAGTCGCTCAGCTCGTGGAACCGGCGCAGCTCGGCGACGCCGCTGAGCCAGCCCATCCATGCGCCGTAGGGTGGCTTCATCTCGTCGAAGCCACTCTGCACGAAGGTGAGCCGCGTCTTGCCATCGGAGTCTTCCAGCTCCCAGGCGGCGACGATGCCCTCCCACGCCAGGGTCATCTTGCGGCCGGGTTCCAGCTCGACGATTTTCGCGGGCGCGTCGTCCAGTTCGAAGCTGCCCATGGCCCAGCGCCCGCCGACGTACGGCTCGATCTCGATGTTCGTGCCGAACCACTGGCGGAACTTCTCGGGGTCGATGAGCGAGTCGAACACCGCGTCCGGTGGGGCGCCGATGAGGATCTGCTCCCGCATGTCCGGGGAGGTGAAGTCGCACATCGGCGTCAGCTCGCGGCCCTCGAGGTGGTCGGCCAGGTTCGCGACCGCCAACGACCAGAACGAGGGCAGCACGCTCCGGATGCCGTGTTCGGCGATCATGTCCTCCCAGCCGGGAATGTGGGTCTGGGACAGCGTCAGGATGGTCGACCGTGTGCCCTCCGCTAGGGCGCCCTCCTCCTCCTCGAGGCCGATCTCGACGGTGGTGTCCTCGCCGTCGAGCAGCCACGAGAAGCGCACCGTGTGGTCGTCGACGTGCAGCGGGCGCTGATGGGGCGCGTCGCCCTCCGGCGTGTAGCGGCCCCAGAACTCGTACCGGTGCGGCAGGTCGATCTCGGCGTGCTCCGCGAGCCAGCTGCGCAACGCTCCGGCGTCGGTCAGGGCGTGGTGGACTTCCTTGATCGGCACCGCCAGGCGCGCGCGGAGCGTCATTGATTCACTCATGGTGTTCTCCCTTGGGGTAGCAGGCCACGGCCAGCCGGAAGGCGTCACCCTCCGCGCCGCCGTAGCGGCTGAAGAGGTCCTGCAGCACGGTCTGGAGATCGTCCAGGAACTCCTGGCGCTGTTCGGGCCGTACCCGGATCTCACCGGTCACGCCGACCGACGGCAGCTCGGGCGCGGTCCGGTCGAGTGCGGCGATGTCGGCCTGGATCTCCTCGACGAGGTCGAGCAGGTAGCCGAGGCTCAGCTCGTCCTGTGTCTTGCGCAGGCCGATCCGGCCGACGAGACGCGGCGAGAGCCAGTACGATCGGGCGCTCGCCTGGTAGATGCCCTCGTGGATGCCACGCACCCGCCGCTCGGACACTTGGGCCGCCAGACCCGCGTTCACCAGGCGTTTCACGTGGTAGTAGACCCGCTGCGGGGTCTGGTCCAGGCGCGTGGCGACCTCGGTGCACGAACGTGGCTCGGCGAGTTGCCGCAGCACCTCGATGCGTTGCGGCTTGAGCAGGGTCTCGGCCTGCTCGATCTGTTCCAGGTACAGGACGTCCCTCATCGCAAAAATAATACTGTACGTAAAGTGATGCTTTGTCAATATATATCACGGAGAGCATAGTACCGACGACTTCATAGTTCTTGACAAACTTAGCTTTCGGTGGGATCGTGGCTGGCATGTTCGACGTGACGGTGATCGAGGACCCGGCCGCGGCCGGGGTCTCGCTGGACTCGGTGCGGGCCCGGCTGCTGGCCGAGTTGGCCGAGCCCGGTTCGGCGACGATGCTGGCCGCCAGGGTGGGCCTGCCGAGGCAGAAGGTGAACTACCACCTGCGGGCGTTGGAGCGGCACGGGCTGGTCGAGCTGGTGGAAGAGCGCAAGAAGGGCAATGTCACCGAGCGGGTGCTGCGCGCCACGGCGGTGTCCTATGTGATCTCGCCGACCGCGCTCGCCGCGGTGGCGCCCGATCCGGCCCGCTCGCCGGACCGGCTGTCGGCGCGCTGGCTGCTCGCGGTCGCGGCCCGGCTGGTGGGAGATGTCGGCGACCTCGTCACCGGTGCGGCGAAGGCCGGCAAGCGGGTCGCGACGTTCGCGCTGGACGGCCAGGTGCGGTTCGCCTCGGCGGCCGAACGTGCCGCCTTCGCCGAGGAACTGGCCAGCGCGGTCACCGCGCTGGTCGGCAAGTACCACGACGAGCAGGCAGAAGGCGGACGGGACCACCGCGTGGTCCTCGCCGTCCACCCGAGTGTCCCACCCCATCCGAGTGAAAACCCACAGGCGAAGGAGTCCTGAGATGTCCCGAGAATTCGAGCTGCACAAGGAGGTCGAGCTCGACGCGAGCCCCGAGCAGGTGTGGGAGGCGATCGCCACCGGCCCCGGCATCTCCTCATGGTTCATGGGACCCCATGAGGTCGAGCCGCGTGCGGGCGGCACGATCACGCTCACCGTCGGCGACTTCTCCGAGCAGTCCACGATCACCGCCTGGTACCCGCCGAAGCGGCTCGCGTACCGGGGTGATGAGGGCGCGGACGGGTCGTTCCATGCGATGGAGTACCTCATCGAGGGACGCGAGGGCGGCAGCACCGTGCTTCGGTTCGTGCACAGTGGGTTTCTCAGCGACGACTGGGGTGCCGAGTACGAGGACATGACGAGCCACGGCTGGGACATGTACCTGCACACGCTCGGCCAATACCTGAAGTACTTCACCGGACGGCCCGGTACCTACGTCCACGCCGGGGGACCCAAGGCGGCCGAGGGGCAGGATTCCTGGACGGTGGTGACCGAGGGGCTCGGATTGACCGGTCCGGTCGGCAACGGGGACCGGGTGCGGCTCACACCGGAGGGGCTCGCGCCGATCGAGGGCGTCGTGGACTACGCCGTCCCGCAGTTCCGGGAGTTCCTGGGGGTACGCGGCAGCGACGGGCTGTACCGGTTCCACGGCGGAGGCGGCCAGATCGCCGTGGGCCACCACCTCTTCGCCGAGGACGCGAACGGCGACGAGGCCGCACAGGCCTGGCAGGCGTGGCTGAGCCGGGTGTTCTCCGGGTAAGGGGCCGCGCGTGACCGGCCCGCACTCGTACTAAAGACGGCGTCCCCGACCTCGTCACTCATGAGGTTCGACTTGTCACAGCGGCCCTGCGCCGCTACGTCGAGCGGCTCATCCCGAGCCACCTCATGGCTGAACCCGAAGGGAGACGACGTGCCGGTTGCGCGCAAGATCAAGAATTTGACCGGGCCCGGCCACACCGACCGTTTCGGCGTCGGTGGCACCGACCTCGGCGTGACCGTCACGGCCCCCGACGGGCGGCTCGTGTCGGTGTTCGGCGACACGTTCGAGAAGGCGGGCGTCGGCGGCCCCGGCTGGCGGTCACCGGTCGTGCTGTTCG
>JBOHGT010000158.1:0-4462 GCA_050700385.1 Pseudonocardiaceae bacterium | reverse complement strand
GCCAACCTCCGGTTGGCGGTACTTGAAGAGCCACCTATTCAGTAGGCGCGCCACTCGGAACCGGCCAGCCGGAGCACCCGCGGATCGTCCAGCGTGGACGGTGTCGACGGCTGCGGTTCGCGGTCGGTGGGGAACACGGCGGCGGCACGCAGCACGTCGCTGTCCAGGAACCGCAGCGGCCCCGGCGGGTCCACCCGAAGCGGCGGCGCTACGTCCGCGGCGGCCAGCACGAATCCCCAGTCGCCGAAGCTGGGGACGTCGACGTGGTAGGGCACGGCGCCCAGGCCGGCGGAACGCACGGTCGCGAGAATGCAGGAGAAGGTACGGGGCGCGAAGTACGGCGAGCCGGCCTGCACCACGACGCGCCCGCCCGGTGCCAGCACCTGCCGCAGCAGGGCGTAGAACTCGGTGGAGTACAGCTTCGCGGTGGCGGTGGCGTCCGGGTCCGGCATGTCGACCACGACGGCGTCGAAGGCCCCGCTCGCGCTGCGCAGCCACCGGAAGGCGTCCTCGATGACCACACGCACCCGCGGGTCGTCCAGCGACCCGCCGTTGAGCGCGGCCAGCCGGGGCTCGGTGCGGGCCAGCCGCACCACGGCGTGGTCGAGTTCGACCTCGACGACCTCGCGCACCCCGGGGTAACTCAGCACCTCCCGCAACGCGAGCCCGTCACCGCCGCCGAGCACCAGCACCCGCTCATGCGCGCCGGCCATCACCGGATGCACCAGCGCCTCGTGGTAGCGGTACTCGTCGACCGAGGAGAACTGCAGATCGCCGTCGAGGAACAGCCGCAGGTCGTGGGGTCCGGTGGTGAACGGTGCCGATCGGGTGAGCACGATCTCCTGGTAGCGGCTGGTCTCGGCGTGCGCCACCGGGTCGGCGTAGAGCTCCGCTCGTGCGGAGCGACCGAAGGCCGGCGCGGCGGCGAAGGCGACACCGAGCACCGCGAGCACGGTCAGCGTGGCCGCACCGACCGCGAGCCGATCCCGCCGGCGCAGCGACGTCCGGAACAGGCCGAGCACCACGACGGTTCCGGCGAGCGCATTCACCGCGCCCACCAGCAGTGCGCCGCGGATCTGCCCCAGCAGCGGCAGCAGCAGGAACGGGAAGGTCAGCCCGCCGATCAGCGCCCCCACGTAGTCGGCGGCGAACAGGTCGGCCGCGGCCGAGCCTGCGTCCTGGCGGCGGATCCGCTGCAGCAGTGTCATCAGCAGCGGGATCTCGGCCCCGATCAGCGCCCCGACGCCGAGCGCGATCGAGACCAGCCCCGGCCAGTAGAGGTCCCACCATGCGAACGCGGCGTGCAGCGCCAGCACCGAGAGCCCGCCGACGAGCGCGAGTGCCACCTCCACCGCCGCGAACGACACCGCGGCCCGGTGCTGCAGCGGTTTGGCGGCGAGCGAACCCAGCCCCATCGCGAACACCATGACGGCCAGCACCACCGACGCCTGGGTGATCGAGTCGCCGAGCAGGTAGGAGCCCTGCGCGACGAGGGCGAGCTCGTAGACCAGCCCGCACGCGGCGCACACGAACGTCGCGAACAGCAGTCCCACCCTGGCGGCCCGCGACCGCGCGGCCGGTGGCGCCGGGGTGGGCTCGGCGAGCATGCCGGGGGAACCCATCGCCGGTCAGTAGATCGCGGCGGCCACGATCGCTGCCACCGCGAGGTGCGCCGCGCCACTCACCCAGGTGGCCGGGTGCGGGGTGCCGTCCATCAGCATCGCGCCCAGCCTGCCCGGGGTCACCGCGTCGAGCACCAGGAACGAAAGCCCCATCAGCACCAGGCCGAGCACCCCGTAGACCGCGGCGGACACCAGCCCGCCGACCACCGAGTCCTCGCTGGCGAGGATGGCCGTGGTGACCACGATGCCCACCCCGAGCAGGTTGCTCGCCAGCAGGATCGAGGCGTTGCGGTTGCGCTGCAGCCAGATCTGCTCGCGCAGGTTGCCGGGCGTCAGCACGTCCACCAGGACGAAGCCCAGCGCCATCAGCGCCAGCCCGATGACCCCGTAGGCGGCCGCGATGCCCACTTCGGCGGGGATCGAGGACAGCATGCGTCTGATTCCTCCTTCGGCCCTGTTGGGGCCAGTTCAGCGTTGCGGTGGGGGTGGGCCGGGGGACGGCCGGTCAATGTCGGGCGGGGGCCAGCCGGGTGCCGGGGGTGGGGGTCGCGGCGCGCGCCGCGAAGTGGCCAGCGCGACGCCGCCGAAGGCCAGGCCACCGACGAGCAGCACCAGCCCGAAGGCGAGCAGGCCGCCGGCGCGGCGCAAGTAGTCCGACCCGGGGTCGTCGGACAGCGACCCCACGTCCGGCGGGGCGCTGGTGCGCGGGGTGGCGACCAACGGGGGCGCGAGACCGGCGTCGGCGGCCAGTTGCGGGAGCGCCGTCACCGCCCTGGCCACCGCGGCGTCGACGGCGTCGCCGGCCAGGGAGTCGTCGTCGATGATGCCGAGGTCGGTGAGCGCACCGGGGTCCGGCCTCCCCGGAGTCGTGCTGGTGACCTGGAAGGATACCGAGTCCTCGGACTCGGAGGACTCGCTGGTGTAGGTGATGGCCGCCACGAACTCGACCTGCCGCGGGCAGGACCCCGACCGGCTCGCGAGGGACACGCCGGGGCCGAAGTTCGATCCGGTACTCGTGCCGCTGTCCGAGCCGGTGCCCTGGTCGTCGACACGAACCGTCCAGCCGTAGCAGACGCCCTGCGCCGCGGTGGCGTCGGCGAGCGTTCCCGCCAGGTCCTCGGCGTCGGCCGGGTCGAGGACGACGTCGGCGGCCGCGGGCGGAGCGGCTGCGAGCAGCAGCACGGCCGCGGCCGCCACGACTGCGGTAGCCCGCCGGACGCTCACTTGCCCGACCCCGGTCCGCCGCCCCGGAAGCCCTCGCCGGGTCCCCGGTAGGTACCCCAGTAGCCGCCGATGATGGGGAACCAGTGCTGGTAACCGCGGTCCTCGTCGTCGAGGTAGATCCTGGAACCGCGCGCCCCGTTCGCGGTCACCGCGACGATGTCGTCGGAGTAACGCAGGTAGTAGCCGCTGGGGTCGACCAGCGTGTCCGCCGGACGGTGCCGCGATCGGATCTGGTCGTAGACCGACCGGGGTTTGTCCGGCGCCCGGTAGACCACGGACTGCCCGCTGCCCGAGACGCGGGTGAAGGTGTCGGCCAGGTAGCCCCGGACGCCACCAGTCCTGGTCAGTGCCACCACCAGCGCGACCGCTCCGACGGCGGCGATCAGGCCCGCTACCAGCAGTTTGCCCCGCAGGCTCATCGCGCGCTCACCACACTGGCGGTCTCGACCAGCTCGCCGGTCCGGGGGTAGACGTGCCAGCTCCACCAGCGGGCACCGCCGGGTTCCGGTAGCGCCAGCAGCGCCGTCACCGCGAGCGGCGAGCCGGGGAAGGTGCCGATCAGCGCGTCCGGGCTGCCCTCGCAGCGCCGGCGCAGCGCACCCACCCGCCCGTCCAACACGGCCGGCGTGACCTCTGTGCAGCGAGCGGAGAACCGGGCGTGCAGCCTGCCATCACTGGTCTCGTGCCGCCCGGGCAGCACGGCGTCGGCGTCGCCCAGGCAGGCCACCGTCTCCGACCAGGTCACGCCGGCGATTTCGGCCACGACCTGGTGCGAGGCGCCGAGTACCCGCAGCTCCACTACCGACCCCGGCAGCTCCACCTGATGGGTGCCCAACGCGGGAAGCCGCTCCAGCCCGTGTGCCAGGCTGAGGTCCGCGGCGCGGGAGTCGGCGAACGGCGTCGCGATCAGGGTCCTCACGACCGGGTACTGCCCGCGGGGTACACGCGCAGCGCCGAGAGCACCACGGCCTCGCCCAGCCCGGCCTCCCACCGCCCACCGTCGAACCGCTCGAAGCTCAGCGAGCGTTCGCCGTCCCCGGCGTAGTCGGCGTACTCCACGCTGCCCTGCTCGGCGACCGAGGTGGTGCCCTCGGAGCGGTACCGGGCGCTGCCCCGCTCGGCAAGGTGGTAGCGCGCGCCGTCGACCTCCATCTCCTCTCCGGCCGGCTCCGTCACGGCGTCGGATTCGCGCCACAGCACCACCTCGAGGTCCGGGTCCTCCTCCACGGAGATCCAGCAGCGGGCGCCGCGGGCGTCGTCGAGGAAGTGCTCGTCCCAGCTGTACCCGCCCTCGGTCAGGCGCAGCGAGCCCCGCACGAAGTACAGCGTGCCCTGGTAGTCGACCATGTCGCCGGCCCGCAGCGTCCGCACGTCGGTGACGCCCTCATGGCTGGCCAGCGGGTCGGTCGGGGCGTCGGGGGGCTCGGGCGAAACCGGTCGGGACCGCCGCACGGCGCGCCACACCACCACCCCGATCAGCGCCAGTACCGCGACGAGCACCATAACCAGCAACACGTCCATCGCAACCTCTCGCCAGTCCATGCCCCCCGGCGGGCGAGCATAGGCTCTACCGCCGGAGCCTCGTGAATGATTTCGGTAGCTATAGCTACCGAAAT
>JBOHGT010000157.1:0-1647 GCA_050700385.1 Pseudonocardiaceae bacterium | reverse complement strand
GCCGTTCGTACCCACCACGACGTAGACCATAGGCCATCGGCCGTGTTTGCCACGTCCCCGGCGAGCTGTAGTCCATTCTTTATGTCGCCCGCCTTGAAGTGTAGTTCAGCGGCTCGTGATTTGTTCAGAAGTATCTGAGAAGCCGATGCTTCGGGTGGCATAGCCGCCAGTGACGCTGGAACGGCTTTGCTCAAGTAGGCGTCATCTACTCGTGTCGCCAGTTCTCGGTAGGTCGACTCTGTGACAGCCACCGGCCCCGAAGTATTGTAGTCCGCAAGCCACAGTGGCAACGGTTGCTCTGTCTTGTGTTTCGCGTACAGGTCTTGCGCCCGGGTGATTTCCTTCACGGCTACCGAAGCAAGCGGCTTCTCGTCTAGTTGCGCGTGCCCCCACGCGCTGTGAATCGCCGCCTCGGACGTAGTAAGTCCCTGAGGCTCCACGAACTCTGCTAGCTGAACGAGTTTCAGCATGTCCTGCGCGGCGCCTGTGGCGCCGTACAGGTGAGCCTGAAATATCAGTATCGCCGCTATCAGGGACTGAACCTCCCGGCCTTCCGGGCCGTGATACTCCAAGTTTTGATCACTGTAGATCCGTGTTCGAGGCTGGTCCTTGTATGCCTGTTTGACGATCTTCAGCGCGCGGGCGAACATCGCCCGCGCCGTCCTGAAATCCCCCGTGTCCGCCGTTGCCCACCCGGCGACCATATGCATTTCCGCTACCGCCATGAACAGCGGAAGTCTCACCTTGTCGCGCATGCCGGGCGCGCTCAGCAGCCGGTAGGCGCCCGGAAGCTCCCGCTTGATGAAATCGGCGCAGCTCCCCCCACCGTGAATGCCAAAGAGCCGCCAGCATACAGACGTCAGCCATTTTGTCCGAGCTATGTCCGATGTTCCGGCGCGCGCATAGGGTGGAGTACCTGTCGGTGGAATGACGAACTCGGTGACCTCCCCGAAGACGGGACTTCCGAACAGCAGAGCCGCCGCGTTCCCAACAAACTGGCGCCGTTCCATTAGTTCACGCTCCGTCTCACCGGGACCGTTGTCCGGCACGTCGTCGCGCGGGTCCTCCCCTGTCTCCACATCCGCGTCTACTGCCACATCATACGCTACGCCCATGCGCCCGCGCGGTATCTGCAACCGTCCGCAAAGATCGACAAGGGTGGCATACACCTGAACCTTGCGGTCTTTCTTGGCGATCTCGTGTATTTCGGACTGGGAGCGGTTGAGCAATCTTGCCAGATCCCGTTGCGACATCCCATCACCCGGGCGCATCAGATACCCGAACAGTGTCTTGAAGTCGTGCCGCGCTATCGCACGACTCAACTCCGGTAGGTCCCACCATTCCGGGTCTATGTGTGCCATGACGCTCCCGTACCTCCCGTCACCACCCATGATGCCAGCGTGCGGGCAGCCTACCCCCTGCCCGCGTGGCGCCGATCACACACCCGGCGGGGCCGGTGGCCCGGTGGCCACACACAGACAACCGCCCCACCCGGGACGACCGGGCAGGACGGTTGATCTTGTCAGCTGCGGCTCAGGTGGCCTCCGTGAACCGGCGGTAGGTGTCCGCGATCCAGCCCCAGCAGCCCGCCTCATGGGCGCGCTGGTAGCGCGGCTCACCCGGGTACAACTCCCCGGAGCGGCCCGC
>JBOHGT010000156.1:0-20310 GCA_050700385.1 Pseudonocardiaceae bacterium | reverse complement strand
ATTTCGGTAGGCCTGGCTACCGAAATCATTCACGACCCTGGGGTTCAACGGTTGCGCGACCAGGGGCGGAAACCGGCCGCGACGGCGTCCTGCTCGGTGCGAAACCACACCTCGGCCTTGGTGCGTTTGTAGTACGGCGAGGACGGCGAGTGGCAGAGCTTCGACCCCTCCTTGCACTTGACCGTGTACTCGGGGGACGGCGCGGAGCCGTCCCCCGACGGCAGCGCCGAGCCCGGGTACGGGCCCGGTTGGACGGCTGCGGCCCCCGGCGCCGAAGGCGGGACCGGTACCGATCGCCGGACCGGCGCCGGGAGCGGCGCCTGCGGGTGCGCCGGCGGCAGCGCCGCGGTACTGGTCGGGGTGCCCTGCGGTGCGCCTGCCCGGGACCGCACCCGCGCGACGGCCGCCCCGGTGAGCGCCAGTCCCAGCAACGACAGCATCCGGTGTCGACATATCCACCTGGCCAGCCACCTCAAGACGCGCTCCTTCCACCCGGCGTCGACGTGCACGGGTCATATCACCCGTCCGGGCACCGCGCCAGGAGCCACACGGGTCGCCGCGCCCTGCTTCACCCGACAAGGTGGGCGAAGGCGTCCTTCGTGGCACACGAGCAGGGTCAGCCGGTCCGGGCGACCAGGTAGTCGGTGAGCGAGGAGAGCGCATCGCGGGCGGGACAGTCCGGCAGCACGGCCAGCTGGGCACGCGCCGCTTCGGCGTAGGAGTGCAGGGTGCCCATGGCCCGCTCGAGACCACCGGAGCCGCGGAGCAGCCCCAGCGCCTCGTCCACCAGTGCGTCGTCGGCGACCGGCCCCGAGAGCAGCTCGCGCAACCGGTCGGGACCGGGACCGGGCTCACCCAGCGAGTAAAGCATCGGGAGTGTGTGCACGCCCTCGCGCAGGTCGGTGCCCGGTGTCTTGCCCGACTCGGCAGCCGGGGAGGCGATGTCGATGATGTCGTCGGAGATCTGGAACGCGGTGCCGATCGCGTCGCCGAACCGGCGCAGCGCCGCCACCTGCCCCTCCGGCGCGCCGGAGAACATCGCGCCGTAGCGGCCCGCCGTGGCGATGAGCGAACCGGTCTTCTCCGCGACCACGGCGAGGTAGTGCTCGACGGGGTCGGCGCCCTCGGACGGTCCGAGGGTCTCGCGCATCTGCCCGGTGACGAGCTCGGCGAACGTCGTCGCGATGATCCGCACCGCCTCCGGGCCCAGATCGGCCACCAGCCGGGAGGCGTGCGCGAAAAGGAAGTCGCCGGTGAGGATGGCCACCGTGTTGTCCCACCGCGCGTTGGCGCTCACCGCGCCCCTGCGCATCGTCGCCTCGTCCATCACGTCGTCGTGGTAGAGCGTGGCCAGGTGGATCAGCTCGACCACGGCGGCGGCGCGCACCACGTCGGGCGAGGTCTGCGGGGTCTCGGCAGCCCCGAACTGGCCCGCGAGCAGGGTGAGCATCGGCCGGAACCGCTTGCCCCCAGCGTCGACCAGGTGCAGCGAGGTCTCGGTGAGGAAGTGGAACTCGCTGCGCACCTCCCGGCGCAGCAGCTCCTCGACCTCCGCCAGGCCGTGCTCCAGCGCCGCCCGCAGCGCAGGGTCGGCCAGCTCCACGCCAACCACCCGGTCGTTCGTCGATCGACTCATGCGGCCCTCACCTCCCTCGCCGGCGGCTTCAGGAGGCGAATGCTCCCAGCGCGGCCCAGTCCAGGGCGAACGATGGCAGCACACCGAGCAGCAGCGTGACCACCACACCGAGTGTGATCGACGCGGTGGTGAACGCACCGGGCACGCTCACCGTGGGCCCGTCGGTCGCAGGCTCGCTGAAGTACATCAGCACGACGACGCGCAGGTAGAAGAACGCCGCGACGGCGCTGGCCACCAGCGCGACCACCACCAGCGGCGCCATCCCGTCGGCGACGGCGGCGGAGAACACCGCGAACTTACCGGTGAATCCGCTGGTCAGCGGGATGCCGGCCAGCGCGAAGAGCAGGAACGCGAACACCGCGGCGGTCAGCGGGGAACGCTTGGCGAGCCCCGCCCACTGCGACAGGTGGGTCGCCTCGCCGTCGGGGTCACGCACCAATGTAACGACGCCGAAGGCCGCCAGCGTGGTGAACCCGTAGGCCAGCAGGTAGAACATCGTCCCCGACAGGCCGGCCTCGGTGAGCGCGATCGCGCCGACCAGGATGAATCCCGCGTGCGCCACCGACGAGTAGGCGATCATCCGTTTGACATCCGTCTGGGTCAGCCCGAGCACCGCGCCGATCACCATGGACACGATCGCGATGCCCCAGAGGACGCCGCGCCACTCCCAGCGGGTGGCCTCGAACGCCACGGTGAGCACCCGCAGGATCGCGCCGAACGCGGCGACCTTGGTGCAGGCCGCCATGAACGCGGTGACCGGGGTCGGGGCCCCCTGGTAGACGTCGGGCGTCCAGGTGTGGAACGGCCCGACCGACGCCTTGAACATCAGGCCGATCACCAGCATCGCCAGCCCGCCGAACAGCAGCGTGTCCGACCGGTCGGTGCCGCCGGAGGCCTGCGCGATGTCGGTGAGGGTCACCGATCCCGCGAAGCCGTACAGCAGCGCGACGCCGTAGAGGAAGAACGCCGAGGCGAACGCACCGAGCAGGAAGTACTTGACGGCCGCCTCCTGGGACAGCAGCCGGCGTCGCCGCGCCAGGCCGCACATCAGGTACAGCGGCATGCTGAGCACCTCGAGCGCCACGAACATCGTCAGCAGGTCGTTGGCCGCGGTGAAGACCATCATCCCGCCCAGTGAGAACAGGAACAGCGGGAAGACCTCGGTCTGCATATCGGACTCGGACGCCTGGATGCGGTCCTGCGCGGTGCCGGGACGCACCGCGGCGTCGGCGACGAACGACCCGCCGGGCTCCACCGAGCGGTCCGCGATGAGCAGCACCGCGCCCAGCCCGAGCGCGAGCAGCGTGCCCCACAGGAACAGTGCCGGCCCGTCCACGGCGACAGTCCCGGCCAGCGTGACGGAGTCACGACGGTCTCCTGCCAGGTGCAGGCCCAGTGTGACCCCGGCGCAGGCCAGCCCGAGCAGCGTCAGCGTCACCTGCACCGACCAGCGCTGGCGGCGCGGGATGAACGCCTCGACCAGCACACCCGCGCAGGCCACACCGAGAATCACCAGCACGGGCGCGACGGCGCCGTAGTCGATCGCCGGCGCGTCCAACTGCTGGGCAAGCGTCGACGTCGACTGCGCCGACGTCGACTGGGCGTGCGGGAGCTGTTGTGGGGCCAGCACGTCAGTTGCCTCCCTGTCCACCGACTCCGGGCGCGGGCATCGGATCGCTGAAGCCGGCCTCGCTCAGCGTCGCCACGACCGATGGGTTGATCACTTCCAGCACCGGTTGCGGGTAGAGGCCCAGCACCAGGATGAGCACCGCCAGCGGCGTGAGCACCACGACCTCGCGAACCGACAGATCGGGGAACCGGGCGCGCGCACGTGCCTGCTGCAGGTCCGGGTCCGTCGCGGCGCCGGGGGCGTCCACCAGCACGGCGGCCCCCCGCAGCGGGCCGGTCATGGTGCGCTGGTAGATCCACAGCACGTACAGCGCGGCAAGGATGATGCCGCTGGTCGCCAGGACGGTGAAGACCGGCTCCCGCGGGAACGACCCGACCAGCACCAGGAACTCCGAGACGAACGAGTTGGTGCCCGGCAGCGACAACGAGGCGAGCCCCGCGAGCAGGAACATGCCCGCGAGCACCGGCGCGACCTTCGCCACCCCGCCGTAGTCGGCGATCAGCCGCGAGCCGCCGCGGGCCAGCACCATGCCCAGCACGAGGAACAGCATCCCGGTCGTGATGCCGTGGTTGACCATGTAGAGCACCGCGCCGGCGTGCGCCTGCGTGGAGAACGCGAAGATCCCCAGCGCGATGAACCCGAAGTGCGCCACCGAGGTGTAGGCGACGAACCGCTTCATGTCCGACTGCCCGACGGCCAGCAGCGCGCCGTAGAGGATGCCGGCGACCGCGAGCACCAGAATGATCGGCGCGAGGCGGCGGGAAGCATCGGGGAACAGCGGTAGGCAGTAACGCAGGAACCCGAAGGTGCCCACCTTGTCCAGCACCCCGAGCAGCAGCACACCCGCGCCGACCGGCGCCTCGGCACCGGCGTCTGGCAGCCAGGTGTGCAGCGGCACCAGCGGCGCCTTGATGGCGAACGCCAGGAAGAAGCCGAGAAACAGCCAGATCTGCGTGCTCTCCGGGACGTCGCGCGCGATGGTCACCAGGGCGGCCCATTCGAACGTGCCCTCGCCCAGCCGGTCAGAGCTGACCACGAACACGCCGATCACGCTGGCGAGCATCACCAGCCCGCCGAGCAGCGAGTAGAGGAAGAACTTCACCGCCGCGTACTGCCGCCGCGGCCCACCGAACCGGCCGATGAGGAAGTACATCGGCACCAGCATGACCTCGAAGAACAGGTAGAACAGGAACACGTCGGTTGCGGCGAAGACGCCGATCATCATCGACTGGATGACCAGCAGCAGCGAGTAGAAGCCCGCCGCGGTGCGACCCTCCGGCAGCTTCTCCTCCCAGGACGCGCCCATCACGACCGGCACCAGCAGGGCGGCCAGCACGATCATCACCAGCGCGATGCCGTCCACGCCCAGCGCGAAGCTGGCCCCGAACGCGGGGATCCACTCCACCGACAACCCCAGCTGCAGCCGATCGCCGCCGGGCACGTAGACCGACCAGGCGCGGACGGCCAGCGCCAGCTCGGCGAGCGCGAACACCAGCGCCACGCTCTTCGCCGCCCGCGGTGCCGACCGCAGCGGCGCGACGGCCGCGCTGCCGGCCAGCGGGACCAGCAACATCGCCAGCAGCAGGTAGCCCCCCGCGATCGCGCCGCTTCCGATCAGTTGGTCTCCCATCAGAAGCTCACCACCAGCAGCATGGCGATCACCAGGACCGACCCTCCGAGCATCCCCAGGGCGTAGGTGCGCACGAAGCCGCTCTGCAACCTGCGCACCCGGCCCGACGTCCCGCCCAGCAGCGCCGCAGTGCCGTTGACCAGGCCGTCGACACCCTTGTTGTCCACGTACACCAGCGCCCGGGTCACCCACGTCCCTGGCCGTGCGATGAGCGCCTCGTTGATCGCGTTGGCGTAGAGGTCGGCGCGGGCCGCGCGTACCGGCAGCGACACCCGGACGGGACGGGCCACCGGCACCCGCTGCCGCCCGACGACCAGGTAGGCCACCAGCGCGCCGAGCGCCGAGATCGCGACGGTGAGCAGCGGCACCAGCTCATGCGGCACGACGCTCACCTCACTCTCGACCAGCGGGCCCAGTGAGGGCTCCAGCCAGCCGACCAGCACATCGCCGGTGTAGAGCAGGTACCCGGCGCCGACCGAGCCGAGCGCGAGCAGCACCATCGGCACCCACATCACCGGGGGCGACTCGTGCGGGTGGTATTCCTGCCCGTCCTCGGTGCGCAGGTCCCGCCAGCGTTCCTCGCCGAAGAAGGTCATGAGCAGCAGCCGCGTCATGTAGAACGCGGTGAGCCCGGCCCCGAACAATGCTATCCCGCCGAAGGTCCAGCCCTCCCAGCCGCCCTCACCGAACGCGGCCTCGATGATCGCGTCCTTGGAGTAGTAGCCGGACGTGAACGGGAACCCGATCAGCGCCAGGTAGCCCAGCCCGAAGGTGACGAACGTGATCGGCAGGTACCGGGCCAGCCCGCCCATCCGGCGCATGTCGATCTCGTCGCGCATCGCGTGCATCACCGAGCCGGCGCCGAGGAACAGCCCGGCCTTGAAGAAGCCGTGGGTGAGCAGGTGGAAGATGCCCAGCGCGTAACCGGCGGGGCCGAGCCCCACGGCCAGGATCATGTAGCCGATCTGGCTCACCGTTGAGTACGCGAGCACCTTCTTGATGTCGTCGTAGGCGCAGCCCGCGATGCACCCGATGAGCAGGGTGATCGCCCCGATGCCCGCGACGATCAGCCGGCCGGTCGCGGTGAGGTCGTAGAGCGGGTTGCACCGGGCGATGAGGTAGACCCCGGCCGTCACCATGGTGGCCGCGTGGATCAGCGCCGAGACGGGGGTGGGGCCCTCCATGGCGTCGGGTAACCAGGCCTGCAGCGGGAACTGGCCGGACTTGCCGCAGGCCCCGAGCAGCAGCAGGATCGTGATCGCGAGCATGGTCGCGCCGTCGATCTCCCCGGCACGGGCGAACACCTCGGTGTACTGGACGGTACCCAGGTCGCGCCACAGCAGGAAGATCGCCAGCGCCAGCCCGACGTCGCCGACCCGGTTCATCAGGAAGGCCTTCTTCGCCGCGGTCGCCGCCGACGGCCGGCCCTGGTACCAGCCGATCAGCAGGTAGGACGCCAGGCCAACGCCCTCCCAGCCGAGGTAGAGCGAGACGAAGTTGTCGCCGAGCACCAGCACCAGCATCGCCGCGATGAACAGGTTGAACTGGCCGAAGAACTTGCGCCGGTCGGCGTCGCCGCTCATGTAGCCGATGGAGTAGACGTGGATCAGCCCGCCCACCCCGGTGATGAGCAGCACGAAGGCCAGCGACAGCGGATCGAGCCGGATCCCGAAGTCGACCTGTAGCGCCTGCACGCCGAACCAGGTGAACAGGTCGAGCTCGCGAGTGCGCTCCTCGGCGGGCATCCCCGCGGTCTGGGTGAACAGCGCCAGGCCGTACCCGAACGCGGCCAGCACCGTCGCGCAGCCCAGCAGGTGGCCGAAGGCGTTGGTGCGCCGGCCCCCGACCAGCAGCACCAGCGCGCCCAGCGCGGGCAGCGCCACCAGCAGCCAGGCGTACTGCGCGAGCCCTTCGGCGGGCAGCACCTCGCTCACGGACCGTCCTCTCAGTACTTCAGCAGGTTGGCGTCATCGACCGAGGTCGAGCGGCGCGATTTGAAGATCGACATGATGATCGCGAGCCCGACGACGACCTCGGCGGCGGCCACCACCATGACGAAGAACGCCATGATCTGGCCGTCCAGGGTGCCGTTGATCCTGGCGAAGGTGACCAGACTCAGGTTCACCGCGTTGAGCATCAGTTCGATGCACATGAAAACCACGATGGCGTTGCGCCGCACCAGCACGCCGACGGCGCCGATCGAGAACAGCAGCGCGGACAGCAGCAGGTAGTAGGTCGGGGTCACCGGCCCGCCTCCTGGTCGGAGCCGGTGGGCGGCTCCGGACCGCGCACCGCCCGCGCACCGTAGTCGGGCTCGCCCGCGACGCCGCGCACGTCGGAGCGGAGGGTGTCTCGCGTGGTGGCCTCGATGATGTCCGAGAGCGACTCGGGCGCCACCGAGCCGTCCGGCAGCAGCGCGGGCGTGGCCACCGAGTTGCCGGTGGCGAACACCCCGGGCCCCGGCAGCGGCGATGGCCGATCACCCCGGATCCGGGCCTCGACCATCGCCCGCTGGGCCGGCGGCTTGCGGTCACGGTCGGTGAAAGCCAGTACCATCCCACCGATCGCAGCGGTGATGAGCAGCGCGGAGGTCAGCTCGAACGGGAACACGTAGTCGGTGAACAGCAGCCGGCCGAGGTTCGCGACGTTGCCGCCACCGGTGCTGTTCTGCTGCAGCAGACCCGCCGGGGTGACCTCGGTGAACGCCCGGCCAAGCGTGACGACCAGCAACCCGACGAATCCGAGGCCGGCGAGCAGACCCGCGACCCGCTGCCCCCGGAGCACCTCGATGACCGCGTCGGAGCTTTCCCGGCCCACCAGCATGAGCACGAACAGGAACAGCATCATCACGGCACCGGTGTAGACGATGATCTGCACGAAGCCCAGGAAGGGCGCCTGCTGGAGCATGTACAGCGCACCCAGGCACAGCATGGTGAGTACCAGCCACAGCGCGGAGTGCACCGCGCTGCGGGCGAGCACCATCCCCAGCGCCCCGGTCAGCGCGAGCGTGCCGAGAATCCAGAATGCCACGGTCTCGCCGGTGCCCACCGAGTCCGACGGGACGGGGACCTGGGCGAGCAGCGTGGTCAGCACGCTCACTGCTCCTCCTCGCCGACCGCACCGACCTGCGGCTCGAGCCGTGGGCCTGCCACGTAGTAGTCCTGCTCGGTCTCGCCGAGCCGCATCGGGTGTGGCGGCTGCTCCATCCCGGCCAGCAACGGCGCGAGCAGCTCCTCCTTGGTCCAGATCAGGTCCTGGCGGTTGTCGTCGGCCAGTTCGAAGTCGTTGACCATGGTCAGCGCGCGGGTCGGGCACGCCTCGACGCACAGCCCGCAGCCGATGCACCGCAGGTAGTTGATCTGGTAGATCTCCCCGTAACGCTCGCCGGGAGAGTAACGCGCCTCCTCGGTGTTGTCCCCGCCCTCGACGTAGATGGCGTCGGCCGGGCAGGCCCACGCGCACAGCTCGCACCCGATGCACTTCTCCAGCCCGTCCGGGTGCCGGTTGAGCTTGTGGCGGCCGTGGTACCGCGGTGCGGTGACCTTCATGACCTCGGGGTACTCCTCGGTGACGACCTTCTTGAACATCGTCGAGAAGGTGACGCCGAAACCCTTGACGGGATCAAGCAGTCCCATCGGTGTCCTCCTCACTGGAGCCGGCGGTGACGGCGGCGGGCCGGTGGTCCTGCCCGCCTGCCGCGCCGCCGGTGACGGCAGCCTGGCGGCGCGGCACCGCGGGCACCGCGAGGTCCAGCGGCGGCAACGGGTAGTCCGACCCGGCGGTGGGTACCGCCTCCCCCTCCTCCCGGGTCGCCCGATCCGGCAGCAGCAGCGCGACGAGTACCAGCGCGCCGAGCACGACACCGCCGCCGATCAGGAACTCGGTGGTGGTGACCTGGGTGTTGCGCAGCACGCGGGCGCCGGAGACCAGCACCATCCACGCCAGGCTTGCCGGGACCAGCACCTTCCAGCCCACCTTCATGAACTGGTCGTAGCGCAGCCTGGGCAGCGTGCCGCGCAGCCAGACGAAGACGAACAGCACCACGAGGGTCTTGCTGATGAACCACAGGAAGGTCCACCAGCCGGTGTTGAACATGCCGCCGGCGATCTCGGTGAGCGGCCACGGCGCCTGCCAGCCGCCGAGGAACAGCGTGGTGGCCATCGCCGAGACGGTGATGATGTTGACGTACTCCGAGAGGAAGAACAGCGCGAACTTCAGCGAGGAGTACTCGGTGTGGAAGCCGCCGACCAGCTCGGACTCCGCCTCGGGGAGGTCGAACGGGGCCCGGTTGGTCTCGCCGACCATCGCGACACAGAAGATCGCGAAGCTCGGGAACAGCAGGAAGACGAACCACCACTGCTCGCCCTGCGCCAGCACGATGTCCAACGTGGACAGCGAGCCGGCGTAGAGGACGACCGCGATGACCGAGAACCCGATCGCGATCTCGTAGGAGATCACCTGGGCGGCCGACCGCAGCGCCCCGAGCAGCGGGTAGGGGGATCCGGACGACCACCCGGCGAGCACGATGCCGTACACCCCGATCGAGGAGCAGGCCAGCACCACGAGGACTCCGACCGGCAGGTCGGCGACCTGCAGCAGCGTCTCCTCGCCGAAGATCGTGACCTGGCCACCCAGTGGGACCACCGAGAAGGCCACGAACGCCGGGATCGTGGACACGACGGGGGCCAGGATGTACACCCACTTGTCGGCCAGGACCGGCCGGATGTCCTCCTTGAACGCCAGCTTCAACCCGTCGGCGAGCGACTGCAGCAGCCCGTAAGGGCCGACCCGGTTGGGGCCGGGACGGTGCTGCATGCGGCCGACCACGCGGCGTTCGAACCAGATCATGAACAGCGTCATGACCATGAGGAAGGCGAAGATCACCACGACCTTGGCCGCCACGAGCCACAACGGGTCGTCGGCGAGCACCTCGCCACTGGTCATGGCTGGCCTCCCTGCTCCTCCGCGAGCCCTGGGTCGCGATGCAGGCCGTACCTCTGCACCGGTGTAATGAGCGTGACGAGCGCGCCGTGGCCCACGCCGAGACTGCGCCGGACGGTAGCGGGTCCCGAGTTGGCCGGGAGCCACACCACCCCGTCGGGCAGGTCGGCGATCTCGGTGGGGAGCGTCACCATACCCCGATCGGTCGCGACCGTGACGACGCCACCGGGGCGCACGCCGAACTGCGCGGCGGTGGCGCCGGACAGCAGCACGACCGCCGCACGGGCGGTACCGGCCAGGTGCGGCTCCCCGTCCTGCATCGACCCGTTGTCCAGCAGCCGCCGCCAGGTGGCCAGCAACGCCTGCCCGGCACCCGGGCGGGAGGCCGGGGGTGCGGGCAGCTGCGGGCCGCCGGAGCGCGCACCGGAGTGCGGGGGCAGCGCCGTGAAGTCGGCGGCCGCCGCTGCGGGGGTCTGGGTGAACAGATCGGCGTCCATCTCCACCGCGAGACTGTCCAGCATCCGGCAGTCGGGCATCGACCCGACCTGCCCGGAGATGGTGGTGCCGAACTCGCGACGGCGACCCTCCCAGTTCAGGTAGGAGCCCGCCTTCTCCACCGCGGGCGCGACCGGCAGCACGACGTCGGCGTGGGCGGTGACGGCGCTGTGCCGCAGCTCGAGGCTGACCAGGAAACCCACCTCGGCCAGCGCCCGTTCGGCGAGCTCCGGGTCGGGCAGGTCGCCAGGATCGACCCCGCCGACGACGAGGCCACCCAGCTCCCCGGACGCCGCGGCGGCGAGGATCCCGGAGGTGTCGCGACCGACCGTGGCCGGCATGGGCACACCCCATGCGGCCTCGAGCTCGGCGCGTGCCGCGTCGTCGGTCACCAGGCGGCCGCCGGGCAGCAACGTGGGGACGGCACCGGCCTCCAGCGCCCCCCGCTCCCCGGCCCGGCGCGGCACCCAGGCCACCCGGGCACCGGTGCGCGTGGCCAGCCGCGCCACGGCGGAGAAGAGCCCGGGGACCTCGGCGGCCCGCTCCCCCACCAGGATCACCGCACCCTCGGCACCCAGCGCACCGGTCGCGTCGTCGTCGAGCGAGTCCAGCGCCGCGGGCTCGCCGCCGGGCGGCGTCCGCAGCAGGGTGCCGAAGGTCTTTCGCACCGCAGGGCTGCTCCAGCTCGCGATGTGCAGCACCCGGGTGCCGTGGTCGCGCGCCGCGCGGCGCAGCCGCAGGAAGACGATCGGCGACTCCTCCTCCGGCTCGAACGCCACGCACAGCACGGCCGGCGCAGCTGTCAGGTCGGCGTAGCTGACCGCGTCCTGTGAGGTACCCACGACGTGCGCGGCGAGGAACTCCAGCTCCTCGGCACAGTGCGCCCTGGCCCGGAAGTCGACGTCGTTGGTTCCCAGCGCGACGCGGGCGAACTTCGCGTAGGTGTAGGCGTCCTCGACGGTCAGCCGCCCCCCGGCGAGCACGCCGACGCCTTGCTCACGGGCGGCGATGAGCCCCTCGGCGGCGACCCGCAGGGCCTCGGTCCACGACGCCGGCTGCAACACCCCGCCGGCGTCACGCACCAGCGGGCGGGTGATCCGGTCCTCGGCGCGGGCGTAGACGAACGCGAACCGGCCCTTGTCGCAGTTCCACTCCTCGTTGACCTCGGGGTCGTTGCCCGCCAGCCGGCGCTGCACCCTGCCGCGCCGCCAGTCGGTGCGCTGCGCGCAGCCCGAGGCACAGTGCTCGCAGATCCCGGGGGTCGACACCAGGTCGAACGGCCGGGAGCGGAACCGGTAGGCCGCGCTGGTCAGCGCCCCCACCGGGCAGATCTGGATGGTGTTGCCCGAGAAGTAGGATTGGAAGGGCGCGTCCTGCGCGACCCCGACCTGCTGCTGGGCGCCGCGCTCCAGCATCTCGATGAACGGGTCGCCTGCGATCTGCTCGGAGAACCGGGTGCAGCGCGCGCAGAGCACGCAGCGCTCCCGGTCCAGCAGCACCTGCTCGGAGATCGCGATCGGCTTGGGGAAGGTCCGCTTGGTCTCGACGTAGCGGGAGTCGACCCGGCCGTTGGACATCGCCTGGTTCTGCAGCGGGCACTCACCGCCCTTGTCGCAGATCGGGCAGTCCAGCGGGTGGTTGATCAGCAGCAGCTCCATCACGCCCTGCTGCGCCTTGTCGGCCACCGCCGAGGTGTGCTGGGAGCGGACCACCATCCCGTCGGCGACGGTGATGCTGCAGGAGGCCTGCGGTTTGGGCATCGGCCGCCCACCCATCTCGACCTCGACCAGGCACTGCCGGCAGGCGGCGACCGGGTCGAGCAGCGGGTGGTCGCAGAACCGCGGGACGATGATCCCCAGCCGCTCGCAGGTGCGGATCACCAGCTCGCCCTTGGGGGCGTCCACCTCGCGGTCGTCGATGGTCAGCCGGACGTAGCCCTCCGGAACGGGGCGGCTGCCGGCCTCTGCTGCCAGCGTCATGAGGCGGCTCCTGCCAGTTCGGCCTGCTGCACCGGGCGGGGTACGTCGGGCTGGGCAAGGCACAGGTCGAGGAACTCCTGCCGGAAGTACTGGATCCCACTGGTGATCGGGCTGGCTGCACCGTCACCGAACGCGCAGAACGACCGGCCGAGGATGTTGTCGCAGACATCGAGCATGGTGTCCACATCGGACGGCGAGCCCTCGCCTGCCACCAGCCGCCGCAGCACCTTGGCGAGCCAGAAGCAGCCCTCCCGGCACGGCGTGCACTTCCCGCAGGACTCGTGGTCGTAGAACTCGGTCCACTTCATCACCGCCCACGGCACGCTCACCGTCTCGTTGAAGATCATCAGAGCGGTGGTGCCCAGCAGCGAGCCGGCCTCCACGGCGCCCTCGAAGTCCAGCGGCACGTCGAGGTGCTCGGCGGTGAGCAGCGGCGTGGACGAGCCGCCCGGAGTCCAGAACTTCAGCGGGATACCGTCCTTCATGCCGCCGGCGAAGTGCAGCAGCTCGCGCAGCGTGATCCCGAGCGGGGCCTCGTACTGGCCGGGCCGCTCGACGTGCCCGGAGATCGAGTAGATCTTCGGGCCGGGCGACTTCTCCCGGCCCATCGAGCGGAACCAGTCCGAGCCGCCGGTGACGATGGAGGGCACGGTCGCGATGGTCTCCACGTTGTTCACCAAGGTCGGCGCGGAGTAGAGACCCTTGGCCGCCGGGAACGGCGGCTTGAGCCGGGGCTGCGCGCGGCGGCCCTCCAGCGAGTCCAGCAGCGCGGTCTCCTCACCGGCCTCGTAGGCCCCGGCGCCGGCGTGCACCACGATGTCGAGGTCGAAGCCGGAGCCGAGGATGTCCTTGCCGAGGTAACCGGCGGCGTAGGCCTCGTCGACCGCGTTCTGCACCCGGCGGACGCAGTGCAGCATCTCGCCGCGGACGTAGATGAAGCACTCGTGGGCCCGGATCGCGTAGCCGGTGATGATGCAGCCTTCGATCAGCGAGTGCGGGTCGGCCATCATCAGCGGGACGTCCTTGCAGGTGCCCGGCTCGCCCTCGTCGGCGTTGACCACCAGGTAGTGCGGCTTGCCGTCACCTTGCGGGATGAAGCCCCACTTCATCCCGGCCGGGAACCCGGCACCGCCGCGACCGCGCAGGCCGGAGTCCTTGATGAGCTGGATCAGCTGGTCGGGTTCTGCGTCCAGCGCGGGCCGCAGCGCGGTGTAGCCGTCGAGCCGGGTGTAGGTGTCGATGCTCCAGGACTTCGGCGACAGCCAGCGGCGGGTCAGCACCGGAGTCAGGGTCGTCGTCGAATCGGTCATCTCGTCCTCCTCCGCCTTTCCCGTCACTTCTTGCCCATCACTTCTTCTCCGGCGCGGGCGGCGGCGGTGCGTGGTCGGGCATCGCGGGTGCCTGCCAGCCGTTGGCCTCGGCGAGCCGGTTGCCTGCCAGCGTCTCCTCCGACGCCGACGGTGCGTCCACCGCGGCCCGGAACTCCTCCTCGCTGCCGAAGTAACCCGCCAGCTGCAGCTCGGCGTCACGCCACGAGGTCAGCGGGGCACCGCGAGTGGGCACCGGCCGCTCACCGCGGCGCAGCGCGTCCACCACCTCGACGGCGGACTCGGGCGTCTGCTTGTCGAAGAACTCGTAGTTGACCTGCAACACCGGGGCCAGGTCACAGGCGGCCAGGCACTCGGCGTGCTCCAGGGTGACCGACCCCGGCTTGCCCGGGGCGCCCGCGGTCTCCTCGTGACCGGCGCCGAGCCGTTCGCGCAGTCTGGCGAAGATCTCGTCGCCGCCCAGCGCCGCGCACAGCGTGTTGGTGCACACGCTGACCAGGTGCTCGCCGCAGGGCGCGGGCTTGTACATGGTGTAGAAGGTCACCACCGCGCTGACCTCGGCGGCGGTGAGGTCGAGTTGCTCGGCGCAGAACCCGATGCCGTCCTGGCTGACGTAGCCCTGCACGCTCTGCACCAGGTGCAGCATCGGCAGCAGCGCCGAGCGCGACTGCGGGTAGCGCGCGATGATCTCCTTCGCGCGCTGCCGCGTGGTGTCGGCGAAGATCGGCTGCGTCACCGGTCCACCCCTCCCATCACCGGGTCGATCGAGGCCACGGCGGCGATGACGTCCGCGACCAGACCGCCCTCGCTCATCGCGGGCATGGACTGCAGGTTGACGAAGCTGGGGTCGCGCACGTGCACCCGCAACGGCCGGGTGCCGCCGTCGGAGACCAGGTGGTAGCCCAGCTCGCCGCGGGGCGACTCGATCGGCGTGTAGGCCTGGCCCGGCGGGACCGCGAATCCCTCGGTGACCAGCTTGAAGTGGTGGATCAGCGACTCCATCGACTGGCCCATGATCTTGCGGACGTGGTCGAGCGAGTTACCCAGCCCGTCGGCGCCCACCGACAGCTGCGCGGGCCAGGCGATCTTGCGATCCTCCACCATCACCGGACCCGGTTCGAGCTTGTCCACGCACTGCCGCACGATCCGCAGCGACTGGTGGATCTCCGCCACCCGCAACACGTAGCGGGCGTAGCAGTCCGCCTCGGTGGCGGTGGGGACCTCGAAGTCGTACTCCTCGTAACCGCAGTAGGGCTCGACCTTGCGCAGGTCCCACTCCAGACCGGTCGAGCGCAGGATCGGGCCGGTGACGCCCAGCTGCAGGCAGCCGTCCAGCGGCAGGTAGCCCACGTGCTGCAACCGCTGCTTCCAGATCGGCTGCCCGGTCAGCATCTTGTCGTAGTTGGGCAGGCGCCTGTTCATGACCTTGATGAACTGCTCGATGTGCTCGGCGTAGCCCGCGGGCAGGTCCTGGGCCAGCCCGCCGGGGCGGATGAAGGCGTGATTCATCCGCAGGCCGGTGAGGAACTCCAGCAGGTGCAGCACCTCCTCGCGCTCCCGGAAGCCCGAGGTCATGCCGGTCAGCGCGCCGAGCTCCATCGCACCGGTGGCGATCGCCACCATGTGCGAGCTGATCCGGTTGAGCTCCATGAGCAGCACCCGGATCACCTGGGCGCGGCGCGGCACCTCGACGCCCAGCAGCTTCTCGGTGGCCAGGCAGAACGCGGCCTCGTTGTGCAGCGGTGCGAGGTAGTCCATCCGCGTCACGAAGGTGACGCCCTGGGTCCACGTGCGGTACTCGCAGTTCTTCTCGATCCCGGTGTGCAGGTAGCCGATGACGCTGCGCGCCTGGGTGACGACCTCGCCCTCCAGCTCCAGCACCAGCCGCAGCACACCGTGGGTGGACGGGTGCTGCGGGCCCATGTTGATGACGATGCGCTCGTCGTGCTGGCTGTCGTCGAGCAGCGTGTCCCAGTCGCCACCGGTGACGGTGTAGACGCGGCCCTCGGTGGTGTCCCGGGAGGTCGCGGCGTAGGGGTCGACGTCGGCGTAGGGGTCGGTCGCAGCGGCCCCGGTGCCAGTACCGGTGTCGCTGGTCGTGCCGCTGCCCCGGGTGTGCGCATCGTGTGTCACGAGTAGGCCCTCCGCTGGTCGGGCGGTGGGATCTCGGCGCCCTTGTACTCCACCGGGATCCCGCCGAGCGGGTAGTCCTTGCGCTGCGGGTATCCGTCCCAGTCGTCGGGCATCAGGATCCGGGTCAGCGCGGGGTGGCCGTCGTAGACGATGCCGAACATGTCCCAGGCCTCCCGCTCGTGCCAGTCGGCGGTGGGGTAGACCTCCACGACCGAGGGCACGTGCGCATCGGTGACGTCCACCGCGACCTCGAGCCGGATCCGCCGCCGGTAGGTCATCGAGGTGAGGTGGTAGACCGAGTGCAGCCGCTGCGGTACGTCGACGCCGTAGTCCACACCGGAGACGCTGCTGCACAGCTCGAAACGCAGCCCCGGGTCGTCCCGCAGGGTCCGGCACAGCGCCACCAGGTGCTCGCGGCGCACGTAGTAGGTGATCTCCCCGCGATCCACGGTGACCTGCTGGATCGCCTCGGCGGGCACTCCCCGCTCGTTCATGGCGGCGACCAGCTCGTCGGTCAGCTCATCGAACCAGCCGCCGTACGGCCGCTCCGCGGGGGCGGGCACGTGGCCGGGCAGCGTCAGGCCACCGTAACCGGAGGTATCGCCGGTGCCGCGCACGCCGAACATGCCCTGCCGGGCACGGCCCGCCACGAGTCCGCCGCGGGCCTCGTGCTCGGCCTGGTCGGCGGGCGTCATCGCGTCGGGCGGGTACTCGCTCTGGTGGGCCAGCTCCCGGTCGCCGTCGCGGTCGGGGGTCTCGTCCGCCATGCCACTCACCACTTCTCGGCTTTCACGGTCTCGGACCTGCCGGTGCGCCGCGGCGTGCCCGGCGGCTTGCTCGGCGCGAAACGGACCGACGAGGCCACGAGTCCGGTGCGCTTGCCCTGCTCGGCAGCCAGCGCGGCACGCTTGGGTCCCAGCGGCTCGTCCATGATCTTGGCATGGAGCTTGAGGATCGCGTCGATGAGCATCTCCGGCCGGGGCGGGCAACCCGGCAAGTACATGTCCACCGGCACGACGTGGTCCACGCCCTGCACCACGGCGTAGTTGTTGAACATCCCACCCGACGAGGCGCACACGCCCATCGACAGCACCCATCGCGGCTCGGGCATCTGGTCGTAGATCTGCCGCAGCACCGGCGCCATCTTGTTGCTCAACCGGCCGGCCACGATCATGAGGTCGGCCTGCCGCGGGGAGGCGCGGAAGACCTCCATGCCGAAGCGACCGAGGTCGTAGCGGGGTCCGCCGGTGGTCATCATCTCGATGGCGCAGCAGGCCAGCCCGAAGGTAGCCGGCCACAGCGACGACTTGCGTGTCCAGTTGACCAGCTTCTCCACGCTGGTCAGCAGGATGCCGTTGGGGAGCTTCTCTTCCAGACCCATGATCAGTTCCAGTCCAGCCCGCCGCGCCGCCACACGTAGGCGTAGGCGAAAGCGAGCGTCACGATGAACAGGGCGACCTCCACCAAGCCGAACAGACCGAGCGCATCCGCAGCCATCGCGAACGGGTAGAGGAAGACCATCTCGATGTCGAACAGGATGAACAGCATCGCGGTCAGGTAGTAGGCTACCGGCATCCGTCCGGCGCCGACTACGGGTTGCGGGGACGGCTCGATGCCGCACTCGTATGCGTCGAGCTTGGCCTTATTGTACCGCCGGGGGCCGACATAGGGCGCCACGGTCACGGAGAACACCGCGAATGCACCCGCCAGCACGAACATCAGCACCAGGGGGACGTACGGTTGCAGCACTCGCGTCCCTTCCTTCCCGACTCCTGCGCTACCTGTGCACTACCTCCGCGCTACCTCGAAAAACCCTACGGGTGGACAGCCCCCACCCCAAACTGAGGCAACCCTAAGTTCCGGGGTAACCCCGAGTGCGGGGGCCACCCCAGCGTGCAGGCCGTTCATGCGCTGGGCGCGAGTCGGGTCATCGCGGTGATGACGCGGTCGGCCGCATCGCCGTCCCGGCTGTCGTAGAGGTTGGCGAGCAGCTTGAGCACGAAACGCATCAGGGTGGTGCGCGGCATGCCGTAGCGCGTGGCCGTCCGCATGACGGTCGGGTGGCCGATCAACCGGCTGAACGCGTTGCCCAGCCGGAAGTAGCCCCCCAGTTCGTCGCGCAGCGCAGCCGGGTAACGGCGCAGCGCGTGCTCGCGCGCCTGGCCCCGCGGCCGCGCCTTCGCCTGTACCGCGCACTCCGCGGCGATCCGTGCCGACTGCATGGCATAGGCGATGCCCTCGCCGTTGAACGGGTTCACCATGCCGCCGGCGTCGCCGACCAGCAGCAGGCCCTCGCGGTAGTGCGGGGTGCGGTTGAACCCCATCGGCAGCGCGGCTCCCCCGACCTTGCCTGCGGCGTTGGGCTCGCGATACCCCCACTCCTCCGGGGTGCCGTCCAGCCACGACCGCAGCAGGGCGCGGTAGTCGGTGTTGCCGTACGCCTTCGATGTGGACAGGATGCCGAGGCCGACGTTGGACGTGCCGTCGCCCATCCCGAAGATCCAGCCGTAACCGGGCAGCAGCTTCGGCTCGCGGCCGGACCGGTCCCACAGCTCGAGGTGGCTCTCCAGGTAGTCGTCGTGGGTGCGCGGGCTGGTGTAGTAGCGGCGCACCGCGACACCCATCGGGCGATCGTCGCGCTTGTCCATGCCCAGGCTCAGCGCGAGCCGAGCACTGACCCCGTCGCACGCCAGTGTCAGCGGGGCCTCGTAGCGGACGGGTCGCCTGTCGCCGCCCTGCCTGCCGCTGACGCCGAGCACCCGCCCGGTGCGCTCGTCGGTGATCGCCTCGGTGACGGTGGTCTGCTCGTGCAGCCGGGCGCCGGACTTCTCGGCGTGCCGGACGAGCATCTCGTCGAAGTCCTGCCGGGGGCGCACCGCGCCGTAGGGGGGCGCGCTGGCGATGTCGGGCCAGTCCAGTTCGAGGGTGACGCCGCCGCCGACCACCCGCAGCCCCCGGTTGTGCAGCCAGCCGGCCTCGGTGCGGGTGTCGATGCCCAGGTCGATGAGCTGCTTGACGCCGCGCGGGGTCAGCCCGTCACCGCAGACCTTGTCCCGGGGGAAGATCGACTTCTCGAGCAGCAGCACGTCGAGCCCGGCGCGCGCCAGGTAGGCCGCGGCGGTCGATCCCGCCGGACCGGCGCCGACGACGATGACGTCGGCGGCGCCGTTCGTGGACTCCGGCACCTCTCTCATCGGCCGGCGTTGTACAGATCGCGAAGCACGCCGGTCTCGAGTTCCATCTCCGCCAGCCGGTGTTTGACGACGTCACCGATGCTGACCACGCCGGACAGCTTGCCGTGCTCGACCACGGGCAGGTGACGGTTGCGCGACCTGGTCATCTCCAGCATGAGGTAGGCGATGCTGTCCTCCGGGGAGCACACCGGAATGTGCTGCGACATCACGTCGGCGACCTGCATGTCCAGCACCTGCGTGCCGTACTTGGCGAGCGCGCGCACGATGTTCCGCTCGTTGATGATGCCCGCGACCCGGCGCTCGGCATCGGCGCAGACGACCAGCGCGCCGATCTGCGGCGGCCCCACCAGCCTGCGTACCGCCTCGGCGACGGTAACCCACGGTTGGACGACCTCGACCGACCGGCCCTTCGACTTCAGAATGCCCTCGACCTTCATCCGTCTCCTTCCCGTGGCGACGGTAAGCCATCGTGCCTCGTTCCACACGGTGGCCACAACAACCCTCCGGGTGGGTCCAGGGGTGAGGCCCCGCACCTCGACACGCCGGCTCTGACGATGGATTACCGGGCTGGCTCGGCGGCCCGCCGCGGAGCTGGCTGGAAGGCCCGGTGCAGGGCGACGATGCCGCCGGTGAGGTCACGCCACTCGACCTCGACCCAGCCCGCGGCAGCGATCAGCTCGGCGAGCGCGCGCTGGTCGGGCCAGTCGCGGATCGACTCGGCGAGGTAGACGTAGGCGTCCGGGTTGCTGCTGACCCGCCGGGCCACGGCGGGCAGCGCGCGCATCAGGTACTCGACGTAGACCGTGCGCAGCGGGCGCCAGACGGGGGTGGAGAACTCGCAGACCACCAGCCGGCCGCCGGGGCGGGTGACCCGGGCCAGCTCGGCCAGGGCAGCGCCGGGGTCGGCGACGTTGCGCAGCCCGAAGGAGATCGTCGCGGCGTCGAAGGCGTCGTCGGCGAAGGGCAGGGCCAACGCGTCGGCCCCGACCATCGGGACCTCGCGGTGCCGGCCCGCGCGCAGCATGCCCAGCGAGAAGTCCGCAGCGACGCACCACGCGCCACAACTCACCAACTCGGCTGTGGAGACCGCAGTGCCTGCGGCGAGATCGAGCACCCGCTCGCCGGGCCGGGCTCCGATCGCCTCCCGGGTCAGCCGGCGCCAGCGCCGGTCCTGGCCGAAGGACAGCACCGTGTTGGTCAGATCGTAGCGGCGGGCAACCCCGTCGAACATCGCGGCGACGTCGCGGGGGTCCTTGTCGAGGGAGGCGCGGCTCATGGGCGCCATCCTCCCACCGGGGCCATCGGGCCCGAGGGCGCCGGGGTCGTATCCTCGTGGGCGATGAC
>JBOHGT010000155.1:0-2189 GCA_050700385.1 Pseudonocardiaceae bacterium | reverse complement strand
CTGGAGTTCGACGACCCGGTGCACGGGCCGCTCGCGCTGGGCCACCTGAGCCACTTCGGGCTCGGGCTGTTCGTCCCGGAGACGTGATGGACAGCGAAGCGACGACACGCGGCTGGGCCGGCAGGTGCACCGCCGGGTCGACACCGAGACGGGCGCGGCACCGCTGCCCGAGGACGGCGAGCTGCGGGCCGCGCGGTCGGTGACGCTGAGCTCGGAGCGGCTCGGCGTGATCGCGAAGCTCGACCTGATCGAGGGCGAGAGTGGCGCCGTCGTCCCGGTCGACTACAAGAAGGGAGCCCCGCAGCAGGACGGCACGCCGTGGCCCAGCGACGAGGTGCAGGTGTGCCTGCAGGCGCTCGTGCTACGCGAGCACGGGTACCACTGCGAGCACGCCGAGGTGTACTACGCGACAACCCGGCAGCGAGTGCGGGTCGAGCTCACTCCTGAGCGTGTCTCGCGAGCCCGTGATCTCGTGGCCGACGCCCGCGGTGTCGCCCAGCGCGCGACCGCGCCGCTGCCGCTGGTCAACAGCCCGAAATGCGTGCGGTGCTCGCTGGTGGGACTGTGCCTGCCGGATGAGACCAACGCGCTGCTGGCACGCCAGCAGCAGCCGCCGCGGCGGCTGGTGCCGCGCGATCCCGACCAGCGACCGGTCTACGTCACGCAACCGGGCTCGTTCGTGGGGGTGCGCAGCGGCCGGCTGGAGATCACCCACAACAAGGAGAAGCTGGCCTCCTTCCGGCTGCTCGACGTCGCGCAGCTCGCGGTGTTCGGGCGTGTCCAGGTCAGCACCCAGGCGCTGCAGGAGTGCTTCGCGCGGGGCGTGCCCGTGCTGTGGTTGAGCAGCGGGGGGTGGCTGCACGGGTTCGCTCTCGGCCAGCCGTCGAAGCATGTCGAGCTGCGGCGACGGCAGACCGCGGTGCACGCGCAGGGTGGCGCCGGCCTGGCGCAGGAGATGATCGCGGGGAAGATCCTGAACTGCCGGACGCTGCTTCGCCGCAACGCCCGCGGCGACGTGGCCAGCACGGTGGCGGCGTTGAAGCGGCTGGCCGGGCAGGCCCGCGATGCCGCCAGCTTCTCGATACTGCTGGGCATCGAGGGCACCGCCGCGCGGATGTACTTCGCCGCGCTGCCCGCGATGCTCAACGCCGGTGGCGGGCCGTTGGGCGCCGAGTTCTCCCAGCTCGGCCGCAACCGCCGCCCACCGCGGGACCCGCTGAACGCGCTGCTGTCGTTTTGCTATTCGATGCTGACCAAGGACCTGGTCGCGGTCACGCTGGGCGTCGGGCTGGATCCCTACCTGGGCGTCTACCACCGCTCGCGCTACGGGCGGCCGGCGCTGGCGCTGGACCTCGCCGAAGAATTCCGGCCGCTGATCGCCGACTCGGTCGTCCTCGGCCTGGTCAACAATGGCGAGATCACCCCGTCGGACTTCATCCGCCGGGCCGGGGCGGTGGCGCTGACCGCCGAGGGGCGGCGCAGCGTGCTGCGGGCCTACGAGCGCCGCCTCGACACCGAGATCCGCCACCCGGTCTTCGGCTACCAGATCAGCTACCGCCGCGTGCTCGACGTGCAGGCGCGGCTGCTTGCCGCGGTCCTGGTGGGGGAGATCCCACAGTACGTGCCGATGGTCACGAGGTGAGTCGATGGCCAGGCGGCGCTACCTGATGGCCTATGACATCGCCGAGCCGGCGCGGCTGCGCCGGATCTGCACCCTCATGGAAGACCATGGTGAGCGGCTGCAGTACTCGGTGTTCCTGTGCGACCTGTCGGTCGCCGAGCTGGCCGAGTTGGAGGGCCGGGTGACGGAGGTGATGAACCTTGCCGAAGACAGCGTGGTCGAGATCGATCTCGGTCCGGTCGGCGCGCCGGCCCGGGTGCGCTGCCTGGGTCGGGCGCGGCGGCTGCCCGACGCCGGCCCCCGGATCGTCTGATGCCCGCGAGCGGTCCGGTGCTGTGTCTACCCCCGGGGAGCGCTCGCGCCCAGGTCAACGCCCTGATGACGCCCCTTTCACCCCTCCGCGCTGTCCCATGTCGATCTTCGTTTGCGGACCGCTCGCAGCGGCGTGTATCGTCGCAGGTCACAGGGCACGTAAACGGCGAGCCCTGATTCCGGCCCCCGCGGCCGGACCCCATTGAAGCCGGGAGGATGTCGCGGCGGCGCTGGAGGGGGTGTGACTGATTCCGGC
>JBOHGT010000154.1:0-1127 GCA_050700385.1 Pseudonocardiaceae bacterium | reverse complement strand
GCCGGGTCGGTCAGGATGCGGCGCCATACCCCGTCGGCGGCCAGTTGGCGGGCCACGTGCGCGGGCAGGGGCCCGTAGCCGGCGAGTTCGGCGGGCTGCTCGTCGAGGCCGAGCAGCATGGAGAACGGCACGGTGACCCGCACCTGAACCTGCACCCGCGAGTCCCGCCTTCCCCGCCGGCTCAGCGGCGCCAGCCCTCGCGCCCTGGCAGTACCGGCGCTGGTGAACGGCACCAGGTTGCCGTCACCGGCGCTGTCGCCGTCATCGCGAGCAGCGGCTTCCCCACTGTCACCACTGTTCCGAGTGGTGTCGTTGGTGCTGGGCTCGGCGGACTCGCTGCTGCCGCCGGCCTGGGTGTGCGGGCTGACCTCGGTGGGGCCGTCCTCGGCGGGGCCGCTGTCGGTGACGCGGCCGTCGGTCTCGGTGGGGCTGCCGTCGGCGGGGGTGGCGGTCTGGGTGGCCACGGCGATGCCGTCGAAGACGAGGTCGACCAGGGCATCGGCGCGGCGGGCGTCGGCGGTGCGGTCGTCGCAGGCGGCGGCGCGGCGGGCGTGCTCATCGATGACAGCGAAGACCCCCACCGCTTCGGCGGCGGGCAGCCGGGCCAGCAGGGTGGCCATCCCGTCGGGATCGTCGTGCAGCCAGACCCCGCGCTGGGCCTTGGCCTGCTCGTGACGGACGCGGGCGGCGGTCGGGTCTACCCGCAGCACCGCGCGGCGGGCCGCCGACCGGATCTGCCCCGGGGTTTGGGTGCCGGCGCGGGCGAGCACCTCGGCCTGCACCTCGGCCAGCGCCGCGGCGCCCAAGTTGATCGTCTCCTCGGCGATCGCCCGTGCGGCCGCCAGGCTGATGGTCCCCGCTTCCAACGCGGCCAGCGCGGCCGGCAACCGCCCGACCAGCATCACGGCCTCGTCCACCCGCCAGGCGGCAGTACGTGTCGAGACCCGCAGCATCAGTGCCACCTCGGCCACCGCGGAGTTCCACATCTCGGAGTCCCACAGCTGGGCCGACCGATTCGCCGGACGTGTGTACCGGGCCTGCGCGTGTCCGATGAACGCCGCGATCTGCCGCAGCTGATGGGCCTGCACCCAGGAGACCACCCGCTCGAAGCCCCCGACGCGCTCCAG
>JBOHGT010000153.1:0-10909 GCA_050700385.1 Pseudonocardiaceae bacterium | reverse complement strand
CGCTGCCCTGCGCCAGCAGCTCGGCCGCGATCAGGGAGGCCTCGATCGTCTTGCCGATACCGACGTCGTCGGCGATCAGCAGCCGGACCGTCTCCTGGCGCAGCGCCATCAGCAGCGGCACCAGCTGATACGGCCGGGGCTCCACCGCCAGACCGGCCAGCGACCGAAACGGCCCGGCGGTGCTGCGGAACCCGATCTGCAGCGCGGTACGGAGCAGCCCGGCGCTCACCGCGTTCCCGGCATCCTCGGCCTGCGGGGGCGGGAACTCGGCCTGGCTGACCGGCTCGACGGCGGTGAGGATGCCGGCGATCTCGTCGTCCCCGCCGCCGAGCGGGCGCACCACCAGCAGCTCGGGGTCCGAATCGGGCAGCACGACCCAGTCACGACCACGCGCCTGCACCAATGCCCCCACAGCGAACCGGCTCACGGACTGACCCTTCGACTGATTCCGAACACACTCGGGTACTTCTGCGCGATCTTCGAGTATGTCGCGCCGTGCGGGACCCTTATTACGCTCCACCCCGCATCGCGGAGATCATCAGCGGCGTCCTCGTCGCGGCCAGGCTCGTCCGCACTATCCGAGCCGTCCACGAAGATCCCGACGGGTCCGGTCGGCGTTCGGTACACGAGATCAGGCCGGGCGCCGTCGATCTCGGCGCCCAGCTCGTCGGGGCAGCGGTACTCCATCTCCTCCAGCCACCGCACGAAGCCGGCGCACGGGCCGTCGAGCGCGACGTCGACGTGCTCCCACGCATCCTCGACGCCGGGCTGCGCTCCGCTGCGGGTGGTCTGGGCCGTGGCGCAGGCCAGCAGCAGGTCGCGGGCCAGGTGCCGATCGATCAGCAGGTGGTTGCCCTGGTTGCGGTAGGACAGTAGGCAGTCGTAGCAGGCGCGTGCGCAGCGCTCCCCGGTCCGGTCCAGGATGCCGCCCCGGTCCTCGCCGGTGTCCGGGTCGAAGTGGCAGATCTCCAGTGCCCGGCGGGCAGCCCGGACCAGCCCGTTCTCCTGCTCGTCGACGAGGCGGCGCAGCACCCCGGCGCCGCCCTCGGCGCTCTCGACGAACAGCGCCCGGCCGAGCCGGCCGTCGTCCGGCAGGAGTTCGCTGGACAGCTCGCTGTCCTCCAGCTGGAACTCCGCCTCGATCCCGCGTTCCAGCGCATGCATGACGCTCAGCGCGGTCTGTTCGTCGACCGGGCCGCGGGCGAACCGGGTGATCAGAATGTTGCGGCGGTCCTCGACGTACGGGATGACCTTCTGCTTGCGCGCCACGGTCCCGGCGTCCTCGAGTTCCGCGGTGTCCGGCGTGACGTCGAGGGCCTGGCGCTCCGAGAGCCAGTAGCCGGTCTGCACATTGATCCAGTACCCCGCACTGTCCCCGGAGGCGCGACGGCGCCGCCGGCCCAGATTGGTGACCCGCACGGTGGCGGTATCGCCGTAACGCAGGTGCAGCACCGGTCCCTGTCCGGAGTCGACCGTCGCGTCGATCCGGCCGGGGCGGGCGCCGTGATCGTTGAACCGGTACGAGGTCACCAGATCGAATCCCGCCCGGCGCCGCTCCTCCTCGTCGGAGGAGATGCGGTCGCGCCGAGCGGCTTTGACGGTCTGCAGCCGCAGCAAGCGGTACATCGTGCGGCCGAGCGTGCCGCCGCACGAGTCGCAGACGTCGATGCCCACCTCCTGGCCGTGCAGGTAGCCGCAGGCCTCGCACCGCCGGGCCGCGTTGGTGTCCAACCCGCTACCACCCTGCTCACCCGGGGTGAGCTGCACCTGGTTGACCTGGTAGCGCAGCCCCTCGTGGTAGATCAGTGCGCCCGGCCCGAACTCGCTGACCGCGATGAACCGGGGCCGGTGGATGAACTCGGCGTCCCTGGGGACGCCACGACGGCCCGGGACGTAGGCCCGCAACGGCAGGCGGGGGAACGAATAGCCCGGCAGGAATCCTTCAGAGGCGAGGTAGCGGTAGGAGTAGAAGTCCGTCTGCAGGTCCTCGGTGTCCTCATTGCGCAGCAGGCGCAGCTGGTTCTCGGCCTCGCGGCGGCGTCTGGTGGCGATGTCACGGGTCTTCTGGTTCCCGGAGTGGTCGAGGATGATCCGGTTCTGCTCGGCCTGCTCCTGCCAGGCAGCGCGGTACAGCTCGCGCCAGCGGTGAAACGACCGGTCGAACTCCTGCGGTGCGTCCTCGACCACGCGGGTGATCCACTCGTCGTGCCACCAGGAGGTGTCGGCGAGCTCCGGGGTGAGCTCGGCGAGCACCCGGCGGGCGCGGTGCGCGGCCCGCTCCCGCGCGCCGGAGTCGTTACTGCGCTGCCGGATGGCGGCCGTGAGCGGGTAGTTCTCCGCCGACACGTCGAGAATCGCGGCCACCGACCGGTCCAGCGCGATGTCGGTCTCCGCCAGCCACAGCGCGTGCAGGTGCGAGCGGAGCAGGTCCTCGTTGGTCAGGTCGAGACGGGGCGCGGTGACCGATCCGCCGACCATCTGGCCGCGGTAGCGGAAGTAGTACTGGTCATGCGCGTTGCCGGTGGCGCAGTAGGTCACGACCAGGGCGGGCTGCCCGGAGCGCCCGGCGCGGCCGGCTCGCTGCGCGTAGTTTGCCGGGGTGGGTGGGACATTGCGCAGGGCGACAGCGTTGAGGCTCGCGATGTCGATGCCCAGTTCCATCGTCGGCGAGCAGTAGAGCACCGGCAGGGTGCCCTCACGGAACTCCTCCTCGCGGCGGGCCCGGGTCTCGTTGGTCACCTGTGCGGTGTGCTCCCGGGAGTGCAGGCCGGCCAGCGTCGCAGCGACGTCGGTGTAGAGCCGCTGGAAGAACGGGTTGATCCGGGGGCCGAGTTCCGAGGTGATCTCCATGCGCACCGGATCCTCCGCGCCCGCCTTGCCGTCGCCCGGACGCCAGACGATCGAGGACGCCTTGAGCTGATAGCCCGGTGCACCGCCCTCCTCGGCAGACCGCGCAATCGTGAGCAAGCCGCATCGCTCCATGACCCGGAGCAAATCGCTGATGATCTTCTGGCTGTCGTCACGGGTCAGTGTGCTCGTGGAGAATTGCCCCTCGCGCAGCAGGAACCTGCCGTAGGCGCCGTAGCCACTCAGGTAGAGGTGTTCCCGGGCGCTGCCCTTGCCCCCGGATCGGGCGAAAGCCATGCCCGCCTGCGGTCGCTGCTCGCGTTCCGACAACGCCCATGGTTCCCGCAGGTGCTGGTCGCTGAGCTTCTGCAGTTGTTCGAAGCCGACGTCGGTGAAGCAGTCGACGTCGATGGCCATGGCGCGGCGCATCTCGTGCAATAGCAGCCGCATGAGTTCCTCGCGATGAGCGGGCGCGTCATCGCGGAGCGCGAAATGGCGCTTCTCCCACAGCGACATGTCGGCCGCAATATCGGGCAGGTCCAGGTAGTCGAGCCGCAGCAGCCCGGTCTGCTCCAGGTTGGGCATGGTGATCCGCCAGCCGCGCTCCAGATCCAGGTAGAGGCGGTAGCCGACGACGGCCCGCAGAGCCTGCCAGGCCTTGCGCTCCACGCTGAACCGGGCTTCCGGGTGCTGCGCGAAGTCGGGGAGCGCGACGCCCAGCGCGTCCGTCACTCGCTGCTCGATCACCTCATGGCTCAGCCCCCCGGGCTCGGCCTCGACGGCGCGGTGCAACGCTCCCCGGAGTTGGGTGACCTGGATGAAGTCGTTGAAGTGCCCCGCCTGCAGGCTCGCATCCTGGCGGTTGTCCGCGAACGCGAGCAGCTTGCGTGCCTCGGCCTTCAGGTCGGGCTGCTCGCGCAGGCTCCGGACCACACTCGCGCTCACCACCGACGTCGCCGAGCTGCGCCCCTCGACCGCCAGCGAGGCCAGCTTGGCGAAGTCGCTGCCCCGCTGCTCGTAGGACACCCGGCAGCGCAGGCAGAAGCTGAACGGAGTGGGAACGTAGGCGCCGCGCGTGCCCCCTGGCCCGTCCACCTCCCCACCGTCGACACCGATACGCACCAGTTCGGGCAGCCGCTTGCGCCAGCGGCTCGCCACGGTGATCTGCCCGTCGCGCCCGGTGACCAGCCAGGATTCCGGGATCCGCTGCTCGCTGATCGCGACATCGAGTGAACTCGGCCACGGGATATCGGAGCTGATGAACAGGTACCCGTTCGCCGAATCGCCCCCGCTGGCGTCGGCGTCCTGACGTGACGTGTAGCGGCGGGTCCCTCCCTCGTCGACCCGGCTGACCACCAGGTATTCCTGACCGCATTGGCGGCAGAAAGCGGCGGGCACCAGGATCTTCTGGATGTCCCCGGGCTCGGGCACCACGGTCTGGTACCGGCTGGTGATGTACCGGCCCGTTTCCACTTCGAGGCTGAGGTAGACGTTGTCACCCTTGGACAGGAACTGGTGGAGCCGGAAGGCGAATACCGGACGTCGGGTCCGTGGATCCAGCATGTCCGCCCCGGCTCGCAGCGTCGTCTGGATCGCCGCGGTGCACGCGTCTGTCGTCTCACCGGTGAGTTCGGCGAGTCGGCGGGCGGCCTCCGGGAGGGTGCACGGGCGGGGTGGGCGCACCAAACGTTCGTCTTCCGGCCGGCGGACGACGCCGAACTGCGATTCGACCCACGCGGCCAGCGGGTCGGCTGCCAGCTCGTCGTAGCCTCGGCCCGGACGGCCAGAGCGAACCCGCGACGTGATCGCCGCGACGTCGTCAGGGTCCCCCGTGGTGGCGCGCTGCAAGGTCTCGCCGATGACGTGCGGCGCCGCCACGGGCGTGCCGAACAGCCGGGTGGCCACCTTGGCCACTTCGTGACGCCGGTCGGCATCGCTGCCCTCACTGGTCATCGTGGCCGAGGTGCCGACGCACTGCATCTGCTCGGCGGCGCACGCGTCGCGCAACCGGCGGACGAGCATCGCCACGTCAGCGCCCTGCCGCCCGCGGTAGGTGTGCAGCTCGTCGAGAACCAGGAACCGCAGCCCCTCGGCGGCTGTGATGAGCCGATCCCGCTCCTCGGGTCTGGTCAGGACGAGTTCCAGCATCACGTAGTTGGTGAGCAGGATGTCGGGCGGGTTGTTGAGGATGCCGGCGCGTTCGGCCTCGCGGTCCTGCCCGGTGTAGCGCCGGAAGGTGACCGGCTCGCCGCCGTCGGGGTAACCGTTCTCGAGGAACTTCTCGAGTTCGTGCAGCTGGCTGTTGGCCAGCGCGTTCATCGGGTAGACGATGATCGCCCTGACGCCCGGCTGGTAGCTGCCCTCGGCGTGCTCGCGCAGCACGCTGTCCACGATCGGCACGATGTAGCTCAGGCTCTTGCCTGACCCGGTTCCGGTGGTGAGCACGTAGCTCGCGCCACCCCGGGCGATCTCGACCGCCTCCCGCTGGTGCTGGTGCAGATCGATCACCTGGCCCTGTGCTGCACCCTTCTGGGCACTGGGCGGATCGCCCTTGCCGACGCGGAAGATCCGCTCACACTCCGGGTGCAAGAACCTCTGGCGGACCAGCTCGCTGATCGACCCACCCGAGGCGAAGTTGGGGTTGAGTGACAGGTAGGCGTCCGGCCACTGGTCCCCGTTGGCCAAGCGCTGCTCGACGTGCTCCCGGATCCGAGGATCGTGGATCTTGGTGAAACCTGACGTGAACGCCTCGTAGTCCGCGAGCAGCTGCTGGTGGACCTTGAAGACGTCCATGCTCCGCTACCCTTCGTGACCTCGTGCCTGCTGGCAGGCTACTTGCCGGCGCCAGGCCCGGCGCGCATCGCGACCGGCCAGCACGAGTCGCTCGATCGGTTCCGGCACGTCCGCCCAGAGCTCGCGGAGCGGGCGAGGCGGGTCTTCGAGGTGCTTCTGCAGCAAGGCCAACGGCAGGTCGGCGGACAAGACCGGCGATCCGCACAGCGCCTCGTGCAGCACGCAACCCAGCGCGTAGAGGTCGCTGCGTGGGCTCGCGGTGATCTGCGCGGCGATCGCGACCGCCCAGGGCATCGGCAACGGCGAGCGTTCGGCGATGACGTCGGCGAGGTTATGGCCGGCGATCAGCTGCATCACCAGGTAGAGGTCGCCACTGTCGGTGCCGGCGTCGAACACTGCGGGAACGCCGCGGTGTTCCAGGTGGGCGGTGAGCCGGGACTCGCGAGTGAAGCGGGCAGCGAGCACCGGCAAGTCGGTGCCCGGTGGGAAGGACGACGGGCGCAGCAGCTTCACCGCGACGAGCGGTCGAGCCGCTGGTCGTAACCGGCCCAGACCTCGCCCATGCCCCCGCGGCCGAGTGGACCGATCAGCTCGTAGCGGCCCGACACGGTGCGGTGGGTCGCCATTCACCCCACCGCCATCAGGTCGCCCTACGGATCATGCGGCACTGCGCCGGATCATCTCGTAGGCGCGTCGCCTGACGAGCTTGGTGAAGTCCTCCTTGAACGTGCGGGAAGCGACGCAGCAGGTCCAGCCAGGCGTCGGGCTGCCAGACCTGCTCCCACAGGTAGGACGTCCGGTAGCCACCGGGCTGGGCTGACGGGTTGCCCGCGCCACCCGACCGCCCCGGCCCCTCCGAACCAGTGTTGAACGGCAAGAAGCGCGTCTTGGCGCCGGCGAGGCGGGTGGTGACGAAGACCAGATCTGGGATCTCCCCGGTGCCAGCCGGAACCCAGCAGCGACCGCTCGATCGCCGCTTCGAACGCGATCTCCTTGTGCACGCTCATCGCTGCGTCCCCCGTGACTGATCGTTATGGAAATCCCTGGCGAAGGTCGGGCACCCGCTGCCGGCTCCAGCCAGGGCGACCAGGAGCTCGTCGACGGTGCGGGGTTGCCTGCGGTACCGCGACACCTGCCGGCCGAGAGCGCGGCGGACGGCGGACCCGCCGAGGTCGAGCTGGTCCAGCAGGAACGCGTCCTGGTCCGTCACCTCGATGTCGTACTGCGCCAGCGACTCAGCCGGGAAATCGCGGATGTTCTCCGTGACGATCAGCTCAGCACGACCTCGGACTGCCGCAGCGACCACGTGCCGGTCCTTCGGATGGTTCGTCATCGCGCCGATCAAAGGGCGGTGCCCGATGACAACGCGCCAGGGAAGTGCTCGCCCATCTGCTGAAACAGTCCCTCCTCGGCGATGCACAGCAGGGCGTCGCAGAGTAGCGGCTTGAACAACACGCAGGTGTCGAGCAGGACGTGAAATATCAGTCGGAGCCGTCCACCGTGCGGTCAGCGGCCCGCTCGAACGACACGCCTTCGGGCAGGTCGTAGATCCCCGCGTCCTCGGAGACACGCACCATCTCGTCGAGGCCGGCGGCACGAGCGCGGCGCGCCCGCTGCTGGTAGGCGAGGAGGTCGCCAAGGCGGATCCGACGGTGACGGCCCGGCTGGTCGAACGGGATCTCGCCCGCTTCGAGCAGCCGGACCAGCGTCGGACGGGAGACGGCCAGCAGGTCTGCCGCCTGTCCTGTCGTGAGCACCGTGTGCTGGGGGGCGACCGTGATAGCCAAGCCCTGGGACAGCGCCGCCACGACGTCCTTCAGGACCTCGTACAGCTCGTCCGGGAGCTCGATGTGGTTGCCGTCCGGGGTGACGAGTGCGGGACGCCCGTGCGTCTTCAGCGCGTTCAGGAGATCGACCATCCGCTGCGTTGGTCCACCCGGCAGCACGGTCCGCTCGGTCAGTGTTGCACCCATGAGCCGAGCATACGACTGAAACGAACGAAACGAAAGACCACAGGACGCGCGGGACGACGGGGATGGCCCGGTTACGCGAATGGTGCTCGCCCAGGTATGGCGGAACCGCCCCCGACAGCACCCCCTGCGCATCGTGCGCCAGCTGAGCATGCTGCTGCCCCTCACGGTGCCGGTCGCCGAGAACGTTATAAGAACCCTGGCCTGCATGGGACACGCTTACTTTTCGCGGCGCGCTCTCCGTTCGCCTCGCCATTGTTTCATTGCGTCCTTCAGCACGGCCGATATACCTCTTGGTAGAGGTGGACGGACCTCTTTGAACGCCCTATCCACCTCAGACGTAAAGAAATCTTCAGCCTCATCGCCTCCAGTCACCGCGATCCGCGCAGCGCGCGTCTTCTCCCAAAACAAATACATGTCACGACTCGCCATAAGATATTGCAGGGCACTGCGCAATTCTTCCACCTCAATCGTGTGGGTCTCGTAGGCGACTTTCTGTAGGTTGAGAATCAGGTTGCAGTAGTGATCCCTCTTGGTTTCGGCGACACCAGGAGATATGTGTGGCCAGACACCTAGCAGGTCGGGATCCTCGATCGCCATCTTAATGATATCAGTATGTAGTTGTCGCATCACAACTTCGCTGCTGCGCATCTGTTCCTCCCTCGTAATACCTAGCTCCTCGCTTTGATTCTGAAGCTCACGCCGCTGGATAAATAACGTCACGGCAATGCCGATGAATGCGATGCCCGAGAAGAATACGCCCATGGGAGATAGAGCTTGACCAATTTGAGACCAGCGGTTCAGCGTCTTATCATCGACGTGCAAGAGAAGGATGACTGGCACAACCAGACTTGCGGCCACTACAGCAATGCCGAACAGCAAGGATGCACTGATGAGGACAGTCTGCAACCATCGGCGACGCACCATGAACACGGTACCAGTCGACAAGCACAGCGCCTACCCCATCACGATGCGCCTACCCATCACGATCTCAGATGTAGGCTGCGGGTACATCCTGATTGCTGCTAGCGCCCTATCTCTGTCAGGAAGTCCTGAAGCGTCACTGCACTTTGCCGTAGCATCATCGCCTTGCTTTCGAGGAATGCTATGACATCTCCGTTGTGCGTGACCCAGCCACCGGATTGCCATCCAGCTTCGCCATGGCCATAGTCATGGAGGAGCATTGTGTGGCGATCGAACAGCAAGAAATCGAAGAACTCTTCATTGGGAATCCTCAGTGCCTGCCCACATCGGACGACCTCGATGTGCTCCCCCATCTGTGCACGGATTTGGTAGGCCATCAGTTCGTACTCGAGATATGGTGTGAGCGGCTCTTGCACTAACCGAACTCTCGCGTAGTCGATCCCTCGCTGCCCAATACCATCATAGAGCGGTCGGTCGGCTTCGGCCTCCTGCCTGAGCAACTCGCGGGCTTTGGCAACATCGCCACAAATGTACGCGTCCTGCGATTCGCTGGCTTCGATTTCCCGATAGCGCCGCCAGCACTCGAGTTTCAGGAATCTCGAGCCTATCTGCGACCAGGCACTTACAAATTGCGACTGGAACTCATCGAGGCTCAATCGGATGCTGCTCTTCAGCGCCCATTCTGGTGGGATCATCCAGTTTTCCGGGATGTCCTTTCTCGCTGCGATGAGTGTCTTGCGCGAAATCCGCACAATTCGTTAATTGCCGGCGCACTTCGCATCCCCTAGCGGCTGATGTCCAAGTTGCTCGGTAATATCAACACCGATGACCGCAAAGGCGCCATCCTCCAACTCAAGGATATCCGGGGAGCCGCTGACACCCGTAGTATCACCTCGTTCCGTCGGGGTCGCGCCAAGACGCCGAATCGCTTTCATTTCCCCTCACTCACTCCTTTAACGCGGTCGGCGATTTGTGCATTACAGTGTTCTCGTAGTCGATAGATGAAACCATCCCGCAACTACTGTCGCCGTCCATCATAGAAGTCCACGAGCCATTTGACAACCACTTCTCTGGTGTCCATTCACGGGCCGGTTGAGCAGGGCCGTCGAGCCGGGTTGATCTCGGGGGATCGTGTCGGCGTGGATCTTGGCTGCGTGATCGTCGATCATCTGGGCCGTGTCGCAGCCCTCGCCCTCCTATGAGCAGCTGACGGCGCTGGTGGTGGACCTGACCGCCCAGCTGGAGCGGGCCTGCGCGCGGATCGCCGAGTTGGAGGCTCGGCTGGGGCGTGACTCGACCAATTCCTCGCAACCGCCGTCGGCGGACTCGATCGGGGCCAAGGCCAAGCGGAGGGCGGATCGCTCGTCGCGACAGCGGTCTCAGGACCGCAAGCCCGGCGGGCAGCCGGGCCGTGCAGGGTCGGGCTGGCGCCGAGCACCGAGCCGGATCGGACCGAGAGGATGCCGGCGCCGACCCAGTGTTGCGGGTGCGGCGCCGACCCAGTGTTGCGGGTGCGGCGCCGATCTGGTCGAGGGCGCGGAGGCGGGCGTGGGCTCACGCGCAGGTGTGGGACATTCCGCCGATCACGCTGGCCAAGGTGCAACTACCTGCTGCCCCGGCGCCGCTGCGGGGCTGCGGCAAGACCACCACCGCGGCGCCGCCGTTCGGGGCGGCCGGCACTGTCGGCGTCTCCACCTGCATGCAACACACCCCGGCGGTGCCAGGCCGGCCCGCGGCCAGGACGCCGGCCTCCGCCAGCGTCTCAGCCTCGACTGGCATCAGGCACAACCCCCAGCCCCAGTGCTCGCCGAGGCCTCGGCCGCCAGCAGGTCGGCTGCCCGTCGTGGAACAGCAGCACATCCCCGGGGAGCGGCCCGAGAAGTCACCCAACGCTTGCGTGGTGAAGACCCGCTCACTGCCCTGCGGCTGCCTACTCATGTGCTGCCGTCGGAGTCGCCGTTGTGGGTGACCACGCGTGCCGGTCACGCAGGAAGAAAGGTCCACGGCACGTCACCGGTGAGGTCGGCGGCATCCTCCCCCGGGGTGAGTAGATCTCGGCGGGCCGAGGGTTCGCCGTACCAGTCATAGTAGGTCTCCAGCGCCGGCGAGGCGTTGAGCACAGCGTTCGTGCACTCCAGGTTGTGGTGGGCCCGAAGCCACCCTGATCGGACCGGGCGACGTGCCCGTATCCAGTTCCGGCAGGTGTGGTTGTGTCGATCAGGTCTTCAGTCGGTCACAGTTCAACAGTCTCAGCGCAAGGTCGGCGTCTCGCGCCTCGCGGGTCTCGCCCACGAGACCGAGGGTGCACGGGAGCGCCGTAAGGGCGTCGGCCTGTGTGGTCAGCGGGTGACGGTGGCGAGGAAGGCCCGCCAGGC
>JBOHGT010000152.1:0-3236 GCA_050700385.1 Pseudonocardiaceae bacterium | reverse complement strand
CGCCGCGGCTGCTGCGGGGGCAGTGCTTCCGGCTGGCGCTCGACCGGGCCCGGCGGTGTCGGGCCGGCCGGCGCCGGTCGGTCCTGGGGTTTCGGGTGCGCCTCCGGTGGGGCCGGGGCGACCAGCGCCGCAGCCGCCTGCTGCTCGGGAGCCGGTCGCTCGGGTGCCGGTCGCTCGGGCAGCGGCCGTTCGGGAGCCGGTTGCGGCTCGGGTTCCGCGGCGGTCTGCTCAGCCTGCGCGGGCTCGAGCTTCTCCCCGCTCCACTCGAGGTACTCCCCGCACGAGCCACAGAAGGCGTCCCCATCCGCGTTGTGGCTTCCACAGTTGCGACAGACGATCACCCGGTCACCACCTCCGCTCGGCGCACCGCTGATGTCCATCCTCGCCACGGTGACACCCGCGCCGTAGCTGCCGTCGGGCGAGAACGAGGGCGTCCGCCGTTGCACTTTCGGGAGGCCATACCGGTCCGTTCGGGCGCGTGACGGTAGCTACCCGGCGGGGCGACCCGCTCCGGCGTAGCGGTCACCCGACGAACGGACGGGAGCGACCTGCACCGGCTTGCCGAACGTCGGGGCGTTGATCATCTGGCCGTTCCCGATGTAGAGTCCGACGTGGTGGATCTTGGTCGACGGGTTGCCGTAGAAGACGAGATCGCCGGGTTGCAAGGGCTCGACCCCGACGTGCCGGGTGGCGAAGAACTGGGTATGGGCGGTGCGGGGCAGGCCGACGCCCGCGGTGGCGTACGCGGCCGTGGTCAGGCCCGAGCAGTCGAACCCCGCATCTCCCCGGCGGGGGCCGTTGCCGCCCCAGACGTAGGGCAGGCCGATCTGGTCGATGGCGAAGTCGATCGCGGCTCGGGCAGGCGGGCTGACCGGTGTGCCGGAGCGCAACGCCGTGGCGTAGGTCGTAGCCGCCGCGAGCACCCGGTGGACGTAGGCGGTGCCGTCTCCGACCGAGCCCACCGCCGCCACCCAACCCGCCTCGGTCGCGGTGTCGCGACCGCCGGCGCAGAGCGTCTCGGCGGTGGCCAGCGCCGCCGGGACACCGTCCTGGGGGCGCACCTGCCCGGAGCCGACGTGTCCGAGCGCAGCCAGCGTGATCCAGGACAGCCGGCATCCCGGTGCCCTGTCCTGCATGGCGAGGTCGCCCGTCCCGTAGCCGATCAGCGCCGGCTCCGGGATGCCGAGCAGCGGCGCGGTCACGGCGGCCCAGCGGGCCAGCGGGTCCTGTGCCGGCCCCGGCTGCGCCAGCCCGGGTTGTGCCGGCGCACCATCCATTGGCTGCACGTGAGCGGCGCCGAGCCGGAGCTCGGCCACCGGCGGCAGCGGAGCGCTGAGGTGGGCCGGCGGCGACGGCGCGGCAGCCGGTGCCGCCTCAACGGGTCCGGCTACGAGCGACACCGCCCACAGGGTCACGGCGACAGTCACACACAGCAACACCGTCAGCAGGCTGCGCCCGGCCATCCCCTTCATTCCACCGACATAACCAGGTCGACGCGGACCGGGTGTGAGTCCTGCACCTTCGTGCACCGAAGGCTTCCCCAAGTCGCATCATCCGGGCCGCATGCCATCTCGGTCAGCCGAGCTCGGCCAGGACACCGTCGGTGAACGGCGGCCACGCCTCGATCGCCCACTGGCCGAAGTCGCGGTCGGCCAGTGCGACACAGGCAGCGCCCGCCCGCGGGTCGACCCACAGGAACGTCCCCGACTGCCCGAAGTGGCCGAACGTCTCCGGTGCGCTGAGGCTACCCGTCCAGTGTGGACTCTTGCCGTCGCGCAGCTCGAATCCGAGACCCCAGTCGTTGGGTCGCTGGCTCCCGTAACCGGGCAGCACGCCGTTCAGGCCCGGGAACGCCACCCGGGTCGCCTCGGCCAGGGTCTCCGGCGCCACCAACTGCGGCGACTGCAGCTCGGCGGCGAAGCTCACCAGGTCCGCGCAGGTCGAGACGGCCCCGGTGCCCGGCGAGCCCTCCAGCCGGGACGCGCCCATCCCGAGCGGTTCCAGCACCGCCTCGGCGAGGTAGCCGGCGAACGGGATACCCGAGGCTTCGTGCACCGCGCCGGCCAGCACGTCGAAGCCCGGCGTGGAGTAGATGCGGCGCGTGCCCGGCGCGGCCACCACGCGGTGCTCGGTCACATCGAGCCCCGAGGCGTGCGCGATGAGATGGCGGACGGTAGAGCCCTGCGGTCCGGCTGGCTGCTCCCACTCCAGGGCTCCCTCCTCGACGGCGAGCAGCACCGCGTAGGTGGACAGCAGCTTGGTCACCGATGCCAGCGGGAACGGGCGGTGCTGCGGGCCGTGGCTGCCCACGACGGCGCCCTTCGCGTCGACCACTGCCACGGCGACGGTGTCGACCGGCCACTGCCCCGCTGCCCGCACGCTGTCCATGCCGCAGCACGGTACGAGACGAGGCGAAACCGTGACGCGGTCAGCTGCATCCCAGTAGTGTTGGTCACCATCAGTGAGGAGGGGAGGTTCCCCGGTGTCGATGCCGAACTTCGCGCAGTCCAACCAGGGTCTGGCCGCGATGCAGCAGCACCAGCAGGGCCTGCAGGCCGCGGTGGACGCCGGCCGGCTCTGGATGGAACCCGCTGTCGCCGAGCGCGCAGCGCAACGCTGCGAACAGCAGATCGACGAGGTGCAGTCGATCATCAGCGATCTCGAGCCGCTCGGCCGGCAACGGAAGTTCGGTGACAACGTAGATGGGCACACTACGGCCGAGGTGTTCAGGAATGCCGCGGTGGAGGGCCCGGACAGCGTGACCGGGGTGCTGACCAACTCCCAGGAGGTGCTGCGGAGCATGGCCGCGACCTACCGGGCCGCCGGCCGGGCGGCGGCGCAGGCCGAGCAGGCCAATCAGCAGATGTTCTCGGGCGGGACGCCATGAGGAGGGTCCGACCCACATCACTTTCGGCCGGGCTGGTGCTCGCTGCGCTGGCGGCCGGATGCGGGCAGCAAGTGGTGGGTGCGCCGAGTCAGCCGGGCGGCGCGGACCCGAGCGGCAGCGCGCTGGCCTCGTTCGATGCGTGCTCTCTTCTCAGCGATGCGGAGATCTCCGCGTTGGGCTTCCGCCCGGAGACCCGGGAGCCGACAAACCTGCTCGGACTTGTGGGCTGCAAGTACCTCGGCCCGACGTACGGACCACTCGGTGGCCTCCGGGTGGAAAAGGACGTCGAGGAGACCGTGGCGGACTACCAGGCACGGTCGGAGAACTTCGACGTGTTCCGCAAGAACGA
>JBOHGT010000151.1:0-15940 GCA_050700385.1 Pseudonocardiaceae bacterium | reverse complement strand
CGACCGCGGGCGCTGGTGCTCATCACCCGGCCGGGCGCGGCGGCGGCCGCCGCACCGCTGCTGGTGGCGTTGCTCGGCCCGTCCTGCCCGGTGCCGGTGGTTGCCTGCCGGTCGGTGCCTGCCTGGGTGGGCGCGCTGGACGTGGTGCTGGCGCACACCACCGACCCGGGTGATCGTGAGCTCGCAGTGGGGATCGATCGGGCGGTACGGCGCGGCGCGCACGTGGTGCTCACCGCACCGTCCGACGGACCGGTGGTCTCGGCGGCCGCGGGTCGCTGCGTGCTCCTCACACCGAGGATCGACGTGCCGCTGGGGCTGGTGCTGCCCCGGGCCTTGGCGGCCGGGCTGCTGTTACTCGACGCGTTGGGCCTGCTGCACACCGACCCCGAGGTGCTGGCCGGGGAGCTGGACCGGGAGGCCGAGCGCGACCATCCCGCGCACGAGTCGTTCGTCAACCCGGCCAAGTCGCTGGCGCTGCGGATGGCCGGGCGTACGCCACTGCTGTGGGGCATCGACCCGGTGGCCATCGCGGTCGCCGGGCACGGCGCCGGGTCGCTCGCCGCGCACGCCGGGCTCGTCGCGCATGCGGCCGGCATCCACGAGGCCGCGGCGCTGCCGGCGCTGCGTCGCGAGGCCGCGAGCGCGGTCGGCGAGCATGACGTGTTCCGCGACCCGTTCCTCGACGAGCCCGCCGGTGGGCAGCTCCCGTCGGTGCGCCCGCTGCTGCTCGGCGTGGTCGACGATCCGGACTCCGCGCCCGCCCGTGCCGCGGTCGGTGACATGCTGCCCGGTATCGAGACGGCCGACGGGGTCGGTGCCGGCGAGGAGCTGATGATCGATCCCGGCGATCCGGCCGCGGCGGCCTGCGCGGCCGCGGTCCTCGCGCTGCGCCTCGATATGGCCGCGCTCTACCTCGGGCTGGGCCGGGGGGTGCTCGGCGGCCCCGGCCGGGTGGGGACCGGCACGGCCTGACCGCAGGACATCCCGGCGGCAGGGGGTCACGGCTGATGGAGGAGCAGTGGAGTTGATGCAGGGCGCCGTGCGGCGCTACGCATGGGGATCCCGGACCGCGATCGCGGAGCTTCTCGGCGCCCCGGTGCCGGCTCCCCACCCGCAGGCCGAGCTGTGGTTCGGCGCGCATCCCGCCGACCCGTCGGTGCTGCTGGGCCCGGACGGGGCGCGGACCTCCCTGCTGGCGGCGCTGCGGGCCGACCCGGGCCGCCAGCTCGGGGAGCTCTGTAATGGCCGATGGGGCGGCACGCTGCCGTTCCTGCTCAAGGTGCTGGCCGCGGGGGAGCCGCTGAGCCTGCAGGCCCACCCCTCCGCGGCGCAGGCGGCCGAGGGTTTCGCCAGGGAGGAGGCGCTGGGTATCCCCCGCGACGCCCCCGAGCGCAACTACACCGACCCGAACCACAAGCCGGAGCTAATCTGCGCGCTCACCGAGTTCCATGCGCTGGCCGGGTTCCGGGAGGTGCGCGACAGCGTCAGGATGTTCGCGGCGCTGGACGTCCCGCAGCTGGATCCCTACCGCAACCTGCTCGCGGCGCAGCCCGACTCCGACGGTCTGCGTGCACTGTTCACCACCCTGATCACGCTGCCACAACCCGCGGTCGACTCGCTGCTGCCGCCGGTGCTCGACGCGTGCGTGGCGCTGCTGCGCGGTCGGGGCCGGTCCGGCGCGTTCGCTCCGGAGTGCCGCACGGTGCTCCAGCTCGCCGAGGGGCACCCGGGAGACGCGAGCGTGCTCGCCGCCGCGCTGCTCAACCACGTCGTGCTGGCCCCTGGTGAGGCGATCTACCTGCCGGCCGGCAATCTGCACACCTATCTGGACGGCATCGGAGTCGAGATCATGGCCAACTCGGACAACGTGCTTCGCGGCGGCCTGACCCCCAAGCACGTCGACGTTCCCGAGTTGCTGCGGGTGCTGGACTTCGCGCACGGCCCGCTGGAGGTGCTGCGGGGCGAGCCCGCCGGCCGGCACGAGATGGCCTACCCCACGCCGGCCGCGGAGTTCCGGCTCTCCCGGCTGGACTGGCCCGCCGGCGACGCCACGCCGGTCCGGCTGGAGTCGCTGGTCCCGCAGATCCTGCTCTGCACCGCGGGCGCGGTCGTCGTGCGCACCGACGACGGCCGTAGCGTGCCGCTGCCGCGAGGTGGCTCGATGTGGCTCGCCGCAGCCGATCCCGATGTCACGCTGTGCCCCGGCCAGGGCCCGGTGCAGCTGTTCCGGGCGGCCGCCGGACTCGGAGTTTGATCGACTTGTACAGTGCCGGCGGCGGGGGCCGGACCTACCGCACGAGGAGGACCGCAGCGTGGCAGCAGGGGGCGGCACCAAGGCGATCATCGCGGCGTTGCTCGCGAACGCGGGCATCGCGATCGCGAAGTTCTTCGGGTATGTCATCACCGGGTCGTCGTCGATGCTCGCCGAGTCGGTGCACTCGGTGGCCGACACGTCGAACCAGGGCCTGCTGCTGCTCGGGCAGCGGCGTGCCCGGCGAGAGGCCACCAGCCGGCACCCGTTCGGCTACGGGCGGGACCGGTACTTCTACTCCTTCGTGGTGGCGCTGCTGCTGTTCAGCCTCGGCTCGGTCTTCGCGCTCTACGAGGGTTATCACAAGCTGGAAGGGCACGAGCCGCTCACCTCCCCGCTGGTGGCAGTCGTGATCCTGGTGGTCGCGATCGTGCTGGAGAGCTTCAGCTTCCGCACCGCGATCGTCGAGTCCCGCCCGCTCAAGGGGGACGGGACCTGGTGGCAGTTCATCCGGCAGGCCAAGAGCCCGGAACTCCCGGTGGTGCTGCTCGAGGACGCGGGGGCGCTCTTCGGCCTGATCCTGGCGCTGGGCGGGGTCGGCCTTTCGGCGCTGTCCGGCGATCCGGTCTGGGATGCCATCGGCACGCTGTGCATCGGGGCGCTGCTCGGCGTGATCGCGATCATCCTCATCATCGAGACGAAGAGCCTGCTCATCGGGGAGGGCTCCGCACCGGCTGAGCTGCGCTCCATCACCGATGCGCTGATCGGTGGGTCCGTGCAGCGGGTGATCCACATCAGGACCCAGTACGTCGGTCCGGACGAGCTGCTGGTCGCAGCCAAGATCGCGGTTCCCGGGTCGTTGCCCGGTGCGGACATCGCGCGGGCGATCGACGAGGCCGAGGGACGGGTGCGGGCCGCCGTGCCCACCGCGCGGATGATCTACCTCGAGCCCGACCTGGACCTCTCCGCAGCCACCACGCTGTGAGCTGTCACGCAGCAGCCGCCAGTCTGTGACGCGCCGTGATCCCGGGCGGTAGTGTCTGGCCCGATCGTGGACCGATGTGGAGGTGAGGTCGACATGGCGGGAACCGGGCTGGGGCGGACGAAGTCGATCGAGCAGTCCATCGCGGACACCGATGAGCCCGGTACCAGGCTGCGCAAGGACCTCACCGCCTGGGACCTCACGGTCTTCGGTGTCGCCGTGAGCATCGGTGCGGGCATCTTCGTGTTCGCAGCGCAGGAAGCTGGTGACACCGCGGGTCCTGCGGTCTCGCTTTCCTTCCTGCTCGCGGCGATCACCTGCGGGTTCGCGGTGCTGTGCTACGCGGAGCTCGCCTCGACGGTGCCGGTCGCCGGCAGCGCCTACACCTACTCCTACGCCACGTTCGGCGAGTTCATCGCGTGGGTCATCGGCTGGGATCTGATCCTGGAGTTCAGCGTGGGCGGCGCGGTGCTGGCCAAGGCCTGGTCGCAGTACCTGTCCGAGACTACCGGCGGCGCGATCGCCAGCACCGTCGAGATCGCGGGCCGCTCCGTGGACTGGGGTGCGCTGCTCGTCGTCCTGGTGCTGACCGTGGTGCTCGCGCTGGGCATCAAGCTCTCCTCCTTCGTCAGCCAGGCGATCACCGCAGTCAAGATCGCCGTGGTACTGCTGGTGATCGTCATCGGCGCGGGCTACGTCCGGGCGGAGAACTACACCCCCTACATCCCGCCCGCCCAGCCGCCCGGCGAGGCCGGCAGCGGGCTGGAGCAGTCGCTGTTCTCGCTGCTCTCGGGCTCGGAAGGCAGCACATACGGGCTGTTCGGAGTGCTCGCTGCGGCCTCGGTGGTGTTCTTCGCCTTCATCGGCTTCGACGTGGTGGCCACCACCGCCGAGGAGACCCGCAACCCGCAGCGCGACCTGCCACGGGGGATCATCACCTCGCTGGCGATCGTCACCGTGCTCTACGTCGCGGTCGCCCTCGTGATCACCGGCATGCAGCCCTACACCGCATTGTCGAGCTCCGGTGGCGGCGAGACCGCGACCCTGGCCACCGCCTTCGACAACGTCGGGTTGGGCTGGGCTGCGAGAATCATCTCGCTCGGCGCGCTGGCCGGGCTGACCACCGTGGCCATGATCCTCATGCTGGGCCAGATCCGGGTGCTGTTCGCGATGTCCCGCGACGGCCTGCTGCCCCGCGGGCTGGCCCGCACCGGCGGCGCGGGCACCCCGGTGCGGGCGACCGTCCTGGTCGGCGTGGTGGTCGCCCTCGTCGCGGGGTTCTTCCCGATCGAGCGGCTCGAGGAGATGGTCAACGTCGGCACGCTGTTCGCCTTCGTGCTGGTGTCGGCGGGCGTGCTGGTGCTCCGCCGCAGCCGCCCCGACCTGTCGCGGGGCTTCCGCACACCGCTGGTGCCGCTGATACCGATCCTGGCGATCGTCTGCTGCCTGTGGCTGATGCTGAACCTGACCGCCGGGACGTGGGTCCGCTTCGTGGTATGGCTGGCCATCGGACTGCTGATCTACTTCGTCTACGGCGTGCGCAAGTCCCGGCTGCGCGAGCGGGAGTCGGCGCCGGCCGACGGGTGACGCCCGGTTCGGGACGCCCGTAGTCAGCGTCGAGTACCGGCTATGCTTTGGCGAGTGTCCACGGTTCGGCTTGGACGACGTCACCCCGACCCGGTGCGGACCGATCCTGCACCTGCGCTGGGCTTGGTGGCGACGACGCCACCAAGCTCGCGCCCGCTGGTTCTATCAACGGACACGGCTCCGACGCGAAGCCACCGCAGCATGATTAGGTCACGAAGTGCGGCTGCCCGTACCGGTCGTAGGCGGTCGCCTCTGTGAGGGCGTCGATTCGGTCGAGTAGGTATGCGGCGCGGGCGCGGGTGTCGCCGAACATGTCCAGTGCGTCGAGTTGGTCGGCGGTGTACCACGCGAACGGCAGTTCGGCGCCGGGGGCGGGCGGCGTCGCTGGGGTGAGAGCTAGGTAGAGGTGGTCGACGTGGACGTGCGGCTCGGGTTCGCGTCGTTCGGTGGGCACGTGTTGTTCGACGATCCACAACGACGCGATCACCGAGGGTTCGTCGGCTCCGTCCGGCTCGTCGAGTCTTGGACCGGATAGGAGCTGGGCGGCGAGGCCGGTCTCTTCGGCGACTTCTCGCAGGGCGGCTTCGGCGGGGTTCTCGTCGGGTTCGACGGCCACCGGGCAGCATCCACTTTCCGAGCCGGGGATGGCGGATGAGCCCGATGCGCCAGGCGTCTTCGGGGCGGGCGAAGAGGAAGACGCTGGCGGTGGCGTGTTTGACGGTCACCCGCGCCATGCTGCTCCGATCCGGGCGAGCTCACCGGTAGCGACACGCTTATGACACGGAACCGTCAGCAGTGTCGTGGCGAGGCGTTCGGCGTTGCGGCACGGCCGGGTCGGCGCGTAGCGGGCGAGCACCGGCGTCCGGTACAGGGGTCGGTAGTTGTAGCGCAACACATCGGACTCGACCCCGGCTGCGTGGGATCTGTGCGCGATACGGCTGGTGAGGTCGGACTCGGCGGTGAACAGGGCGGCGTAGCCGTTGGGCTCGGCGCCGTGCGGGATCGGGAACGGCTCCAACCCGGCGATGTCGCTGGCCATGGCGGTCAGCTTGCCGAGGATGAGACGTCGCCGCGCGAGACGGCTGGTGAGGTGGGAGAGTTGGACGCGGCCGAGCGCGGCCGCCACAGCGGACAGTTTGTAGTTGAGGCCGAATCCGGTGCCGAACTCGCCGCCCGGCGGTTGTCCGAGGTTACGCAGTTGGCGAAGCCGGTCGGCCAGTGCCGGGTCACCGGTGAGACAGAAGCCGCCTTCCCCGGTGCAGATCAGCTTGCGGGTGTGGGTGCTGAATGTGCCGATCATGCCTTGGGTGCCGGCGTATCGGCCGGACAGGCTGGTGCCGTGAGCTTGGGCTGCGTCTTCGACGAGTGGCACACCCCAGTCGCGGCAGGCTCGAGCCAGCTCGGGCCCATCGGCTGGGTAGCCCCACATCGGAACCGTGATCACCACTTTGGTACGCGGAGTGAGCTTGTTTGCCACGTCGGCCAGATCGAGGGCGAAGGTGGCTGGGTGGGCTACGTCGGCGAAGACGGGGACCGCGCCGACCGCGAGCACCGGCAGTGCGGTCATCGCGGGCGCGGTAGCTGGAACGATCACCTCGGCGCCGGGGCCGACGCCTAGCGCGAGTAGCGAGAGGTGGATGGCTGCCGTGCCCGAAGAGCAGGCGACGGAGAATCGCGCGTCGAACCAGCTGGCGAGCTCCTGTTCATACAGGCCGACGACTTCGGCGTTGCCGGACAGGTCGGCGGCTACGAGCGTGTCGCGGACTGCGTGCAGCTCATCGTCGCTGAGCTGCACGTACTTGATATCGATGACCGGTATGACCACAGCGTTCACCGTTCTTCGATTCGGTCGAGGATCCTGTAGGTGGGCAGCAGGTCCGCCAGACCCGGCGAGAAATCAGCCCCCGTAGCAGCGGCACGGGAGAAAGCCGCAAGCTCGGTGCCGAATCCGGTACGGTCGAACCCGACGTCGAGTGGGCTGGGTCGCCACAATTGCGACCAGCCTCGTGGATCTCCGATCTCCGGGGGCACGAGTCCAGCAGTCACAGTCAGCTCGCCCAGCCTGGTCGCGCACATCGTTGCCCCGGTGCTGGTGGTAATCTCTATGCGGGATTCGAACCTGGCGGCTTGAGAGCCGCAGACCAAGCTGCCTACGATCCCGCTGGCAAAGCCGATTTGAAGCCCTATCATCGTGCTGGCCGAACCGACCTGCCTCGTCACGTGGGTGTCGATGACCGGTCCGCCAGCCAGTTGCAATAGCAAGTCCACTGGGTGGATCGCCTGGGCGAGTAGGAAACTACGCAACAGTGACAGCCCCAGATCGGCGCCCGCGGCTTACTGGCGATGTGCCGTATCGTGATGACGGTCGGATGACCGTAGGCGCCGCAGTCCAGCAGAGCGTGGATGCGCCGTACCGGAGCCGCCCAACGGAAATTCATCCCCACCCCGGAGACGACACCGGATTCGGCCGCCGCGTCCGCGAGCTCGACCAATGTCGCGGTCGTCGTCGCGGGAGGCTTCTCCACGAACACCGGAACCCGAGCGGCGATCGCGGCCGCGGCGATCTGCTCGTGCGCCTGCGGTGGGCATGCGGCGACGACTGCGTCTACCTCGCCTTCGGTCAACAATTGTGCAACCGAGTCGAATTCCGACAACACCCCGATCCTGTTAGCGAGGACGTCTCGCCGCTCGCGGAGCGGGTCTACCAGCGCGGTGATCCGGACCTCTGGCATGGTCAACAACGCTGGAAGAAGGTGATTAGCGGTCTGTTCGCCGACGCCGACGACGCCCACCCGAAGGGTGTCTGCCGAGTCCTTTTCCAAAGTCCTGGGTTCGACAGGTATGGGTTCGACATCGCGAGTTTGCCGAATATCTCGGACAGGTCGGGCGGCGGCTATGCGGTCCGTCACGATGAATCTCCTTCTGCTCGCTCGACGCTGTGGCGACAAGTCGTGACGAAGAGCATTGAGTCGCGGGGCACGCGCAACTTGCGGGAGTCGGCCCGGTGTCGTAGCAGGCTGCTCCGCTGAAACTTGAAACCGCACAACTTGAGATCGTCCAGCAGTCGCTTCGCCATCACGAAATCCGGGCTGTCCATGTTCATTGCCCACCGTTCCTGTTCTGACCGCCACGTTACTGTACGTACTGTACAGCTCCGAATATCTGGCCTGCCCCGTGTGCGTGACACATACCTGTCGCTCTCCGATCGGTCCGGCTGGCCAATGCCAGCAAACCGCTGCTGATCAGATTGTCGAACGTGGCAGCGAGGTAATCAGCGATTGGTCGCCCGGCATTGAAATAGTCACGGTCGATGGATAGACTCTGGGATGATTCACGCTCGGTAGGCGTCGGCATCGCCTTCCAGAATGATCAACCGTTGATGGATGGCTGATTACGATAGGTTATACTGAGCGGCATGAGTCTTGCAAAGGTGGCCATCCGCTCCCTTCCACTAACACAGCCACCTATTCCAGAAGGAGGAGGTCGAATTCAGTCAACAGCTGGTGAACTAGCGCGGGTCGTGAACGGAGAACAGTTCCGCTTCCTCGCGTACATCGAATTTAGGAATGATGGGCCCACAGTCCGAGGCAACCACTATCATAAACAAAGGACGGAGATCCTATATGTCATTTCCGGGCGGCTTCAAGCGGGATATCTGGACCTGGATACCGGAAAGTCAATGAAAACGATTCTTCGAGGTGGAGACCTTGTCGCCATCCGACCTAAATGTGCACATGTCTATTATCCACTCGAGTACTCTCAAGCTATCGAAATGTCGGCCCACTATCTATGACCCTGCTGACACGGTATCGCACAAGCTCGATCTGAACAGTCTGTAGTCTAGATGCACACTAATGGCGCCCCGGAAGCTGAAAGGTCATAAATGGACGACAACGATACGACATCCGAGACGACGACCGTGTTCACAGCCGGACCGGGTGAAAGAATCGAGTACGTGTCGCACGGTCCGGTCATCGACGATGAGACACACCCGTTATCAAGCAGAGCCAGCTACGACATCGTATCGACAATTTCCGGCAAGGCACAATAAAACAGGCTGACCGGGTGGACGAGCTGAGTCCGGGCAACAATGTTAAGGTGCCATACGGTGTGATGTATACGATCGTCCCGCATCCCGGTACAACACTGCACGCAATGATCCTCGGTATTCGCGCGGACAACGACTCCAAGGAGCGGAATTTAGATGAAGGCTAACCAAATAAAGGTTGACTGGCTCCAGTCCATCGATTATCAAATCTTTCCGGTCGGAAAGGTGACAATCGACGGGGTCGTCCATCGGCGTCTTACGCCTATAGTCGATGGGCGCGGCGAGGTGACAGAGCTGTGGAGCGAGCCTTGGCAAGGTTTCGGGACACCCGTCCACATCTACCAAAGCGGCACAGATCACGGCGTCGTCAAGTGTTGGCACCTCCACGAAATTCACACGGACCAATTCGCGATTAGTCGGGGCAAAGTTCAGGTCACTCTGGTCGACGTGCGCGAGGAATCAACGTCGTTTGGCCACGTCAATAGCTTCGTGCTTGGTACTCTCAACCCGGGCCTCGTCCGAATTCCACCGGGCCTTCTCCACGGGTGGAAGGCGCTTACAGGCCCCGAAACATTGGTGCTCAACTTCCAGTCGCACGTCTACGACCCAACTGACGAATACAAGTTTCCATGGGACTGCGTACTCAAAGATGTATGGCAGCCCAGAAACGGCTGAACGTAAGTCAGAAAGTGTAATGAACGTCCCGAAGCACCTCTCGACTTTCGCGGTTATGCGGCGCTGGCTTTCCAGGCCAGGCGGATAGTGTGGATTTCTGCGGGTGTGGGCTCGTCGGGGCGAGGTACTGTGGTAGGGAATCTCCACCGCCTGCTCGGGGAGGTAGTGCGGGTAGTTGGTGGACCCGTATATCGTCGTACCGTCTTCCAGTTCGGCGGCGAATCGGGTCGTGACGACCACGAGGTTCGGCCCCGCCTGCATCATCAGGCCGTCGAAGGCAGGGACATGCTCGATGCCATTGACACCCCGCCGCAGGTGCGACAGTCCGCCTTCGATGCGGGAGTGATCGAAGGCCTCCTCGCTGCGGAAGTCGGTCATGGACGTCGCGCGCAAGTGGGCCATGATCTCGCCCTCGCGGGTGCGCATCACGCTGTCGCGGCCGTTGCCCGCGAGATGACGGCCGATGGACAGGTAACCACCGGACGCGCGGTGCATGCCGACCGTACCTGGCGTTTCCTGCGCCGCCATGATCAACGCACGGTCGCAGCACATCAGCACGATGGTGCGTGGATCCCAGCCGTCGGCCATTCGCTCGAATGCCCTCGTTGGTACCCGGTTGTGTAGGCACGCCGCCGTAGTCTCCGGACGGGAGGGCACGACCGGGCGGGGCCGAGGTGGGTTCCCACTTCGGAGTTCCCAGGCCCATGATCGCAGCACGGTGTAGCGGGGAGGTGGGTGTGCGGAGAGGTTCGACCGTGGCTCAGCGTCAGCTCGCGCGGCGGCTGCGGGAGCTGCGCGAGGAGGCCGGGCTGACGTTGGAGGAGGCCGCGCCGAAGGTGGACTGGTCGACCAGCAAGCTCGGGCGGATCGAGACGGCGCGCCAGGGTGTGGACGTGCACGGCGTGCGCAGCATGCTCGACCTCTACGGGGTGGGCGGCGACCGCTGGACGGAGCTGGTGGAACTGGCCCGGGAAGCCCGGCAGAAGGGCTGGTGGCACAACCACGGAATCCAGCCGCAGGGCTACCCGAGGCTGGAGAGCGATGCCGCGGTGGTGCACGAGTACCAGCTCGCCTATATGCCGGGGCTGCTGCAGACCGAGGACTACATGCGGGCACTGTTCCACGCCTCGCCGCTGCGTCCCTCGGCGGCACAGATCGACCACGACGTGCGGGTCCGCACCCTGCGGCAGGATCGGCTCACCGGCCAGCCGCCGCTGGAGCTCGTGGCCATCGTCGACGAGTCCGCGCTGCGCCGTCCCATCGGTGGGCGCGACGTGCTGCGGGCGCAGCTGCGTTACCTCGTGCAGCGCGCCGCGCTACCGTCGGTGTGCTTCCAGGTGCTGCCGGCCGCGCTGGGCCCCCACCCCGGGCTGGACGGTGGGTTCCTCGTGCTCGGCTTCGACGAGCCGGGCGAACCCGAGATCGCCTACATCGAGCACTCGGTCACGGCGATGCAGCTGACCAGGGACGGCGATGTCGCCCCGTGTAGGCTGCTGTTCGACCGGCTGCGGTCCGAGGCGCTGAGCCCGCCCGACTCGGTGGCCCTGGTGGAGCGGCTGGCCGGCGAGCTGTGAGCCGCGGGATGGAGGACAGCACCGTGCACGCCATCGACCTCGCCCACGCCAGGTGGCGCAGGGGCAGCCGGAGCAACACGACCGGCGGCGCCTGCGTCGAGGTGGCGTTCGTCGCCGACCGCCGTGGCCTAGTAGCTGTCCGCGACTCGAAGGACCCGGCGGGTCCGGCGCTGCTGCTCACCGACCGCGAGTGGCGCTCGTTCCTTACCGGTGTCCGGACAGGCGCACTCGACTGAGTTCCCGCCCCGGGCTGACCCAGTCACGGCACTCCGGCCCGCGGCGCACCCCAGGCCGTCCGGGCGTCGTCCGGGGCGCGTCGATCGCGGCTGGCAGCCTCACCCTGGGAGGTGCATGAGCCAGTGGTGCTCAAGGACTCTGCCGTAGCCTGGACTTGGCCCCACGGTGCCCCGCCTCCAACTCGGCCGCGAGCTGCGCCGGCTGCGCAACGCCGCCGGAGTCACCCGCGACCGCGCCGCCGCAGAGCTGGAATGCACCACGTCGAAGATCAGCAAGGTCGAGACCGGCAAGGCCAACCTGCGCGCCGGCGAGGTCAAGGTGCTGCTCGACACCTACGGCGTCACCGAACGCGACGCCGTGCTGCGGCTGGCGCGAGACGCCCGGCGGCGGTCGACCTCCCGCGTGCCCGACTGGGCCAAGACATTCCTCGGCATGGAAGCCGACGCGGCCGAGATCCGCACCTACCAGACCGAGCTCGTCCCCGGGCTGTTCCAGACCGAGGCCTACGCCCGCGTGGTCACCCAGGCCGCCAAGCCGGCCGGAGACCCGCGCGAGGTCGAACGCCTGGTCGCGGCCAAGACCGAACGCCAGCAACGGCTGCACTCCAGCGCCCCCCCGCTGATCTGGGCCATCATCAACGAGGCCGCCATCCGCCGGCAGGTCGGCGACCGCGAGATCATCGGACGGCAACTCCAACACCTCGCCGACCCGCCGCAGACCCCCAAAACCGGAGTTCGGGACTGCGAACGATCCCTATGATCTCGACGGAACGGAATGAAGCATAGAGCTACACCGATTCGAGCCGCGCAATCACAAGCGGCAGCGCTCGATCAACAAAGCTCGTGACTTGCATCTTGTGGCGCTCGCTCTCCAGTCTCTCAGGACTAAAGAAGTCTACCTGCTCCACTTCGTGCACGTCAATCTCGACGGGGCCGTTATAGAAACCCAAAAAACCCCCACCATTTCCCGGTCAGGCGCCGAGAAAAACTTGCCGAGGAACTCCAAGTTCGCTTCCACGCCGATCTCCTCCCAGAGCTCACGATGTGCCGCACCCTCGTATGTCTCTCCGCTGACCAAGTGTCCCGCAGCAGCGCCAGACCAGTACAACGGGTATGCTTTCTTCGTTGCTGATCGTTGATGTAGAAGCAGTTCTCCTTTACTGTTTGCGAGCATGATGAAGGCCACCCGGCAAATGAGACCATGGGCCTCGATCTCCTCCCTACCTGCTTGGCCCACGACCACGTCCTGCTCGTTGACGACATCTCGCATGTACGGTCTCCACGGCTTCGTGACAGCCAACTACCGTGGCTGTGCGTCTGAAGGTGGTCCTTCAACCACCAAGTGTGGATTGAAACTCTCCTGGTTGCCAACGTCGCCGGTCGCGACGGCAAGGAGCCGGGGAAGCCTACCGCATCGTCTACTGCAGCTTCGTCCGGGTCAGCCTCAGAGCTTACTGGCTAACATTTTTATGAAGCTGTGCGTGTGGCGCGGCATTTCGTCGTGGCCCATCTCCTCGCGATTGCGTTCGAAGTACATTAGCGACTTTTCCCAAGTCGAATACGCCTGCACGACGTCCCCCTTCTCCGCGTCCGGATAGATTGGCACTACCTCATGGCACGGTGGGACGGCACTGTGTGAACTCCAAAGTGAAACGGCATTGGTCCCGCCGTGCGATGTCATCTCCTGGATTCGGCCACAAACCGTTGCCTTATCTTCGATATAGTGTAGGACGCCGTTGCAGATTACCAGGTCAAACTTCCCCGCTCGCTCAAATTCTGCTATATCTGCCTGGTGTACCGTCACCCTCGCGCCGACGCGGTTCGCAAACCACTTGATCTTCTGTGCGCCTACCGAGCTAATTTCGACTGCTTCGACTTCCCAGCCCATCAATGCGAGACGTATTGCATCGGCGCCCTCGCCGCTTCCCAGGTCAATCGCTCTACCCGGACCGCGTGCGCGCGCCACCCTCAGAACCTGCTGTGTAATCAGCGATCCTGCATGATCGTCCGGCGAGGAGGAATAGGCGTGAGGTTGTTTCCACCAATACCGCTCCTGGCTCGCATACCGATCATCGAAGAACTGGGCTACTGTCCTCATTTGTTATACCTCCAAGGGCAGAGACTCCATGAAACTGGCGTCGGAATACAGCCTGGTCAGCTCCGCGATGGCGTTTGTACGTCGTGCGTCCCGATGAATATCCCCCTGCAATTGACGCGCCCCGGGTACGCCGATTTCGGCATACCCGGGCAAGAGGTGGGAGAAAAATGTCCTGTACTGGAGCCCTGCGATGCCTCCTACGTGCAATTCGTGACCCTCGTGGTACTTGTAGACCGCAGTCTCGGTCAGGCGTTCGCGCAGCTTTTCGAGCAAGACGGTCGCGGCTCCCATTTGGCTGGCTGCTGCCACTACTTCGTCACAGAGGTCAAATATTCCGTGCGCCTCGAGATTTCGGCTGGCAAGCTCGCAGGCGCGCTCGCGTTGTTTATCGGTCAGATTAATGCTAAGCACGGTCAGAGTGTTGGTCAGCACATGATACTGCCGCAAGGCGAGTAGCTCCTCGATCGTCCAACGGAACATTTGTGCATCAGCCGCAAATCGCTCCTCGGGTGCAAGTTCCTGTTGCAGCATGTAGAAGAACAGATTCTCTTTATCCGCGTAGTAGAACGGTACGGTATCGAAGAAGTGTGGCGGAGCGGGCACCTCCGTGATACCGAAGTCGTCCAACAGCTCACGCTTTGTTGCTGCGAAAGCAGCAGTCGGCGATAACTCGAACTCCCCGACAGAAGCCGACTCGTCCCGTCCGTCCGCTCGTTTCGATTGATCAATTTGATTAATGTAGCCGCTAATATGGGATGCCTTGCCCATTTCGCGCGTAGAATTGGCAGGCGTATTAATTTGTAAGAGTGGCTCTGGCCCATCACGCCCCCCGCGCCACGTGATGACAACTATTGCCGGAATCCAATCGCCGACGTTTCTTCCAGGAATAAGGACACTTCGGCGAAATCTAGCCGACCGGCACATAAAGCTTCCTGGAGAAGTGCCAGGAGTACCGACAAGGACGACCTCGTGCTCCTCCCTACTCTCGTCCACGATCTCTCGGAAAGCGGCTTCGAAGAAGTTGTCGACACGATCAAGGAAATCGATGTACAGATGATCTCCTTCGGTACGGGTTGACCGCATTACAGCGAGTTGGACGATATGCCGCCCATCGGGCATGGCGAAAAGATTGCCGACGAAAGGAAGCACAAAAGGGTAGGAGTGGAGTGACCATCGGCCGGCGACACCTTGCCTGAGCAACAGTGACATAATGCGTCGTCGTGCCTGTCCAGCTCGCTGGACGCGCTCTCTAAGCGCTTCAGACCGATCTGGGAACTCGTGATGTAGCTCGTCGTTGACGTACGGAAGTAGCTCGTCAGACAGAAATATGATCGAGAGACGGTCCCAAAAATCCTGGGGGTTACCGTGGCCTCGCTTCATGGCGATCGCTTGCCCTACGCAGTCTGCAACCCAATCGTTCGCGACGCCGACAATCGTGGCTGCTTGGGCGTCGGCGAGCAGCCGCGTTAACTTACGGCGATCCGCACCGGAGCGTGTTGTGACGAGCGGTGTGGTCAGCAGTGGCGTTCCGCCTGATACGTGATCAGGCAATGCCAAGCTGTCGGACGTCGTTGTGGCTGAGGTGATCCTCCGCAGGATCGCCACGAGGTCGCGAACCAACTTCCTCACCGCAGTTGCAAAGGTTTCACTGTTTGGCACGACCGACGACAAATCGACGTTCTGGTGTCGGTGCAATTCATCGATGCGACGACGAGTATCGGGAGAGCTCGTTAAATGAGCCACATCGTCGATCAGTAGAATCGGAAATAGGAGGGATTCGTAGTCAACGAGACCGTACTGCTCGCGACGACTCGACTCAAGCGCAAGAAACATATCAAGCTCTCGGCAACACCAGTCCGATGTGAGGTAGGAGGGAGTCTGTATAACCACCAACGTCGCGCTGGTTTCTAGCGCGCCAATAGTGCGCTGCTCCCATAAGGACGAAGCAGTGATGCTCTCGATATCAATGAAAATCCTCAGGTTGTAGCCTGTTTCCAGGCGAAACGTTTCGCGCATTTTATCGGCAAACGGCAGGATCATGCCGGTCGCGGCGTGGTCGAAGCGGCTGTAGCTGATAAAGACGTCATACGCAAATGTCGAGGGAAGCATATTAATCACGCTAGCGGACGCCTGTCGTCAGTTCGATCAAATCCGTGAGGCTGCTGTCGTGCAGCGACCCTCCGAAGGGCGGCGAGCTGGATGCCCGAAGTACGGCGCCGTTCGGCGATCTGTTCCGGTTCGCGCACCATGTGTCTCATGCCCTTGGTATCAGTCGACAGGTACCCAGTGGCGAGCATAGCAGAGCTTCTCCGGATCGGGCTGACTAGCGAGGAGGTCATCCAGGACCGCCTGGACACCCGCAGCTGGATCGATCGTAAGCAGTCGGTTGATTCCGTAGGCCGGTCCCGCCGAAGGTGCGCGGCAACACGCCGCCCGCGGAGCTGGGTAGAGGCCTGATGACCAAGTGTGCTCGTCGGGACGACATGGGA
>JBOHGT010000150.1:0-7050 GCA_050700385.1 Pseudonocardiaceae bacterium | reverse complement strand
CCGGTTCCGGGTCTTCCAGCCACGTTTGACCAGGTTCGGGTGCCGCGGGGCGTGCTCGTCATGAGTCGTGGTCGTCGTCCGATGGGCGCCGCGAAGCCGCCGAAACGGCCGTGGCCGCCTCGCACGTCATCTTTCTGTGCCTGCCAACCCCTCCTGGTGCGACGGTGCGGCGACCTCACCGAGGTCGAGCACACCGTCACCCTGATCCGGAATCTCTTGCGCCCCGATACGGTGCTGGTTACCAAGTCCTCGTAACACCCTCGATGCCCAGCATCTCGCGGACACCGGACTGCACTGCGTCAGCCTCGGCCGGAGTGGCGCCCATACCGACAGTGATCACCAAGCACCAGGTGCTCTCGCCGCCACGGACACGCTGACCAGCGTCTACCTGTCTTCGGTGCTGCCAGCGACTGCGGAGCCGATGGCCTCGCTGATCGAGGTGTAGCCCGCCCGTCGTACGTGGCGAGCGAGCCCTCGGTGAATACTGCGCGGCCATAGGGGGCCGCCGTAGATGAACCCCGTATACGCCTGCACGAGCGTCGCGCCGGCCTGGATGCGAACCCAGGCGTCCTCGGCAGTCTCGATCCCGCCGACCGCAACCAAGACCATGTGGTTCCCGACCCGGCTGTGCAGCCGGCGCAGCACCGCTAGCGAGCGGTCCTTGAGCGAGGCGCCGGACACACCACCTGCGCCCAGCGCCTCGACCTGCGCCGCACCGGTGGACAGCCCGCTGCGGGAGATCGTGGTGTTGGTGGCGATGATCCCGTCCAGTCCGAGTTCTAGCGCGAGGTCGGCCACCGCGTCAACGTCCTCGTCAGCGAGGTCCGGGGCGATCTTGACCAGCAGCGGCAACCGCCGTGAACTGGTCTCATCCAGCGCTCCGCGAACACCTGCCAGTAGCGGCCGAAGGTACTCCACCGCTTGGAGATCGCGCAGCCCTGGCGTGTTGGGCGAGCTGACGTTGACCACCAGGTAGTCCGCGACCTCGGCCAGAAGCTTCGCACTGGCCACGTAGTCGGCGACCGCCTCGTGCTCCGGAACGACCTTTGTCTTGCCGATGTTGACCCCGACCACCACACCTTGGCCAGCGTCGCGAGCGCGGAGGCGAGCAGCGGCCGCCGCCGAGCCGGCGTTGTTGAATCCCATCCGGTTGAGCAACGCCCGATCCTCGGTGAGACGGAACAGACGTGGTTGTGGGTTGCCGGACTGCGGTTGCGCCGTCACGGTGCCGACTTCTACATAGGCGAACCCCAACGCGCCCAGGGCGTCAGCACCGCGGGCATCCTTGTCGAACCCCGCCGCCAAACCCAATGGTCCGGGCAGGTCGAGCCCGAGCACACGAACGCGCAACACCGGGTCACTGGGAGCGAGCCAGCGGCGCAGCAACCAACCCAGCCCCGGAACTGCGGCCACCGCGCGGATGAGCGCGAAGCCCAGATGGTGAGCCGTCTCCGCAGGAACGTGCCGGAAGAAGATCGAGAACAGCAGCTTGTACATGGCCTTCTACACGCAGTCGGCGAGGTGCCGGCCGAAGCACCCCCCGCAGGCCGAGGCAGCTCCTGCACCGGCTCCACCCTTCAACACCTGCGATCTTATCGTCCATACGAGAACGGTGTCGGCGTCGCGGTGGCTCTGTGGCCGTCGACGACGTGTCCGTGGTCAGTACAAGACCTCCGGCGCAGCCGAGATCCAGAAACGGCTCGCCGCCGACCTCGTCATCCTCCAGCAACAGCTCGACGCCTCCTTCCTGTGGGCTACCGCAGCCACGCTCGCGACGTGGTCGGCCTCCCTGGTCAAACGCTGGCCGTACCGCAGGGGGGTCCGGACCATCCTGCACGTCGGTCGTCGCGTTCACCGACAGCGGCGAACGCCTCGTCGGGCAGCTGGCGAGGCGCCAGGCGATCCTGAACCCGAAGGGCACCATCTACTCGGCGAAGCGTTCATTGGCCGCCGCTACGACGAGGTGCCCGAGGAGGCCAGGGCGGTCGGATTCGACGTCGTGGCGGGGTCCAACGGGAGGCGCGGTTCGACGTGCGCGGCAAGCAGCACGCGCCCGAGGAGATCAGCGCGCTGGTGTTGCGCAAGCTCGCCGACGACGCGGGGAAGTTCCTCGGCGAGCGGGTCACCGAAGCCGTGATCACCGTGCCGCCTACTTCAACGACGCCCAGCGCACCGCGACCAGGGACGCCGGGAAGATCGCCGGGCTCGAGGTACTGCGCATCATCAACGAGCCCACCGCAGCCGCGCTGGCCTACGGGATGGACAAGCGCGGGCACGAGACCGTGCTGGTGTTCGACCTCGGCGGCGGAACGTTCGACGTCAAGCATCCTCGACGTCGGCGACGGCGTGGTGGAGGTGCGGTCCACCGCCGGGGACGGGCACCTCGGTGGTGACGACTTCGATCGTCGACTGGTCGACCACCTCGCCGACGAGTTCCAGCGCGACAACGGCATCGACCTGCGCCAGGATCCGCAGGCGCTGCAGCGGCTGTTCGAGGCCGCCGAGAAAGGCCGAGGTCGAGCTGAGCTCGGCCACTCAGACACGGGTGAGCCTGACCGTTCGTCACCGCGGACGCCGCGGGCCCCAAGCACCTGCCGCTAGTCGAGCAGGCCCCGGCTCCAGCACCTCGACGATGGTTCGACACGGTCACCGCTGGTGCCCGGGGCCCGACACACCCCGTCCGGCCGACATGAACTCGCCATGTGCGGTATCGAGCACACCCTTCTGCTGGTCCAGCACTTTCACCAGCAGCACGCTCGGTTTGTCACTCGTCCGGTTCGGTGTACGGATCACGGGAGGCGACATCGGGGAAGCGCCGGAAGTCCCGGTCGGCGGTCCAGATGGTGCCGACACCGTGCTGGCGCATCAGCGCCGCGATGTGCGCGTCGGGGACCAGGTCGCCACGGATGACGTCCTGGTCGACGGTGTCTTCGTAGACCTTCCAGAACCCCGTGCCTTCCCCGGGGCACCGTACGTGAGGGCGGTCGAGCAGGTCCCCGAGGTTGGCTCGCGCGACGTCTGGATCGAGGGGATTCTCGAAGATCCTCGGGTGGGTGGCGATCCGCAGGTAGGCCATCGCCACAGGCCAGAACACGTACACGAGAGCGGGACCCGCGGCCAGCCGCTCCAACAGGTCGCGGGCACATCGATGGCGCGGACTGTGAGCGTCGGACGCGTACAGCAGGACGTTGGCGTCGATGGTGACACTCATCGGTCCTCGTCGAGGACCCGCTGGACGGTGTCGCGGTCCTCGAGGTCGACGCGAGCCTGCATCGGTTGCACGGTCCAGGACAGGGGCTCGGTCGCCGGCGCCGCCGACGCCTGCGCGAGCGCCTTGGCGAGCAGTTCGGACGCCAACTGCCCGAGTGTCTTGTTCTTCTGGAGGCGCTGCTGCTCCTTGAGCTGTTCCAGTACGGAACTGTCGAGGTCGAGTGTCGTGCGCATGTGCGTGATGTTATGATAACGCGCATCAGATGTCTAGAGCGCGCCGTCAGCGATCCAGACCAGGTCGTAGGAGCCGAATGGGTCCCGCGCTACACCCCCGACGTCGCCCGGTCCACGATCGTGCCCCGCACCGCGACGGCGGCCAGGTCCAGTACATCCAGCGGCCTGTCCCCCAGCCGCAGCTCTCCTCCACCGGTACGGCCCGCGCGTGGGCACTCGAGCATCTCGACCGGCCACTCACCCTGTGCGAGCTGACCGCGCAGGAGTCGATGAGCGTCCGGCCCTTCACCCGCCGCTTCCGCGAAGAGGTCACCCTTCTGAGCTGACCGGGGCAGTGTCCCCGGCAGTGTCCCGATCCCGCAGTCAGAGACTGTGGGCGGTTGGGTGGTGGGGCTGGTAGAGCATCATGTCACCGGCACCGGGGACCTTCAGCATCGTCGTCAGGCCGAAGCCCTCGTCCTTGATGTCGCGAGTGAACTCAGCGCCCTTCTCTTTCAACTCGGCGACGGTCTGCTCGATGTCGTCGCACATCAGCGAGATCTCGTGGTGCTGGTCGGTCGACCAGCTCTCACCGCCCTGGTCATCCGACGTCGGGTGTACGCCGAGTTCCGACGGCCCGGTCTTGAAGATCAGCCACCCGCCGTGGGCGTCGATGTGCGCCCAGCCGAGGACATCACGGAAGAACGCCCGCGCGGCCTCGGCGTCGTCGGCATACACCAGCGTGTGAACGGCGGTAATCACGCTCGCGACCATAGACCAGGCCAGCGGCCTCGAAGCAAGCAACGCCGGGCAGTCTCGGGTGTCAGGGGTGCTGGGTAAGTTGCCGGCCGCGAAGGTGACGGTCGTCGGCGACGGGAAGTGTGCTCATGAAGGCCCTGGACGGCGCCACAGCGGTCGTGACCGGAGGTTCCCGCGGGATCGGACGGGCGATCGTGCAGCGGCTGGCCGCCGATGGCGCCGCGGTCGTCTTCGGCTACGCAACCGACCAGGCCCGAGCCGAAGCGGTGGTCGACCAGGTCCGTGCCGGGGGCGGCCGAGTCTGGGCCGTTCGAGCCGACCTGGCCGAACCCGCCCAGATCGAGCAGCTGTTCGCCACGGCGGACGAGCACCTCGGTGACCGGCTGGACGTGCTGGTGAACAACGCCGCGATTCCCGGCCTGGTCGCGCTCACCGGCGCGACCACCACGGACTTCGATCATGTCTTCGCGGTCAATACCCGCGCGGCGTTCCTCGCCATGCAGCAGGCAGCCCGACGCATGAGCGACGGCGGCCGGATCGTCAACATCTCGACGGTCAGCACCAGCTGGCCGGGCCCCGGCGAGGCGCTCTACGCCGCCAGCAAGGGAGCCCTCGAGCAACTGTCGCGAGTGGCCTCACGGGAGTTCGGTCCCCGGCAAATCACCGTGAACACGGTGTCACCCGGCACCACGGACACCGACTTCCTGCGGGAGAACGTCTCCACCGAGACCCGGGAGACCGTCGCGCACATGACCCCGCTGGGACGGCTCGGCACCCCCGAGGACATCGCTGCGGTGGTCGCCTTCCTCGCCGGACCAGACTCAGCATGGGTCACCGGCCAGAACATCCGGGCCGACGGTGGCCTCGTGTAGACGTCGAGCGGTGGCGTCCGAAGCATCCAAGACATCCCGCCGGCCGATGCGTAGGGTCACCTGCATGAAGCTGCGCCCTGCGGTCATCGAGCTCGTCGTATCTGACATGGCCGCCACCCTCGCCTTCTACCGCCGCTTGGGCATCGACGTTCCGCCTGAGGCCGACGACCAGCCGCACGTGGACGCCGACCTCGGCGGCGGGATGCGCGTCGCCTTCGATACGGAGGACACCATCCGGTCCTTCGACGCCGGCTGGTCCCCACCCAAGGGGAGCGGGCACCGGGTTGCCCTCGGCTTCGCCTGCGACAGCCCGGCCGAGGTCGACGCGGCGTGGGCTGACCTCACCAGCGCTGGTTACGAGGGTCATCTCCCGCCGTGGGACGCCTTCTGGGGCATGCGTTACGCGATCGTGCACGACCCCGACGGCACGCCAGTCGATCTGTTCGCCGCGCTATCGCAGGGCTAGCTCCTGCAATAGCCCCATCGGCGTCGTCCCGCCAGCGCACGCACCTCGCGGGACAGGTGCGCCTGGTCCACATAACCGCAACCGGCCGCCACCTGCGCCAGCGGCGCGCCTGTCCGCGCCTCGTCGAGCGCCCGGCCCATGCGCAACACCCGCGCCAGCCGCCGCGGCCCGTAGCCGAAGACGGGCCAGCGGGCCGCCGCGTCCGGTCCCGCGACGAACAGGCGGCGGCCGTCCCACACCATGTCCACGCAGCCGTCGGGCAAGATCCGCGTTCGCTCCGGTGCCGACCCGACGGCGCGCTCCCACAGCACCGCGCCGGGCACCGCGGTTGCGCGCTCCCGGTAGCTCACCCGGCGATCATCGCGCATTTGCGACACCTGGCAGTATTCCGCAGGCGTATCGGCTCACGCCGAGAAGTCGGGGACCGCGCCGCGCGGGTCGGCCGCGCGGCCCTTCGGTTCCTCCCAGTCCTCCTGGCGGCCGAGCGCGGTCAGGTCGAGGAAGTAGTACGAGCCGCCGAGCATCTCGGCGCCGCGCCCGTAGGTGGAGTAGGTGTGGAAGACGGCATCACCGTCACGCAGGAAGATACTCAGGCCAGGCGCCTCGATGGGCTGCTCGCCCTCGATGTAGTAGGACGTGCCCGCCTGCTGGTGCTCGGCCGTAGTCCGGTAGTTGTACTCGATCGAGGCGACGGACTCGTCGAGCGTGACGTGGAAGTCGTGGTTGAAGTCGCTGCCGTAGGAGGAGTACCAGGGGAAGGTCCAGCCCTTGCGCGCCTTGTATACCTCGATCGTGGCCAGCGGGGCGCGGGAGACGTAGACGAACGAGGTGTCCCGGATGTGCAGGTGCCGCAGGAGGCCGTCCGACATCTCGTCGGCCCCGGCCGAGCAGCTCGGGCAGCCCTCGTCCTGGTCGGGGGAGAACATGAAGTGACCGACCATGAGCTGGCGGCGGCCGTCGAACAGGTCGAGCAGGCTAGCCTTGCCGTCCGTGCCCTCGAAGACGTAGTCCTTGTCGATCCTCACCATCGGCAGCCTGCGACGGTCGGCGTTGAGCGTGTCTCGCGCCCGGGTGAGCTCCTTCTCCCTGGCCAGCAGCTCCTTGCGGGCAGCCAGCCACTCGTCCCGTGACACGACCTGCGGAAGACTCATCTCGTTGGCTCCTCTGGATCGGCTCGTCGTGACCCCCAGTCATGAGACGGGGCGGCGGCGCGGAACTCATCGGTCGCGCGAGGTTCTCGGTTCCGAACGCCGCCGCGCGCTCCTCCTCCGGGATGCCACGGCGGTCAGCGAAGACGATGACGTCGCCGGACGTGAACTCGTAGGGGTGCTCGCCGGGCAACGAGCCGAGCTGACGCCGACGGGTTCTGGTTCCCGTCCGGATCGCGTAGGTCACGTTCGGCTGTCGGTGGGGGCGAGGATCGTCGAGGTGGTCAGCTTCGCGGGGGCGATTTCCAGTGCGCCCGCCAGTGCCACGATCTCGGAGAGGGTCAGCTCACGCCGTCCGTGTTCGATGCGGTGCAGGGTCGAG
>JBOHGT010000149.1:0-41077 GCA_050700385.1 Pseudonocardiaceae bacterium | reverse complement strand
CGGGCGTTTCCCGCTCTCCAGCATCGACAGGTAACCGTCGCTGATCCCGGCACGGTCGGCGATCACCTTCTGGGTCTTGTCCCGCGCTACGCGGATGCGGCGTAGCCGCTGGCCGATGGTGACGGTGTCCTCGGCGTCCATCGCGCACCTTTCCCTCTTCACCGAGAGGTATGCGGCCCCTCACCGGTGGGTGCCCCGGGGCCGTCGCCCCGGGGCGTAGCACTCCGGTGAAGGGTGCGGGCGCCAGGCTACTTGTGCGCCGCTTTGGAGCCCCGCACGGGGAACCGATCCCGGCCACCCGAGAGACGGCGCTCGGTTCGCCGCTCACGCTTGTGGCCTTCCCTCGCCACCGTCAGCACTGTAGGGCGGGGGATACGGGCTGCCCGGGCGGATCATCTGACCTCCGGTTTGTGCACCTCCGGCCCATCGGCTCGCCGCGGCCCCCGCGACGTGGTACGCGGTCATCAGGAGAAGCACGCCCAGCGTGAGCCAGAACCCGACCCGGGAGCCAACCCAGTCGGCGGCGATTCCCGACGTCCCTTCCATGTCACGCGCGATCTCCTCGATCATGTCGCCGGTCACCTTGATCTGATTGCTGATGACGAGCAGAGTCGCCAACCCGGCGGCGCCTCCCGCACCGATCGCCCGCGCAAACGCGGTCCGAAAGATACTGCCGAACAGGATCGCGCTCAGGATCGCCACGACCGTCAGCACCATGAGCGGTTGCACCGGGACGCTGTCGATGTCGGAATCGGACGGTGTGCTCATGCTGAACAAGCCGGTTGTGGACACCGATGGCTCTCCGCCGACGGCCATGTCCCAGCCGCTGATCTCTGCGCTGACCGAGCCCATTCCACTTTCACAGGAGACGCCGGCGAAGGGCAGGAAGAGCAGGAGAAGCGTCAGGATAAGACCGGACGTGCTGATGAGCTTTCGGCGCCCGGCAGGGCCGTGCGTTGAGTCCATGTCGTGATCACCTCATAGTTTCCGGCCGTCGGCTGCTCAGCCTCGGCAGTTCGGTGACTGGCGAGTGTAAAGCAGCCGCGGACCGGGGTGGAAGGGAAGCCCTGCCCACCGCGATGGGAAGAGCTTCCCATTCCACCGCACGGTGGGCGCTCCTAGCGTGGCCAGTGCTGGCCCATCGGAAGGAGAGCGAAATGTCATTGATCAAGGGCGACCTCGAGTCGATGCGCCTCATGTCGCGCAACCTCGAACGGCAAGGCGACACCGTCGACACGCTGCTCAGGGAGCTGCGCAACCAGCTGCACAGCACGGAATGGACCGGTCACGCCGCCAACCAGTTCCGTTCCTCTTGGCAGAGCGAGTTCGAGCCCGCGCTGTCGAGGATGTCCGAGGCACTGCACCTCGGCGGGCGCGAGGTCGACAACCGGGCGCGGGCGATGGCGCACTCGCAGGGCGACGCCTACTGATCGGCGAGTGCACCGGGTTCGCCGACACTCGCCTGCGAGGGGTGCTGTCGTGGAGTGGGAGATCAGGCTCGTCCACCGGGCCGCAGAGACGCCGGTCATCATCGACACCGGCGAGCAGGCCACCGTTGCCCAGCTGCGCCAGGCCGTCGCGGCGCAGCTGGGCATTGCCGGGGACGCCGGGGCGCTGACCATGGACGGTCGGCCGCTGCCCGACGAGCTGTCGCTGGCAGCGGCCGGCCTGGTGGCGGGGTCCGCCGTGGCCGTCGGCCACCGATCGGCCCCCGCCCCAGCAACCCCAGCCCCAGCCGGTGCGGCCGGTGCGGCCGGTGCGGCCGAGGATCTCGAGCTGGCCGTGGTCGGCGGGCTGGGTGCCGGGCAGGCCGTCCCGGTGCCCGTCGGTGCCACCGTCACCGTGGGACGAGGCGTTGGCTGCGAGCTGGCCGTCCACGACCCCGAGGTGAGCAGGCAGCACGCCCGCGTCAACGTCGCCGAAGGCGGTGCCGCGATGCTCACCGACCTGGGCTCGCGCAACGGCACCGGGGCCCGCGGCTACCGCATCGACGGCGAGACCACGCTCGCCGATCACGACGTCTTCCAGCTCGGCGAGACAGTGGTGGCGCTGCGCAGGGACCGGTCGACGCCGGCCCGGCTGGAGATCGCGGGCGGGCCGGGTGTGATCCGATTCAACCGGCCGCCCCGAATCCGGCGACCGGCGCCGCGGCCGGAGGTCAGCGTGCCGGCCCGGCCCCGGCCGCCGCACGGCTTCCGGTTCCCGGTCCTCGCGGTGGTGCTGCCCCTGCTGGCCGCCGGCGTGCTGTACCTCCTGCTGCCCGGGTCCGGCTACTTCCTGATCTTCCTGGTGCTCTCCCCGCTCATGATCATCTCTAACGTGATCAGCGACCGGCGCAACGGGCGCGCCGAGTACAAGGCCACGCTGCGCGAGTACGAGCAGGGGTTGGCCGCGGCCAGGGCGCGGCTGGCGGAACTCGCCGTCGCGGAGGAGCGGACCTGCCGCCGCGAGCTACCCGATCCGGCGGCCGTGGTGCGGATCGGCACCGAACCGACCAGCCGGCTTTTCGAGCGGCGGCCCGGCGACCCCGACTTCCTCCAGCTACGGGTGGGGCTGGCCGATCGGTCCGCGGACGTCGCGCTGACCGGCCCCGGCGCCGGTGACGAGCAGCCACCCACCGTGCACGCGGTGCCCGTCACCGTCGACCTGGCCGGCGCGGGCGTGCTCGGCGTCGCCGGGCCGCGCGAGGCCACGCTGCCGATCGCCCGGGCGCTGCTGGCCCAGGCGGCCGCCCTGCACGCCCCGCACGACCTGGGCATCGTGCTGCTCACCGGGACCGACGAGGTGCCCGACTGGGACTGGGCGAGCTGGCTGCCGCACACCCTGCCGCACACCGCCGAGATGACCTCCCGCCGGATGGTCGCCAGCAATCTCGAGCAAGCCGAGGCGCGGATCGCCGAGCTGGCCACGCTGGTGTCCCGGCGGCGCGACGAGCAGCGGGCGGTGCTGCGTGACGGCGCGCCGCTGGGTCGCCGGCTGCTCCTGGTGGTCGACGGCGCCCGCCGGCTGCGTGGCCTCGCCGGGCTGGCCGGCCTGCTCGCCGACGGTCCGCGCGCCGGGGTGTACGCGCTGTGCCTGGACGCTGCGGAACCGAGCCTGCCCGACGAGTGCCACGCCACCGTGGTCGCGGCCGCCTCGTCCACCCGGGTCCGGGTCAGCCGGCCCGACTCCCCGCAGCGGGACGACGTGCTCGCCGAGGGCCTGACCGCCCCGCTGGCCGCCTGCCTGGCCACCGCGCTGGCGCCGATCCGGGTGCTCGGCGCCCGGCTCGGCGACGACGGCGACCTGCCCGAGACGGTGCGCTTCCTGGACCACGTGGGGCTCGGCCCGGACCCCGGGCCGGGTGACGTCCTGGCCGGCTGGCGGGCGCATCCCGGCGGGCGGTGCACGACAGTGCGCATCGGCGCCGGACCGACCGGCCCGGTCGAGATCGACCTGCGCCGGGACGGCCCGCACGGGCTGGTCGCCGGCACCAGCGGGGCGGGCAAGTCCGAGCTGCTGCAGGCCCTGGTGGCCGATCTCGCGCTGCGCAACGCACCGGACGCGCTCAACGTCATGCTCGTCGACTACAAGGGCGGCAGCGCGTTCGCCGAGTGCGCCGAGCTGCCGCACTGCGTCGGCATGATCACCGATCTGGACGGGCATCTGGTCGGCCGCGCGCTGGCCTCGCTGTCCGCCGAGCTGCGCCGCCGCGAGGCGCTGCTGGCCGAGGCCGGCGCCAAGGACATCGAGGACTACTGGGCGAGCACCGGCGCCCGGCTGCCCCGGCTGGTCATCGTGATCGACGAGTTCGCGTCGCTGGTCGAGGAGGTTCCGGAGTTCGTCACCGGGGTGGTCGGCATCGGTATGCGGGGCCGCAGCCTCGGGGTCCACGTGGTGCTCGCCACCCAGCGTCCCGGGGGTGTGGTCAACGCGGAGCTGCGGGCCAACGTGAACCTGCGGATGTGCCTGCGGGTCACCAGTGGCGCGGAGAGCTCGGACGTGATCGACGTGCCGGACGCGGCCCGGATCTCCCGGCACCATCCCGGCCGGGCGTACCTGCGCACCGGGCACAGCGACCTCGCGATGCTGCAGTGCGCCCGTATCGGCTGGCCACGCCACCAGCCCACCGCGGCTGCACCGGCCACCGTCACGGTGGCGCCCCGGGCGCTGTCCGCGCTGGGCCAGGGTCAGACTGGACGAGGCCGGCCTGAGCCGCCGGACGGGCAGCAGGGGCCAACCGACCTGACCGTGCTGGTAGCGGCCATCGGGGCCGCCGCCGAGCAGGCCGGCATCACCGCGCCACCGGGCCCCTGGCTGCCGCCACTGCCGAGCCAGGTGACCGCTGCACAGCTCGATCCCCTCCTGCCCGACTCGCCGGTGACGGTCGCGCTCGGGCTGGCCGACCATCCCACCCGCCAGGAGCAACCGCCGTTCGTCCTGGACCTGGACGAGACCGGACCCGTCGTGGTCGCCGGCATGGCCCGCAGCGGACGGTCGACCGTGCTGCGCACCCTCGCCGCCGGCGTCGCCGCCCGCACCAGTCCGGCCGACGTTCACCTCTATGCCCTCGACTACGGCAGCCGCGCCCTGGCCCCGCTGACCGGCCTGCCGCACTGCAGGGTCTGGGTCGACTCCGACGACACCGACCGGGCGCAGCGGCTGCTGGCCCTGCTCACCACCGAGCTCGGGCGCCGGCAGCGGCTGCTCGCCGCGGGAGGGTTCGGCTCGGTCGCCGAGCAGCGGGCCTCGGCGGCGCCCGCGGACCGGTTGCCGTACCTGGTCCTGCTGGTCGACCAGTACGAGACGTTCCTGGCCCGGCACCAGGAGACCGACGGTGGTCAGCTCGTCGACACCCTGGACGGGGTGCTGCGCCGGGGTGCGGCGGCGGGCATCCTGCCGGTGCTGAGCACCGACCGCACCGGCTTCACCCATCGACTGTCCACGGTTGCCGCGACCCGGATCGTGCTGCGGCAGAGCCACGTCGACGACGTGGCGGTCTACGGCATGCAGCCCAGGCAAGCCCCCCGCACCATGCCGCCCGGACGCGCGGTCGTGCTTCCCGCCGGAGTCGAGATGCAGGTCGCCCTGCTCGGCGACGGCCCCGACGCTGACGCAGATGCCGACGGGGCCGGTCAGAACGCCGCGCTGGAGCGGCTCGCCGCCGTGCTCCGGAGCCGGTGGGACGGGCTGGATCCCGCCCAGTTCCCGCACCGGATCGACCCGCTGCCCACCACGATCAGCGTCGCCGAGCTGGCGGCGTTGCGCGTCGACGACCCCCCGCGGACGTGGGCGGCGTGCACCATCGGCGTCGGCGGTGACCACCTCACGCCGGTGGACGTCGATCTCGCCGAGGCGGGTGGCACCTTCCTGGTGTGCGGGCCGCAGGGGTCGGGACGCAGCACCGCGCTGCTGGCCATCGCCGACAGCCTGGCCGCCCGGGCGGACGGGACGCTGCCGCTGATCGCGGTGTGCCCGCGGCCCTCCCCGCTGCGCCGGCTCGCCGGGACGGCAGGCGTCACGGGCGTCCTCACCGGCGCCGGTTCCGACCTGCGCGGCGAGCTGGACGACGCGCTCGAGGTGGCCGACGGGCCGGTCGCGGTCCTGGTCGACGACGCCGAACTGCTCGCCGATGACCCGGCGGCTACCGTGCTGGAGCGGCTGGTGCGCGACGCCCGCGACGGCGACGCCCTGGTGATCGCCGCCGGCACCACCGAGGACCTGCTCGTCGCCCGGTACCGCGGTTGGCTCGCCGCGGCCCGGCGCAGCCGCAGCGGGCTGCTGCTGAACCCCACCTCCTACCTCGACGGCGAGGTCTTCGACCTCAAGCTGCCGCGCTCGATCAACGGCGGCTGGCCACCGGGACGCGGCCTGCTCGTCCAACGCGGCAGCACGCTCGCGGTTCAGGTGCCTGCACCGCCATGCTGAGCCGGCTGCCCGGTTGCCTGCTATACCGTGACGCCGTGGCTACCGGGGCGATGGGGGCCGGCCGGTTGAGTGATTACCGGCCGGTGGGCCCGTTTACCTCGAACTCCTCCGGCCTGGTGGCGACCGCGCCGGCAATCTGCGAGCACAGCTGGAGCGAGGTGTCGCTGCACGTCGTCCTGGCGGCGTTCGACACCGCTGCCCGGCGCCGGGCCCGCGACGAAGCTGCCCGCCTGCGCGCCGCGTTGACCGGCCAGGACGGCATCACCGGCGGGAACAGCAAGTCCCTGGTGCCGCTGTTCGACCACTGCACCGACGCCGAGGGCCGGGTGGTCCTGGTCACCGGACGCATCGAAGGCACCCTCGCCGACGAACTGGCCAAGGCCGGTCCGCGGCCGGTGAGCCTGGTCCGGGCCGCGGTCGACGCGGCAGCGGCCGGCCTGGACACCCTGCACCGTGCGGGGCTGGTGCACTGCGGAGTGACCCCGGAGGCACTGCTCCGGGGTAAGGACGGTCGGATCATCCTGGGCTGCCCACCGCTGCCGGTGCTGGTGGAGTTCGCCACCGCGACCACCGACGGCACCGGGCACGAGCCACCGGAGGTGCTCTCCGGTGGTGACTGGACCCCCCAGGCCGACTTGTACGCGCTGGCCTCGACGCTCTGGACGTTGCTGGCCGGCAGGCCACCGGCGGGTGGCAGTCGCGAACAGCGGTTGACCCGGTTGCTGGGGGACGACCCGCCGCGGTTGCGCCGCACCGACGTGCCGGAGTCGATCCAGGCCGTGCTGCGGGCCGGCCTGTCCCCCGACCCCGCAGACCGCCTGCAACGCGCCACCAAGCTGGCCGCACTGCTCACCGAGGCGCCCGTCACCGATCGGGAGGGGGCCGACCGTCCGGAACCGGTCGATCGGGAGCAGCTGCCGACCCTGCCGCCGAGGCCTCCGACCGAGTCGGCCGGCTCGTCGCTGCGGCCACTGGGCGCCCAGTACCTGCTGGAAGCCCAGATCGGCTCGGGCAGCTCCGGAACCGTGTGGCGGATCCTGCGCCGCTGCGACGGCAGCGTGCTGGCCGCCAAGCTGCTGCGCCCCGACCTCGCAGGCGACCACACCGTCCGGGCCAGGCTGGTGACCGAGCAGGCCACCCTACTGCGGCTGTCGCACCCCCATCTGGTCCCGGTGCACGACCTGGTCGCCGAGGGCAACCACCTCGCGATCGTGATGGATCTGGTCGACGGCGAAGACCTGAGGTCGCTGCTGACAAGACGGGCGGTGGGCCGCGCCACCGGAATGCGGCTGCTCGCCGAGGTGGCCGCCGCGCTGGCGGCCGTGCACCAGGCCGGCGTGGTGCACCGCGACGTGAAGCCGGAGAACGTGCTGGTCACCCCTGGGCCGAAGGGTCAGGCCCGGCTCACCGACTTCGGGCTGGCCAAGGCCCTGGACTCGCCGACCCTCACCAGGCAGGGCGAGATGCTCGGCACGCCCGCCTACCTGGCGCCGGAACTCGTCGCCGGCCACCCGGCCGGGCCACCCGCCGATGTCTACGCACTCGGCATCATGATCTTCGAGCTGCTCGCCGGGCGGCGGCCGTTCGACGAGTCGAGCACGGATACGCTGCTGCGGGCGCACCTGGAGCAGGCACCGGCCCGGCCGGCGAGCCTACCGGTGCCGCTGTGGCGCCTGGTGGCTGCCTGCCTGGCCAAGGACCGCGCTCGGCGGCCCACCGCAGGTCAGGTGGCGGAGGCGCTGGGACGGCTCGGGGCAGCGGTCGACGACGACACCCCGGCCGGCATCGACGAGCCGGCCCCGATCTCGGCGGTACGGGTCGGGGACCACCCGACCCCCGTCGGCTCCGTACCGGGCCCAGCCGGGGACGTCGACAGACAACCCACCGCTGCCGGGACCCGGGCGCCGCCGGTCCGGCCGTCGCCGCCCGAGGCCCGGCGCAGGCGCCGATGGCCGCTGGTGACTGCCGCCCTGGCCACCGTGGTGCTCGGGCTGACAACCGGCGTGTGGTGGGCCGGCTCGGCGGCCTCGCCCCCGACCCCACCGCCCAGCGATTCGCAGACCCGCCACGCGATCCCGGCCAGCGCGACGGTCAGCGACAGCGGCCATGTGCTGCTGTCCTGGTCGGCCGGCGCGGAGCGGCTGCCCGGATTCCGGAGCTACGTGGTACTGCGCGACAACCGGGCTACCGGCAACCCGTTACCGCGCGGCACGACCACCTTCGTCGACATCGACCCGCGCAGCGGATCCTGCTACGAAGTGATCGCCCTCGGATTACCAGGCGCCCCACCCGCCCAGCGGCCGCCCCCCGCCTGCCCGATCTTCGCCGAACCGTCGTGATCATCGACCGCACCCGTGCCCACCCGTTCGCCGCCCTGATTGGACGCCCGTGACCACCACCCAGCAGGCCAGCCCCTCGTCGGAGGTCATCGCGCGGTTCCGGCAGACGCATGACGCGGTGCTCGCCGAGGTGCAGCGGTTGCTGCGGGGCAAGACCGAGGCGATCCGGCTCGCGCTGGCCTGCCTGTTCGGCGGCGGACACCTGCTGATCGAGGACGTGCCAGGCACCGGCAAGACGTCGCTGGCCAAGGCGCTGGCCACCAGCGTCGCCGGCAGCTGGCAGCGGGTGCAGTTCACCCCGGACCTGCTGCCCGGCGACATCACCGGAGTATCGATCTGGGATCAGGGCGAGCGGGAGTTCGTGTTCCGGCCCGGCCCGGTGTTCGCCAACGTCGTGCTCGCCGATGAGATCAACCGGGCCAGCCCCAAGACCCAGTCGGCCCTGCTGGAGGTGATGGAGGAAGCCCACGTCACGGTGGACGGGGTGGGCCATCCGGTGCCCGCGCCGTTTCTGGTGATCGCAACCCAGAACCCGATCGACCTGGAGGGCACCTACCAGCTGCCGGAGGCGCAGCTGGACCGGTTCCTGATGCGGCTGTCCTTGGGTTATGCCGACCTGGACACCGAGACCGAGATCTTGGCCGGCCGGGCGCACGCCCCGGCGCCGGTGCTGCGCTCGGTGACGACGTTGGAGCAGGTGTCCTGGCAGCAGCAGGCGGCGGCGGCGCTCTACGTCGCGCCCGAGCTCACCAGGTACACGGCGATGCTCGCCGCGGTCACCCGGACGCACGAGGCACTGCGGCTCGGCGTCAGCACCAGGGGCAGCCTGGCCCTGATCCGGACCGCGCAGGCGTTCGCTGCCGGGCTCGGCCGCCACTACGTGGTACCCGATGACATCAAGGCGGTGGCCGGGCCGGTCCTCACCCACCGGCTGGTGCTCACCGCAGCGGCCGAGGTACGGGGTCGCACCGCGGCCGAGGTGCTTGCCGACGTGCTCAGCACGGTCCCCGCACCGGTCGTTGTCGGCTAGCAGGTCATGGTGCCCCGAGTGCCCCTGCCATTGCCCCTGCCGCTGACCCTGCCGCTGAGCCTGCCGCTGACCCTGCCGCTGAGCCTGCCATTGACGGCGGCCGGCTGGTCGGTGCTCACCGGCTGCGCTGTGCTTTACGGCACCGGCGCCCTGCTCGGCTACCCGGTGCTGGTCGGGCTGGCGGTCGGCGGGGCGGTGTTGCTGACGGCCGCGGGAGTGTTCGTCTCGGTTCGGCCGGCAGTCAGCCTGGGGCGCACCATCGCGCCGGACCGGCTGCGGGTCGGCGAGCCGGCACTGGGCCGCGTGGTCATCCGCAACCTGTCCCGCTGGCCGGCTCCGGGCTTCGTGGTCGTCGACCGGATCGCCGGTGACGAGCTGGAGCTGGCCGTCCCCGGCCTGGCCGCCGGCGGCTGGCGCACCGTGCAGTACCCGGTGCCGACCTCGCGGCGCGGACGGCTGCCACTGGGTCCGGTCACCGTCGAGCGGCGGGATCCCCTCGGGCTGTTCCGGCGGGCACAACCCCTCGGCGGCGAGGACGTGCTGTGGGTACACCCGCGGGTGCACCCGATGCGGGCGCTGCCGGTGGGTACGGTGCCGGACTTCGAGGGCCGGCGCACCGACAACGCCAGGACGGGCACCGTCACCTTCTCCTCGCTGCGGGAGTACGTGGTCGGTGACGACCCGCGGCGCATCCATTGGCGCACCACTGCGCGCACCGGGTCGCTGATGGTCCGCGAGCACGTCGACACCACGGAGCCGACCACGACAATCGTGCTCGACACCCGGGCCGCCGTCCTGCGCCCGGCCGCGTTCGAGCACGCCGTCGAGGCCGCCGCGTCGGTGACCCAGGCCGCCGAGGACGGCGGCCGGCCCGCGTGCCTGCACGTCGTCGGAGCGGACGCCGCCGCGGACGCCGAGGCCGGCGCGGTGTCGATCGCCGACCGGTTGGCGGCCGCGGTCCAGCTCCCGGACTCCGAACCGGTGCGGCTACTCGACGTCGTCGAGCGCGCCGAGCCTGGCGGAGCGCTGGTCGTGGTCACCGGTGGCGCGGAGCCGGCGCTGGTGGCCCGGTTGGCCGCGCAGCGCCGCCGGTTCTCGCCGGTGGTGGTGTTGGTGGTGCTCGACGACGCGCAGCAGGCGCCGCCGTTGCGTCGACGGCCCGGGATGGCGGTGCTGGCGGCGGGCGACGGGGCCGGGGCGGCCACCACCTGGAACCGCATGGTGGCGGGGGAGCCAGGATGACCCGGCCGCGGCAACACCGTCGTTCCGAGTCGACGCCGGCCCGGGTTCGGCTGCTGCTGGGTGGTGCACTGGTGGCCCTCGCGGGACTGTCGTTCGGCCCGGTGTTCGGGTCGAGCAGGTTCCCGGGCCCGCCGGTCCTGCTTGTCGCCGTACTGGTCCCGGTCGCGGTGGCGCTCGCCTGGGGCCTGGTGACCAGCTTCGTTACGGAGCGTCCCGGCGGCCTGGCCAGTGCGGTCGGGGTAGTTGCCGTGCTGGCAGCGGTCGCCGTGGTCACCCGCCCCGGCGGGCACGTGGCGTCCGGGCCGTCCCGGCTGCTGACCAGCGCGCTACCGGTCGAGGCGGCGGGGCCGGAGCTGGCCGCGGTGTCCGCACTCACCGGCTTCGCCGCGCTCGTCGCCGTCCGGCTCACGCTGGTCAGCCACTCCGTGCTGGCGCCGCTGCCGCCTGCGTTGGCCTGCCTGGTCGCAGGCGTCGCGCTCGGCGCCGGCACCGGCCCGCTGCCCGGCTGGTACCCGGTGGTGTTCCTCGTGCTGATCGCGGTCCTGCTGGTCACCGCCCGGCTGGGTGGGCAGAGCCGAGGGGTGCGCGTCGGCCTGCTGGTCGGCGCCGGGGTGATCACCCTCGTCGCGGCCGCGGCGGTGCCGCTGCTGGGGTCGGCGCTGCACAGCGCCGGGCGCGACCCGGCCGACGTCCGGGACCTGGTCGATCTGCCGGTGCAGCCGCGGGCGCGGATCAACCCGTTCGCTCAGTACGTCGCGCTACGGGAAGGCACGTTGCCACTGGAGATCAGCGGCGCCGTCTCCAGACCCTTCGAGCGGCTCCGTATGGTGACGCTCACCGAGTTCGACGGCCGGAGCTGGTCGGTGCGCGCCGACTACCGCAGGGCCGGCCGCCGGCTACCCCCGCCTGCGACGTCGACGGTACCGGCGCCCGTTCGGACCGTGCAGATGGACGTCACGGTGCGCTACCCCGACACACTCGGCTGGCTGCCCAGCCCCGGTCGGGCGCAGCGGGTCAGCGTCGGCGGCCTCGGCGTGGACGAGCAGACCGGTGACGTAGTGATTCCGGCCACCCAGCCCACGCCGACGCGGTACCGGGTCGCCGGGGTCGAGTCGATACCGACACCGCAGGCGCTGCGCGCCGACGAGCCCGCGCCGTCGTCCACGCCGCTCGCCCGCGACCTGCCGCCCGACGTGCTGGACTTCGTCGGTGCGGCGACCGCCGGTGTTCCAGCCGGCTTTCCCCGGTTCTCCGCGCTCTACAGCAGGCTGAGCGAGCCGCCGTTCTCCACCGACCTCTCCGCCATGGCACCCGGCGGACACGGACTCTTCGCGATCTCCGCGCTGCTGCGGGACAAGCGCGGCACCAGCGAGCAGTACGCGTCGGCATTCGCGCTGATGTGCCGGTCGCTGGGCTGGGACGCGCGAGTCGTGCTCGGTTTCCGGCCCTCGTTCGAAGGGACCGAACTGACGGTTCGTGGTGAGGACGTGCATGCCTGGGTGGAGGTCCGGTTCGCCCGGCTGGGCTGGGTGACCGTCGATCCCACCCCGGCCCGCACCGTCAGCGCGGAGCAGCGTGAAGACAACGCCCCGGCGCCGTCGGACCGCGCCGACGACCCGATCACCGACGCGGTCAACGCCGAGCGGCAGGCCCCACCCGAACCCGGCTCTACCGATGCCGGCACCCGATCCCCCTACCCGACCAGCGCCGATGACTCGCCCGCCGGCCTGGCGTTGCTCATCGGGCTGGGCGTGCTCGGGCTGGCCGCCCCGATACTCGCAGTTCCGCTGAGTAAGCTCGTGCGGCGCTCCAGGCGTCGCCACCGCGGCACGCCCCGGACCCGGGCGCTGGCCGCGTGGCGGGAGGTGGTCGACCGGCTCGTCGAGTCCGGGCTGCCGATCGGGCGGTCAACCACCACGGCAGATGTGGTGGCGGCTGTCCCGGCAACACCACAACTGGCCACCCTGGGCGCGCTGGCCGACCGGGCCGCGTTCGCCCCCGACGAGCTGCCCCCGGACGCCGCCGATGCCGCGTGGCGCACCGGCGACCAGCTTTGCCGCGCACTTCGCGCCCGGCTGAGCTTGCCGCGCCGGCTCCGAGCAGCCTTCGACCCCCGCCCCCTCTTCCTCGGCCTCGCGCACCAACGCACGGTCGGGCGCGCCCGCCGGTAAGGCATGCAGCCAGCCTATGCGTACATGACGGACCGCCGGGCTCGCAGCCGACCGGATGCTGCGGGCACTCGCCGAGGCGGTCCCGGTGCCGCGAAGGCGTCCTTCGCCTCGTCGGAGGAGGCAAAGGACGCCTTCGCAGAGCTCGGCGTGCCACGAAGGACGCCTTCGCGGCAGCGTGCGGGAGCGGAAGAGTCGCAGGATCTCGTCCCGTCGGGCGAGAAAGTCGGTTCCCACCCGAAGCTCGAGACCCGTCACCGCCGTGAGACGGAGGCGGTGTTCGACCAGCAGGGTCCGCACCAGTCCTACTCCCGCGCCCTTGCCACGGAGGAAGTCGACGAGCAGGTCCGTGTCGACGACTACGAGGCCCGCCACGCGACCCTGGCCTCGGCGATCCGCGTCCGCACGTCGCGCTCGTCCTGCACTGCTCGCGGAGACGGCACGACGAGGGAACACTCACTCCCCGGACAGGTCTTTGCCGGTTTCTCGCTGGGCGGGAACGGCTGACACGATGGGGTGGGCCGCGCGCCGCCCGGCGATCACGCCGCCGTACAGCAAGGAGGAGCCGATGAGTAACGTCGGGGAACCGATGAGCGACGTGGGGGAACCGATGAGGTCTTACGCTCTCGACGAGCTCATGGTGCAGATCATCGCTCGCCACCGAACCATGGACGCCCGGCTGTTAGCCTTCCTGCAGGTGTTCCACGACGAGGTCACCCTCCCCATCGAGGCGACATTGCTCGGCATGCCGGTCGAGATCACCGAGTTCGACTTCTTCGACGACGGTCGCGGGCTGGTGGCGAGGTGCCTCCGGCCCGGCGCCGACCAGTATCTCACCCTGGCCGATCTGGTGCTCGAACCCCAGTCCGTGGCAGCGTGGATCCACGCCGCCTACCGGCAGTTTCTCGGTATGACGCCGCACTCGGTGATGCGCCCGCCCGACTGGGAGCTCGAGCTCGACGAGGAGTGGTAACGGCGACCGGCCGCCGCCGGAGCCGCTCACTGCCAGGGGCGGAGCAGGTAGCGATCCTCCTGGCGCAGCACGCCCCACGCGAGCAGCTGACGGCCCAGCTGATTGATGTTGTCGCGACCGCTGATCGCGATGACACCCTGCTGCTGCAGCTTCTGGCACCACCTGCCCACGCAGTCGCCGACGGCCGACTCGGTGGTCGGGGGTTCGCCCGGTGACCGGGCCGCGGTGGCGTACTCCGCGGCCTCGCGGTTACCGACGGCGTCACCGGGGTCGGGAAGCGCGAGGAACTTCGCCGCGAGCAGCAGTCGCTCATGGTCGGTTGGCCCCCGGAGCTGGTTGGTGCTGGAGTCCCTGCCTGCCTGCGGGCGAGGATCGATCGAGCGCTCATTCTCGTAGCCGACGGACAGCAGGTACGGCCCGGACGGTGCCGGGATCCTGATGTCCAGACCCGGCGGGGAGACCGCCCACACGGAGTGCGAGTCGGGTGACGATCGCGGGGGCAGCGGGTTCGACACACCACGCACGACGATGTCGAAGGGTCGCGTCGCGCTGTCGTTGCAGACCACCCATACCCCGCCGTCCCACCGGATCGATCCTGCATGGCGGGAGACGTCCCTGTCGGGCCTGCCTGCCATGGCGTCGTGAGCGAACCGCAGCGTGCAGGTACTGCCCCGCCCGAACGTGAACGCGGAATCACTCGGACGCAGCGTAGCGACCTGGCGGCCCTGGAAGTGGACCATCAGCCTGCTATCCGGTGACTGGTCTCGCACGGTAATTCACGCAGGGTACCGAGCACGCGAAATCCGTGCCCAGAGGGCTGCCCTCTGGCGGGGGAGGCGATTCGGGGCTCTACTGACTCGCAGGGACGGCGCGACGAGGGGAGATCCACCGTGCTGCGACAGCTGGTCGGCAGTTCGACCACGACACCCGGAAGGCTCCGGCTCGCCCGCACGGCACTGGTGCTCGGGTTGCTGGTGTCCGGCGCCGTGGGCGTCTACACGGCGGACGACCGCGCCGACGCCGCCCGAGAGATCGCCGGACCCGTCCAGCAGCTGAGCGCGGATGCGACCGAGCTGTACCGTTCGCTGGCCGACGCGGACACCACCGTCGCGCGTGAGTTCCTCTCGGGTGAGACCGCGGCCGCCGCCCACTTCCGCGACCCGTACGACGAGGACATCGCGCTGGCGGCACGCAGCCTGGCGCGCGCAGGCACCCATGCCAGCCCGGACGACATGACCGCCGACCGCATCGCCGACATCACTGCGGCGCTACCCGTCTACGCCGGCATCGTGGAGCAGGCCCGCAACCGCCAGGACCTGCCGGTCGTCGACGACCTGCAGCGCGCCTCGGACCTGATGCAGTTGACGATCCTGCACGAGGCCGAGGAGCTGCTGCGCAGCCAGGCGGAACGGCTGGACGAGGAGTACGAGCGTGCGGTCTCGGCGCCGGTGCTCGCGCTGGTGCTGGGCGCCGCGAGCCTCGCCGGGTTGGTCTGGCTCCAGGTCTCGCTGGCCCGACGGACGAAGCGCGTGTTCAACGGCCCACTCGTGACGCTGTCGACGGCAGCCGTCGTCGGTGCGCTGCTGTGGTGGGCGATCGCGAGCGCGTTCTCCCACAGCTACCTGGAGGGCTCGCACGTCCACAGCCAGTCCGTCACAGACGCGCTCGTACCGGCCCAGATCGCGGCGCTGCAGGCCCGTGGCAGTGAGAGTCTCGCGCTCCTGGCCCGCGACGGCGGCTCGACGGAGCAGGAGTTCGACAACCGGGTGCAGATCCTTGCCCGTGCCGACGGCGCAGGCGGCGCGCTCGGCGCGGCGCGGCAGTTCTCCTCGGACGCCCAGGGTCGGGCGCTGGTCGAGGCGGCGATCGCCAAGACACGCACCTATCTCGCGGCACATGACGAGGTCCGCAGGCTCGACGACGGCGGGCACTACCGCGAGGCGGTCGACCTCGCGGTCGGGCCCGACGTGGCGGGTGCCGCCGAGACATTCAGCCGGCTCGACGACGCCCTCGCCGCCGCCGTCGCGTACGAACGCGCGTCGTTCGACAGCGAGATCGGCAGGGCCAGAGGCTGGCTCACCGGCCTGCTCGTCGGTCCCGGCCTGCTGGCGCTCGTGGCGGTGATCGGCGTGGCGTGGGGTGTCAACCAGCGGCTCCGGGATTACCGATGAACGTCGGATTACCGATCAGCGCGGAGGAAGACATCCCATGACGGACTGCCCGCGCCCCGCGTGCACCGGCGCGATCGAGCACGACTACTGCAACCGGTGCGGCTCCCCCGCTGTACCTCACGTGATGCCGGACCCGACCGACCCGGCGTCCAGCCCCACCTTGCCGGGCAGTACCGGGATCAGTACCGGCATCAGCGCCCGCCGTGCCGGGCTCGGGGCCGGGCTGGTCGACCTGCCGCCGGTACCGTCCGAGAACCCGATCGCAGCCGTGCTCGACGACCCGGCGGTTCCCGAACGCCGGCGGTTCTGCGACAACCCCGAGTGCAGGCACCCCGTCGGGCGCAGCAAGAACGGCCGGCCGGGGCGTGTCGAGGGCTTCTGCCCGAAGTGCCGTCAAGAGTTCTCGTTCCGGCCACCGCTGCGGTGCGACCGGATCGGGCAGTACGAGGTACGGGGCGCGCTGGCGCCCGGCGGGCTCGGGTGGATCTACCTGGCGTGGGACCACGAGGTCAGCCGCTGGGTGGTCCTCAAGGGACTGATGGATCCCGACGACCCCGACGCGCGGCAAGCCGCGGTCGCGGAGCTGCGCTCGCTGGCCGAGGCGAGGCACCCGAACATCGTCACGATCCACAATGTGGTCCACTACCCGCACCCGCGAACGGGCGCGAACGTCGACTACATCGTCATGGAGTACGTCGGCGGCAAGTCGCTCAAGCAGCTCCTCCAGCAGCGACTGAACGATGGTGGGGTGCTGGCGCTGGAGGAGGTCTGCGCCTACGTCCTCGAGGTGCTTCCCGCCCTCGAGTACCTGCACAGCCGCGGGCTCGCGTACAACGACTTCTCCCCCGACAACGTGATGTACTCCGACGAGGACGGCGTGCTGCTCATCGACCTCGGCGGGGTCTGCCGCATCGGCGATCGGGACAGCGGAATATGGGGCAAGGACGGTTTCCGCGACCCCGGCATCACCGAGCACGGCCCCTCGGTCGCGACCGATCTCTACGCGGTCGCGCGGACGATGGCGGTCCTCAGCTTCGCGTTCCCGGGATTCTCCGACGACCGGCAGGGGACGCTCCCGGGCCCCGACGAGGTGGAGCTGCTGGCCCGCCATGAGTCCTATGACCGCCTGTTGCAGCGCGCGACGAACCCGGATCCCGCTCAGCGCTTCGCCTCCGCGGCCGAGATGGCCCAGCAGCTCGAGGGCGTGCTGCGAGAGGTTCTCACGCTGCAGGACCGGAGGCCGCGCCCCGCCGAGTCGTTGCTGTTCGGGCCGGAGCTGCGGGTGGTGGGCGCCGACGCGGACGGATTCCCCACCGCCGCTGTCGACGGCGTCGCTGCGGCGCTCGCCCTGCCGGAGCCGCAGGTGGATGCGAGCGATCCGCAGGCCGGCCTGCTGGCCACGCTGAGCGCCACGAGTCCGGACGAGCGGCTGCGCGCGCTGTCGCGGATTCCCCGCCCTTCGCTCGAGACCCGGCTGCGGGCGGCGCGGGCGCGGATCGAGCTGGGCGAGCTCGACACGGTGACGATCGACCTCGACAAGCTGGCGGGCGCGGAACCCGGCAACTGGCGGGTCACCTGGTACCGGGGGCTCGCCGCGCTCGTCGGCGGGCACCTCGACGACGCCTGGGACGCATTCGACGCGGTACTCGACGCGGTCCCGGGTGAAGCGGCACCCAAGCTGGCGCTCGCAGGCTGCGCCCAGCGCCTCGGCGAGCACCAGGTCGCCGAGCACTACTACGACACCGTGTGGCGCACCGACCACTCCTATGTGAGCGCGGCATTCGGGCTCGCGCGGGCGCGCTTCGCGCTGGGCGACCGGGTGGGAAGCGCCGCGGCGCTGGAGCTGGTGCCGGAGAACAACCGGCAGCGTGCCACGGCGCTGCTGTGCGCGATCCTCGCCCGGGCGCGGGATCGCGCGAAGGGTGAGCCGCTCGTTCACGACTTCTTCGACGCCGCCGAGCGGCTGCAGACGCTGGACCTCGACGCCGCCCAGCGCTGGCGCGCGGTCGCGGAGGTGTTCGAGGTCGCGCTCGGCTGGCAGCTCGACGGGCGGCCATGGCCACCCGGCAGGACCCGGGAGCTCCCCGACACCCTGCTCCGCCATGAGCTCACCCAGCGCGGGTTGCGCGACGGGCTGGAGGAGGCCTACCGCGCGCTCGCCCGGCTGGCCGATGACGCCGAGGAGCGGATCGCGCTGGTGGACAGGGCGGACGCCGCCCGCAACTGGAGCTGGGTCTAGAGGGAGGTCGGAGATGGCCGGCTACAAGGTGCTCCTCGCTGCGGCGCTGCTCGTCACGGCAGGCTGCACCGGAGCTGCCGCGCCCGTCCCGGATAACGAGCTCGTATGGGCAGCCGGGGGCATCACCGCGAGGGGACCCGCCGCCGAGATCGCGGAGCTGTGGAACCAGCGGCACCCGGAAGGCCCGCGGGTGCGACTCGTGGAGCTGTCCGACTCCACCGACGATCAACGGCAGCTGATGGCCCTCGAGCTCAACGCCGGGATCAGCGAGTTCGACATCCTCGACGTCGACGTCATCTGGACCGGTGAGTTCGCCGAGAACGGCTGGCTGGTCGACCTCGAGGATCTCCGGCCGGAGATCGAGCGGGTGTCGCTGCGCACGCCGTTGCAGACAGCGATCTGGGACGGGACGCTGTGGGCAGCGCCGTACGAGACCGACGCGGGGCTGCTCTACTACCGCACGGACCTCGTCGACGAGCCGCCGGAGACCTGGCACGAGCTGAGGGACGTCGGTCTCCGGGTCGGCAGGGAGCAGGGGATCGCGCCGTTCGTCGCCGACGGCGCGCAGTACGAGGGGATGGTCGTGCAGTACCTCGAGTACTTCTGGGGGGCGGGTGGCGAGATGTTCGACACCGACGGCACGACGGTGCGGTTCGAGCAGGAGCCTGCGCTCGAAGCCGCGCGGTTCATGCGGGAGGCATTCGAGTACGGCTTCTACGCGGACGGTTTCGACACCATGGAACTCGAGGCAGCCCTCGAGCAGTTCAAATCCGGCCAGGCGGTCTTCATGCGCATGTGGCCGTACGCCTACCGGCAGATGACCGGCCCGGACGCCGACCCCGACAGCCGGGTTGTGGACAAGGTCGGGCTCGCGCCGCTGCCGACGTTCGGTGACGAGCCGACGGTCACCGCGCTCGGCGGCCACAACCTCGGCGTGAGCAGGTTCTCCGGCAACGTGCCCGCCGCGAAGGAGTTCGTACGGTGGGTCTCGACGTCGCCGCAGGTGCAGCGCCTGCTGACGCAGCAGTACTCACGGGCTCCGACGCTCGCATCGATGTACGACGAGTTAGCGGGCGACCCGGTGCTCGCGCGGCTCGACCAGGTCCTGCCGAACGCCAGACCGAGGCCTCCGACCCCGGAGTGGACCTCGATCAGCGAGGAGATCCAGCAGCAGATCTTCGCCGCCTACCACGGCAACCAGGAACCGGAGGCGGCCGTCGACGCGATCCGCAACTACCTCGTCGCGACGGCCGCGGAGGACTGAACTCATACTGTACCTCACGCAGGAGAAGCGTCATGAACAGCACACCCGAGTTCCGTGGTGAAGTCCATCAGAACCTGCACCTGTGCGAGGGCGGACGTGAGGTGCACGCAGTGATCATCGTCGACGCCGAGGCCGGCGCCTGGTCGTCCGCCGCGGCGGAGGTGCTCATCATCGACAGCTCGGGCTCGATGGCCGATCCCCCGGAGAAGATCGCGAAGGCCAGGGAGGCCGCCGCGGCGGCGATCGACGAGTTGCGCGACGGGGTGGCGTTCGCCGTGATCGCCGGGTCGCAGGGGGCCAGGATGCTCTGGCCGTCGACGCGGAGCCTGGTACCCGCCGACCCTCGGACCCGCGCCGAGGCGAAGGACGCGTTGCGACGGCTGGGCACCGGTGGAGGCACCACCATCGGTCAGTGGCTGCGGCTGGCGGGCGAGCTGCTCGACGCTCGCCCCGACGCGATCCGGCACGCGATCCTGCTGACCGACGGCAAGAACCAGCACGAGCCGGCCGGGGACCTGGTCGCGGCGCTGCGCGGCTGCGAGGGGGTGTTCAGCTGCGACTGCCGCGGGCTCGGCACCGACTGGTCCGTCGGCGAGCTCCGGATGATCGCCTCAGCGCTGCAGGGGACCGTCGGCATCGTGCCCGAGCCTGCGGGGCTCGCGGAAGACTTCCGGATCATGATGGCGACGTCGATGGACAAGACGGTCGCCGAGGTCGGGATGCGGCTGTGGACGCCGGAGGGCGCCACCGTCCGCTCCGTGACACAGGTGGCGCCGACGACCGAGGATCTCACCGGCCGCCGGGTGGATTCGGGTCCCCTCACCGGCGACTACCCCACCGGGTCGTGGGGGACGGAGAGCCGCCACTATCACGTGTGCGTCGACGTCGACCCGATGGAGGTCGGCGAGGAGAAGCTGGCCTGCCGCGCCACCTTCGTCGAAGTGCAGGCCGACGGCGCCGAGCAGGTGTTGAATCAAGAGTTCCTCCACACCGAGCCCGACTACAGTACGAACCTCTTCCCCCACGCCCGGGTCCGCGCGTTCTGGACCGACGACATCGCATTGTCCACGCGGATCCACCCGCAGGTCGCCGTCGCGACGGGCCAGGTGGAGCTGGCCCGAGCCGTCCAGGAGGGGTTGGACGCCCACCAGCGGGGAGACCGCGGCCGGGCCACTGCGCGTCTCTGCCGCGCGCGCGAACTTGCCGAGCAGGTGGGCAACGAGAATGTGCTGACCCGCCTCGAGCAGCTCTACGACCCCGAGACCGGGACGTTCCGGCTGGACAGCATGAGCGTCCGGGAGGAGATGGAGCTGGATCTGGGGTCGACGAGGACGGCGCCGGTGCGCCGAAGGTAGGAGCCCGCCAGCCATGCCGCACTGCCCCAGCCATCACGAGTCGCAGTGGTCCGACTACTGCGACGTGTGTGGAGCGCCGATGACCGGGGCCTCGTCGAGTGGCCTCGCGGCCGGGGCGTGCCCGCTGTGCGGCGAGGTCCGCGAGGGCCGATTCTGCGAGCAGTGCGGCTACGACTTCGACGCCCCCCGGCCCGCAGCTCGCGCCCCGTCCGGGCCGCCGGCCTGGGTCGCGGTCGTCACCGCCGACCGCGGGTACTTCGAGACCGGCGGGGAGTCTTCGCGCAGCTTCACGTTCCCGGCGTCGTGCCCGCAGCGCCGTGTGGCCCTGACCGGCCGCAGGGTCCGCATCGGGCGGCGTAGCACGTCGCGCGCCTTCACGCCCGAGATCGATCTGTCCTGCCCGCCGGAGGACCCGGGCGTCTCACACGAGCACGCGCAACTGCTCGCCCAGCCCGACGGGTCGTGGGCGCTGGTGGACCGGGGCTCCACGAACGGCACGTATCTCAACGGCAGCCCCGACCCCGTCCCCAGTAACCTCCTGGTGCCGCTGGCGGCGGATGACCGCATCCACGTCGGCGTCTGGACCACGATCACCGTCCGCCCGTCGCCGTAGACCGTGGCACGCGACCCGGAGGCACGGGAAGCATGACAGAAATCTATACTGGTTATCCGCCATGAAGGCTGGCTCGCCTGGCTCGCAACCTGTGCTCGCCGCTGAATGTCGCGCAGCTCGCAGGCGACGTCGATGCGGCTCGCTCGACCGCCGCTGACCGGCTCGCGGATCTGGCCGAGAGCTTCCTCGCCTGGCCCTGCCACCGGGTGCAGGGGCTGACGCCGCGGCTTGCTGCCCAGACGAAGTGGTACTGGCAGGGTGTCATCGCCACCGGTCGGTGACCGAGTGGCGCGACGACGTCTGGGCCGTCCCGGCCCCGATCCTCGCCATCCTGCTGGGCGGTTGACACCGACTCGGGTTAGGTGTGATCGGCCGGGGCGATCGGGTGAGCGGTCACCGATGAGCGGTGACCGGCCGAACCGATGGTACAGCCGATCGGTCCGAGCGATCAGCAGTCGTAATGAGCACCGCTAATTGCACTTCACGCCGGGAAGCCGCGGGACTACCCTCTGCGACACGTATGGAGATCCCTCAGCACACCACCGACTCCACCGCGATGGACCTCGCGCGCCGCACCAACACCGAGGCGGCGGCCTGAGCTGCAGGACAAGGAGTGCGCCATGCCCATCACCGATCCGAACACCGAGATCACCGCGGACAGCCCGCTGTCCTCGGCGATCCTCCGCTACAGCTTGCGCGCGGCCTACATCGCTGACGCGCCGGGTCCACACGACACACGCCCGTTCGGGCTGCGTTTCGCCCAGACCGTATCCACCCCGGTGCGTCCGGAGGTGCGCTACTGCCACCGGCTACAGGTCGCCGTCGGTGATGACGGTCGACCGCTGATCGAGCGGTGGGGCCGGGAAGAAGACCAAGCCAAGAAGTGGAACAGCAAGGACACGACCGATGGTGATGAGGGTCCAGAGGAGAGCGTCTGGGAGTGGGAAGAGTAGTGACTGTCGTTATTTTCGCCCAGCAGGCCGATGCTCCGGTTGACGCGGTGGTTCGTGAGCTTGCTGCCCGGGACGTTCCGATCTTCCGTGCGGACACCAGCTGGTTTCCGCGCCAGATGGTGCTCGACGCGCGGCTGCGCACTGACGGCCGCTGGATCGGCGAGCTGAGTACCCCGTATCGCGCGGTGGACCTCGATGCGGTCCGGTCGATCTGGTACCGCGACCCGACCACGTTCTCTTTCGCCGAGGGCATCACGGACGTCGAACGAGCCTACGCCCACCGCGAGGCCCGGCTCGGCCTCGGTGGCGTGCTGGCCAGCCTGGACGTGCTCTGGGTCAACCACCCCAACCGCGCCGCCGACGCGGCTTACAAGCCGCTGCAGCTGGCCACCGCGGCGCGCTGCGGGTTGACCACTGTGGCGACGGTCGTCACCAACAGCCCGGACGTGGTACATCGCCTTGCCGCCGAGAGCCCCGCCGGTGTCGTGCGCAAGTCGCTCGGGCCGAACACGGTCACCGAAGGCGGGAAGCTCACGGTGGCATTCACCCACCGGCTCAGCGTGGCCGACCTGGCTGACCTGTCCGGGGTTGACGCCGCCGCGACGCAGGTGCAGCAGTGGGTGGACAAGATCCACGAGGCCAGGGTGGTCGTGGTCGGCGAGCGCATGTTCACGGTGCTCATCAGGGCCAGCTCGGCGGCGTCGCGGGTGGACTGGCGGGCAGATTACCCGGCGCTGTCCTACGAGTGGGTGGACACCCCGCCCGAGGTCGAGAAAGGGCTGCGGAGCTACCTGGCCGCGCTGGGCCTGGTCTATTTGGCGGTCGACTTCGCCATCGACGCCGACGGGCGTTGGGTGTTCCTGGAATCCAACAGCTCGGGCCAGTATTTCTGGCTGGAAGCGCAGACCGGGGCGCCGATCACCGCTGCCGTGGCCGACCTGCTGGCCGGAGGAGCGTGCCCGTGACCGTTCTCGCCGACGACTGGACGGCACGGGCCCGGCAGCTCGCCGACCAGCTGGCCGCCGCCGGGAAGCTGACCTCTCCGGCCTGGCGGGAGGCGGTCTGCGCAGTTCCCCGCCACGAGTTCGTGCCCGACGTGTTCCGGCGGAGCCCGGACGGCACCTGGCAGCGCCTGGACACCGTCACGGTGCGGGGCCGCCGGCAGTGGCTTGACCAGGTGTACTCCAACACTGCACTGCTCACTGCCCTCGCCGAGACACCGGCATCCACCACGCTGCGTTCGTCCTCCAGCATGCCCGGGCTGATGACCCGCATGCTGGAAGCCCTCGACGTCCACGACGGGCACCGGGTGCTGGAGATCGGCACCGGCACCGGCTACAACGCCGCCCTGCTCTGCCACCGGCTCGGCGATGCGAACGTGTTCTCAGTCGACATCGAGGCGGATCTGGTCGGCACGGCCCGGCAGCGGCTTGCGCGGCTGGGCTATCATCCCACGCTGGTAGCCGCCGACGGCGCGGCCGGCCTGCCCGACCACGCCCCGTTCGATCGGATCGTTGCCACCTGCGCGGTGCCTGCCGTGCCGTGGGTCTGGGTGACCCAGACCCGCCCCGAGGGGATCATCCTCACCGACCTGAAGCCCGCGCAGGACGCCGGCAGCCTGGTCCGCCTCACCCGCTACCCCGACCGGGCGGAGGGACGGTTCAACTCGACCTATGCGTCCTTCATGGCGCTGCGCCATCAACCCGCCGAGCAGGCCCCGCACCGCGAACAGAGCAGGGAGGACCGCACGCGCGAGCCCGAGTACCGCACCACCACCCTGCACCCGCGCACCCCGTGGGACTCGCTGGTGGTGTGGTTCCTGGCCAGCTTCGACCTCGGCGCCGAAGTCTCGCTGGGCTACTGCCGTCCCGACGTCACCTGGAAGCCCACTGCTACCTCCATTACCGTGGGGGACGGCTCGTGGGCGGAGATCACTCTCGCCGACGACCACGGTGTGCGCCAGGTGGCCGAGGGCGGGCCGCGCCGCGTATGGCGCATAGTCGAAGACGCGCACGCCACCTGGGAGATGCTGGGTCGGCCCGGCTGGGATCGCTTCGGCCTCACCGTGACCGAAAAGGACCAACGCGTCTGGCTCGACGCGCCAACCAGCGACCACACCTGGCGGCTGGCGTCAGCCGCAGCCTGAACTGGCCGGCGGGTGTGGTCAGGGCGACGGTGCAGATCACCCATCGCGCCGGGAGGTCACCCGCCGCCGCGGCGGTGGATCATGCGGTACACTCGGTACCGCATACTCGGAGGTGCGGGATGGAGCGGCTCGATGATCTGTTCGATGCGCTGGCGGAGTTGGCGGATGCGCGAGGTGAGACGAAGGCGACCTCGGTCAGGCAACCAGCGGCGCTACACCGAGCGGCGCAGGTCGCCACCGAGCTAGGCATGGACGAGTCGTTCACGGCGGCGGCGAACCGCGCGCTGGAGGAGCGGATCCGGGCGTTCGCCCGGCAGCGTGCTCTCGCCGCTCATTTCGACCGGTTTCCCGAGGATCGACCCCATCTGGCGGCAGTCACGCTGCGCCGTGTCGCCGGCACCGGCCACCCAGCGGAGGGTCACGCCGACGTCGTCGAGGCCGTCGCCGAGTGGATCGAGGCTCGCGAACCGGACTGGATGGTTCGTGCTGCTGACGAGACGGTCGACCATGCCCTGCGTTACGTCGAGATGATCGTCGCCGGTGTGGGTGTTCGACCGACGAACGTCGCCTGATGGCACGCAACCCCGTCCGCCACCTCGTCCTTGACAACGAAGCCGCGCAGGCCCTGTCCTCCACCCGGACCGGCGACAAGCGTCGCGCCACGGTCGTGGAGGCCATCGTGGCTGCTAACGGGCGGATAGCCGTCCCGACCGCGGTTCGGGTGGAGGCCGGTTGGCGCCGCCGCGATCATGGTGCGGCCAACGCGAACCGGCTGGCCGGCAACGACGCCCCGCTGGACGGGGTCGGCGCGGATCGAGCTGTCCAGTTGCGACGTCTGGTACCGGCAGCGTCGGTGGTCGACACCACGGTGGCAGTGGCGGCGGAGCGCGTAGCCGATGACTTCGCCTGTGCCGTCGTGGAAGTGCTGACCTCGGATGTCGCGGACATCTCCGCCTTGGCTGCCCACGTCCACGTGCGGATGGATGTGGTCTCGCTGTGAACCACGACGAGCACCGGCACGCACGTCCCTCCACGACTGTGGGATCCGGACGTCGCCCGCTTGGAACAAGGGTCGACCACCCGGTTGAGCGCAGCCAGCGCCAGGTAGGTGCCCTGGCGCCGGCATCGGATCGGCGCGCCGCGTCAGCCGCAGCCTGAACTGGCCGACGGTGTGGTCAGGGCAGGACGGTGAGGGCGCGTTGGAAGGCGTCGTGGACATCGCCGCTGAACAGCACGAAGCGTGCCTCGCGCACCGATGTCGGCGTCTGGTGCACCGTGCCCACCGCGATCCGCGCGGCATCGTCCAGCGGCCACCCGTAGACACCCGCCGACACCGCGGGGAACGCCACGGTCACCGCGCCGAGCTCGTCGGCCACCCGCAGCGACTCCCGGTAGCAGGACGCCAGATGCTCCGAGCGGTCCTCCGACTTGGCGTACACCGGGCCGACGGTGTGGATCACCCATCGCGCCGGGAGGTCACCCGCCGCCGTCGCGACCGCGTGCCCGGTGGGCAACCCGTCCTCGTAACGCGACGCCCGCAGCTCCCGGCATTCCGCCAGGATCGCCGGGCCGCCGCGGCGGTGGATCGCACCGTCGACTCCTCCCCCGCCCAGCAACGAGCTGTTGGCCGCGTTCACCACGGCATCCACCTGCTGGCGGGTGATGTCGCCCTGCACGAGTGTGATCTCGGCGTGCACCATTCCTCGGCTCTCCGACACGGTCCGGTTCGTCACACGGTATCCGGAGCAGCGCATCGCCGTCGCCCCCGACGGGCTGGTCACCGACACCACCCGCCGTTTGACCCAAGGGGACCACCCTCCCCCGGGAGGCAGCGAACACCGCGCCGTCCTGCCGAATTCGATCTCGAGAGCTGGAGCCGGGTCAGCGGCGAGTCGAGCTGCGCCACGGCGTCGATCGCCGTCTTGGCCATGGTCAGGACGCTGTGGTCAGACGGGGACACCGATGCGCGCCGCGAAACCTCGTAGTCCTGACGGCGCTGGACCGGGGGCGTGGAGCAGTATTGCTACCAGCGAGCGCACGGAGGGGCGGCGGAGTTCTTCGGGCGCGAGGTGTTCGGCGGCCTGAAGCGCTTGGTAGCACTTGCGGGAATCGCCGAAGCGGTGCCAGGCGCGGGCGGTGTCCAGACAGAACCGGGCTTGCCGTTCAGGGCTTGGCAGGCAGCGGATCTCGATGCGGCGGGCGTAGTCGAGTGCGGCTCCGGCGTCGCCGAGGGCGTTGCGGACGCCGATCTGGTAGATGGCTACATTGGTAGTGCTGAACACCGCGTGGATCGTGGTTGGCCGGCCCACGCGGCGGGCGGCATCGTCGGCTTCACCGATCAGTTCCAGTGCGTGGCTGCGGTGGCCGTGCTGAGCGGCGGTGTAGGACGCGGTGCACAGCAGCGACCCGTAAGTGCCCAACAGGTCGGGGTGAGGGCTGCCAGTGTCGGCGCCCAGGCTCAGCGCCGTGCTGGTCAGCAGCGAGATCGCGGTGTCGTGGTGACCATGCCGGCGCATTGCGATGGAGGCCACGCGAGCAGCCTCCGCGAGGCTGGCAACGTTGCCGCTGGCCTGCGCTGCAGATCGGGCTCGGTCGGCGGTGACCCACGCCAGGGCGTCGTCGTAGAGCCGCGTGCACAGGTTGGAGGCCAGGCTGTAGGCGTCAGCGAGCAGCGCGGACAGTGCCTCGTGCTGGTGGCCGGTGGCCACGTCGCGGCTGGCCTGGGCGGCGGTGATCAGGTCTGGCAGGGCCGTCGCGAGGTCGGAGTAGTGGCAGTGCTGGAAAAGTGAGCGTGCGGCGGCGAGGGAGGAGCGCAGTGCCTGCGCGGAGACCGGTTGCACGGCGGCCTGGTCGGTTGTCCCGAGCAGTGTGGCACCTGTGACACCGACAAGACCGGTCAACACTCGGCGTCGTCGCACTGGATCGTCACCGTCCTTCCGCGCTGCACTGCCGCGCACCGTAGCGACCGAGGCCCGAGGTGGCGCGGTAGCCGCGCCGGTCGGGGAGGATTCGTCGGGCGCGGGGGCAAGGCCGAAGAACTGCGGCGGGATGCCGAATGCCTCGGCGAAGTGCCGCAGCAGCGTGACGTCGGTCAGGGGCTGGCGGCCGGTCTCGATCCGAGACAGTGTCGAGGCGGAGTAGCCGCACAGCGCGCCGGCCTGCACGAGGGTGAGGTTGCGGGCAGTCCGGCCCATCCGGATCAGCGTGCCGAAGTCCCCCGCCGTGACGGCGTCACAGACGGCGGGTGTCCGCCAGATCGGGTGCGTGGTCTCCATCGTCGCCTCCCCCTACTCATAGTGACGCAGTTGGCGCTATCGCAACAGGGGTTGGGTGGCTACAGCGTTTGCAAGTTCTGCAAACCGTGTGCGGAGTATGCGTAACGCCCTGTTCGGCCAAGTCAGGTGCGGGTTGCATGTCGCTTGGACGCGCCAACCGGCCAGCGGAGGGAGGTGACGAACGATGCAGCAGACCGCCGACGACCTGTTCCTGGAGGTGCCCGAGGTGGAGCTACGGGTGCAGCTCGGGGATGTGACGGAGCTGACCCTCGGAGAGAACTCTGGCAATTCTGAGGACAAGCGGTATCAGTACAACTGACGCCCACCTCGTTCGGCGTGGCGCCCGGCTTCCCGGTCGGGCGTCACGCCCGTCTGAAATCCCACAACTTCGAGCAGGAAGGACGCGGCGATGGGGTGTGTATGTTGGTTCGGTGGGCTCGTCGCGAACGAACGGGACGACCCTTGTGCACCAAGCGGTTCTCGTCTGGTGATACCCCGACTGTGTCCGGTATGGACGGTCGGCTCCTGGCCGGACAGCGAGGTACGGGTGACGGTCTCGGGACACCAGCGGGTCGCCATCATCGGACCGTGCTCGGCCACCGACCATGAGGTGCACCGCCTGGCCGAGCGTGGCGCCACCGACGCGGTGCTGCTGGCGTTCTCCGGCAGCTACACCGTGGTGGTATCCACCCAGGATCGCACGATCGTGTTCACCGACGTCGGTCACGCCTGGCCGATCTACACCGCGGAGATCGCGTACGGCACGGTGTGGGGATCCAGCGCGCTTGCGCTGGCCGCGCTCACCGGCGCCGAACTGGATCCGAGTTGGCTGGCCCCTGCGTTGTTAGCGCCCCAGTCGCCCGAGCTGATCGCCGGCCGCTGCGCGTTCACGGGAATCACCGCCGTGCCGCCGGGCTCCCGCCTCGTGCTACAGCGTGGTGTCCCACCACGAGTGCTGAACGCCTGGCAACCGGAACCGGCCGTCGAGATGACGCAGGGAGGTGCGCAACTGCGACGGGCGCTCGGTGACGCCGTGGCCACCCGGATCACCTCGAGCCGCAACCCGTCAGCGGACTGCTCTGGAGGACTGGATTCCACCTCGCTGACTCTGCTGGCCGCCGACCAACTCCCGGGCCGCAAGCGCCTACACGCGGTGACCGTGCACCCTGCCGGAACCATCACCGGCGGGGATCTTGATTACGCGCGCACCGCCTGCGCTCGGGACAGCATCACGCACATACTGTGCCCGCTCGACGCCAGGCACGTTCCCTACAGTCGAATGCAGCAGCTGATGCCGCCGACCGACGAACCCGCCCCGACCACGATCACCATCGCCCGCGCCGTCGCGGAGTTCGACCTGCTACACGAGCTCGGCAGCGACTGCCACCTCACCGGCGACGGCGGGGACACGGTGCTCGGCGGCCATCCCGCCTACCTGGCCGACCTCCTCCGGCTGCGTCGGGTCCGGCTCTTGGCGCAACACGTGATCGGATGGGCCCGGCTGCGCCGGGTCCCGGCCTGGCCGCTGCTCGCCGACGCGCTGCGCACGGCCTCCACCCGCCGCGCCACGTCCCTGACAGCGCTGGCGGTCGACCTGAGCGCTCCAGGCCGCCGGCCGCCGCGCAACCTGGGGTTCGCCAGTTGGCGCCCGCGCTCATCCCCAGCGGCCTGGGCCACTCCGCACGCCCGCGAGCTCGCCGCCAGGGCTGCCCACCATGCGGCGGCCCGAGACCTCGAGCCCGGCGACACGGGAATCGGATCCGCGCTCACCTTGCAAGCGATCCAGACCGTCGGCAGGACCGCCCGCGCGGACGCCCAGGTCGCCGAGCACTACGGCGTGCGCCCGCACAACCCCTTCACCGACCCGCAGGTCATCGCCGCCTGCCTGACCGTGCCGCCTTGGCAGCGACACACGCCCTACCGGTACAAGCCGCTGCTGGCCACCGCACTGGCCGACCTCCTCCCGACGCAGATCGCGACGCGCCGCACGAAGGGCGACTTCACCCCCGACCACTACCTCGGTCTGCGCGCCAATGCTCCAGTGCTGCACGAGCTGGCCGACGGGCACCTCGCCGCGCTCGACCTGATCCACCCTGCTCAGCTGCGCCGACTCCTCACCCATGCCCAGGCGGGCCTGCCCGTGACCTTCAGCGACTTCGAGCCTGTCCTGGCCGCCGAGATCTGGCTCCGCGCAGTCGCCGCAGCCAAGCCCGCGGCTCGCTGGCACAGCTCGGCAGCCTTCGCGGACGTGGCGTCGTGACCTGCTTCCTCACCTGCCCGCCGCATGTCCGATCCGCGCACGTCGGCGAGGCCATCGTGCTCGTCGACAGCCGGACCGCACGAGTCGACACCCTGCTCGGGTACGCACATCACCTGTGGCTCGCCTTGGCCCGCACCGGCGACGTCCAGGCAGCGGCACACGCCACTGGCATCGACAGCAAGCGGGCCGATCACCTCGCCCAGCAGCTGCGCGCCGACGGGCTGCTGGAAGCAACGCCCGCACCACGTCCGTGGGAGGTCGCCCACGGCGCGGTGACTACGTCGAGCTGGGGCACTCAGGAAGTGTCCGCCGGGCTCGCGCCGGCCCAACCGCTTCCGTGGGGCCATCTCGTGCTGGCTGTCCCGACGCTGGTCGCGGTGCTGCTGGTGCGACACGCTGGCCGGCGACGTCGATCCTTCGCTCGCATGATCGCCCTGCTCCGGGCAGCCACCCGCCGCCCCTGTCGACACGCCAGCCCGCAGGCCGTTGACCAGGCCCTACACTGTGTCCGACACATGGCCAATTTCTTGCCGTGTCGGATCGCGTGCCTGGAGGAGTCGATCGCGGCGATGCTCGTGCTGGCCGCCACAGGGCAGTCGGCGATCTGGTGCCACGGAGTGGCCACCGACCCCATCCGGCTGCACGCCTGGCTTACCGTGAACGGCGTGGCGGTCGGAGAACCCGCCAGCATCGCCCGCTACACGCCGCTGCTCCAGGTCCCCGATGCCAGCCGGACCAGCAGCAGGAAGGAGACCGGGTGAGCACCGACAACCCCGAGCCCCACCGTGCGCCGCTGCTGTGGCTGCGCGGCCAGAAAGCGGCGCTGGGCCCGTACACCCGAGAGCTGGTCGAGAAGTACTGGGAGTGGGAACAAGACCCTCGCGTGATCATCGGCTACGGGCGGCAAACCCCTGAATCCCTGGAATCCCGCATCGAGGGCTACAACTCCCAAGCCCGCAGCATGAGCAATCAGGAACGCTTCACCATCTATGACCTCACCGCCGATGGCGCGTCACGGCCGGTGGGCACCACGGCGTTGCGTATCGACCCCTACGTCCGCACCGCCGAGTATGTGATCCTGCTCGGCCACGAAGGCCGCGGGCGGGGCCTGGCCACCGAAGCCACCCGGCTCACCCTCGACTACGGCTTCCACATCACCCAACTGCGCGCGATCTGGCTGAAGGTGCTGGAGCACAACACCGCCGGAATCCGCACCTACGAGGCCGCGGGCTTCAAAGAAGTCGGCCGACTGCGCCGCGCCGGTTACTGGCTCGGCACCGAGTGCGACGAGATCCTCATGGACGCCATCCCCGAGGACTTCCCCGGCCCGTCCACCGTCCGCGGTCTGATCGAAGGCTGACAGCGCTGACCGGGAAGGAAGGCCAGGGCGCTGGTCAGCCTGATCGGCTGCGACGAGACCGCGAGGAGGCTGCTGGCGAGGAGTTGACCGCAGTCACACGAGCGGCAACCCGCCATTCTGTGGTCCCCCACACCGCCGCCCACCACTCCAGCGGCACCGACCAAGCGCTGTGGGACGTAGCCGTGCACGACTAGCGAGGCGCGGGACCGGCTGTCTACCGCTTTAGGGAATCGAGCGCGGGAGCCCCGCTATGACGTTCTGTAACGGTGTTTGCCGGCCGCTATGCAGCCCGGGTCGCGGCGACCTTCCGCGCCATCCGGGCGAGCTCGCGGGCGTCGCCACCGGGTCGGGCGTCCAGCGCGCCGACCAACGGGGCGAGCTGCAGCCGGGTCCGCTGCGAGTCCAGCTGCGCCACCGCGTCGATGGCGGTCTTCGCCAGGGTCAGCCCGCGCGGTTCGCCGGCCTGCACGTAGACCGTGGCCAGCACGATGCCCGAGCGGGTGCGGCTACCGGTGTTGATGCCGTCCCAGCGCCGCACCGACGCCGCGGCGTGCTGCTCGGCGACGTCCAGCCGGCCACGGTCGATTTCGAGGCAAGCGGATGGACGGTCCAGATCGCCAAAGGGGTCCTCGCGGGTGGGCCGCCACAGCTGACGCGCCTTCGCCATCTCGGCGGCAGCGAGGTCCGAATGCCCGAGCGCGGCCAGGGGAGTCGTCGAGTCCGCGAGCACCTGCGCTTCCACGGCCGCTCGTCCGCTCTCCCCGACCACTACCACGCGCCGGTCGTCGCGGGGGATGCGCCAGGACGTGTCCTGCCCCATCTGGAGCATCTTCAGCCCGTCGTCGGGGTGGCCATGCTGCACGGTGGCCAGTCCGGCGTGGTTCAGGGCGAGTGCCTGGCAGTAGTGGTCACCGGCTTCGGTGGCCATGGTCAGCGCGCTGGCGTAGTGGTGCATAGCCCGGTCGTAGAGGAGCGCGTCGAACGCCGCCCATCCGGCCTCGAGGTGCAGCTCCGCCACGGCCGTCAGCAGCGCCCGCCTGATCGGCTCGGCGCCCGGGACGTCCAGTAGGCGCGTCGCCCGCGTGGCGGCCTCGCTGCACACGTCCGGGTCGCAGATGGAACCGTAGGCGGCTTCGCCGAGTCGGCGGGTGAGGTCTCGCGCCTTCGTCACGTGGTGCCAGTCGAGCCGGTTCGGCAGCTCCACCGAGCAGACCGGACGAGGCAGGATCAATAGCTCGCCGAGCACGGGATGGCCGAACGCGGCGACCGCTCCCGAGAGGATCAAGGCGCGGCGATGCATGCTCGCATCCACCCCCTCTGGGGGTTCGGCGACCGTGACGTCACCAGCGTAGGCGCCGTTGGGGCCGTACCACGACAGACCCATCAGCTCCCGGGGTATCCCGAGTCCGTCGCAGATGCGCGCCAGCACCTTGTAGGCGATGACCTCGCGGCCCTGAATGATCTCGCAGATCTCCGACTGTGACTGCCCGGTGCGCCGCGCGATCTGCCGCTGGGAGATCCCGGCCACCTTCAGCAGCTGGTAGACAGTGCTGATGTCCTGCGCCGCGAGCGCGGCACGCATCTCCGGTGGCTCGAACAGCGCCGGGTCGAGCGGGGCCAGAGGTGGGCCGGGCTTGCTGGGCTTGTCGTCGCTCACGGGTGGTTCACCGCTCTCCCTCGGTGTGTGTACGCGCGGTCACAGTAGCGGGGTCGCGGGGAGGGTGCGTGATCGGCCCGACCGTCGAGCGGGGCCAGGTATGAGCGAACTCAGCCTGCTGACCCTCAACATCGCCAACCCCTCACCCGAACGAGCGGAACGCCCAGATCGCCTGGCTGGCCGCCCGAGGCGAGGACGTGCTGGTGCTCACCGAGACCAAGGACAGCGTCGGCTGCCGCCTGCACGCCGACGCCTTCACCGCCGCCGGCTACCACGTCGCCTACCCCAAACCGGAGAACGGCGACTACGGCGTCATGATCGCCAGCAAGCTCAAAGCAAGCACGGACGGCTTCAGCGGCCGGGTCGGCTACCTGTCCTCCCGCGCCGCAGCGATCACCCTGGCCGCCCCCGGTGGGCCGATCCACATCGTCGGTGCTTACGTCCCGTCCCGCGACGCGAGCGCCGAGAAGACGGAGCGCAAGCGCAAGTGGCTGGACGCCTGTCACGCTGCGCTGGCCAGCCGGCCCAGCAGCGCCGCCGTGTTCCTCGGCGACTTCAACGTCCTCGAACCCCGGCCACCAGCCGCACTACTCGTTCTTCGCGCCGTTCGAGTACGACTTCTACCGGCAGCTCACCGACGACTGCGGCCTGGTCGACGCCTTCCGCACCCTGCACCCCGACACGGTCGAGCACAGCTGGGTCGGCCGCACCGGCGACGGCTACCGCTACGACCACGCCCACTGCACGGGCGACCTCGCCAGCAACCTGCTCGCCTGCGACTACGTCCACCAGCCCCGCCTCGACCGGTTGAGTGACCACTCCGCGCTGTCGGTGCGCCTCGCGGTCGACCCTGGCGAGCAGTTGATAACGTCCGACCCGGCTGCCGCCAGCGCGCCGCCGACGCTGTTCCAACCATGACCGGTGCTCGGCCCTCCCCGCTGGCGGCTGTGACCTGCCGTCGACGTGACGAGGAGAGCCAGCCCGGATGCCCGTCACCCCCGCGCAAGCCCCCACCCTGCGCATCGGAGCCCGCGTGCTCCTGCTCGACCGAGACGACCACGTCCTGCTCATCCACGCCAAAGACCCCGACCAACCCGGCCACCACTGGTGGGAACCCCCCGGCGGCGGAGCCGACCCCGGCGAAGCCCCGGCCGACACCGCCCGCCGCGAGCTCGCCGAGGAGACCGGCATCCTCCTCGACCGCATCGGAGCCCACCTCTGGGACCGCGAGACCCGCTTCCACTACCGAGGCCGCGAACACCACCGACGCGAGAGCGTCTACCTCGCCCGCGTCACCGACACCGCGCCCAGCCTGCGGCCCGAGCACACCGCCAACGAGAAAGTTGGCCTCATCGAGCACCGCTGGTGGACCCAACCCGAACTCGTTGCCTGCCGCGACAAACTCCTTCCTCCCAACCTTCCGGCGCTGCTCGCCGGCGTCCTGGACGGCGCATTCCGCCAGCCGGTCCTTCTCCACGCATAGCCCGGCTTCCCCAACACCTCTCCGCTAAGCGCGATCAACTGGCACCTCTGTATGTGCTCTGAAGTTAGAGGTTTCCCTGCACCGGTCTCACGGTCAAGTGAAGAACCTCTCCGTCACAGGCGCAGCTCGTGCCAGTCGAGCACGCCAGCGCCCAGGTCTTCGATGGAGGCGAGCAGACCGAGGCGGGCACGTCGGAGTTGCTGGTCGTCGACCATGACGAACACCTTGTCGAAGAAGGCGTTGAGGGGTTCAACGACCCGCCCGAACGTCTCGACGAAGCGCTGCAGGTCAGCGCCATCGTCGAGGTCTGCCCCCACCCGGGTGACAATGTCGTGGAGACGCAACTCCGCTGGCTCGGTAAGGGTGCCGGGATCGTAGCCAGCCGGTGTACCGGCAGGGACGATCCGCCGGCTGCGCTGGAGCGCGTCGACGACGTTACAAAAATTCTGCTGGCCAACAAGCACCCGGAGCTGGGCCAACATCTGATCCGCCCGGTACGGCCGGTCAGCATGGGGCAGGACAGCGCGTACCCAGTCGACTGGCGGGCTCTCGTCGACGAGCACCTGCTCGAACCGGCGAGTCACGAACGTGGCCAGGTCCTTCAGCGTGGCGGGGGGCACCTCGACTGGCTGCAGGCCGCCGGACGCAGCGAAAGCCTCCGTCAACGACAGCGGCATGAGGACGTCGTGCGCGCGACAGATCGCGATGACGCCGAGCGCGGCGCGACGCAGGGCGAAGGGATCGCTGCTGCCGGTGGGCACGCCCATGGTGGCTACCAGCCCGACCAGCATGTCGATCCGGTCGGCGAGAGCCAACACCGATCCCGGAAGGCTGTCCGGAACGGCATCGCCTGCGTGCCGCGGCAGCTCCGTCTCGTGGAGCGCCTGCGCGACCTCGAGCGACTCGCCCGCATGGAGCGCGTAGTCGCGGGCCATGATGCCGGCGAGACTCGTCAGCTCGGTGACCATCTGCGAACCCAGATCGAACTTCACCAGCATGCCGGCTCGTTCGATCGTCGATCGGTCGTCGTCAGACAGCTTCGCCATGGTGGCCAACGTGCCGGCGAGGGAGGCGATGCGGTCCGCGCGCTCCCGCATGCGTGCCGCAGCTGCTCCCGCGCGCCGCGCGCCTCGGCCGGGGGCATCTCCTCGGTACCGATCTCCAGGACGAGTCGACGGGTACCGCCCGTGTCGGCGGCCACGGGGACGGCTTCCATCGCCGGGGCCGGGGCCGGCTCCAGCTTGCTGCTCACGCCCAGGGGGTAACCGAGCTCTTCGCGGAGGGCGATCCACAGCTGACTCACCGCGGCGGCGAGCCGACGCATCCTGGCAAACTCGGAGGCACGGTCGGCGGTGGAGATCGCGCCGCGGGCGTCGAGCACGTTGAACGTGTGCGAACACTTGAGCACGTAGGTGTGGGCCGGCACAGGCAGCCGGAGGTCGATCATCCGCTGCGCTTCGGCGGCGTAGAGGTCCAGGAGAGTCCGGTTGGTCGGCACGTCGGCGTCGTCGAGGTAGTACCGCGACATCTCGTACTCGGCTTGACCGAAGACCTCGCCGTAGCTGACGCCGTCGGCGTAAACGATCTCCTTGAAGTGGCGCACCCCCTGCAACGCCATGAGGATGCGCTCCATACCGTAGGTGATCTCGACGCTCACGGGTCGAGGTTCACCCCACCGGCCTGCTGGAGGTACGTGAACTGGGTGATCTCCAGGCCGTCGAGCCACACCTCCCAACCCAGCCCCCAGGCACCCAGCGCCGGAAACGCCCAGTCGTCCTCTACGAAGCGGACGTCGTGCGCGGCGATGTCGATACCCAGCGCGGCGATACTGTCCAGGTACAGCTCCTGGGCGTTCCCCGGCTCCGGCTTGAGGATCACCTGGAACTGGGTATGGCACTGGATACGGTTGGGGTTGTCACCATAGCGGGAGTCGTCTGGGCGAACGGACGGCTCGACGTAGGCGACCCGGCACGGCTCAGGACCGAGCACCCGCAGGAACGTAGCAGGGTTGAGCGTGCCCGCACCGACCTCGGAGTTCATGGGCTGCACCGTGAGGCAACCCTGGGCTGCCCAGTACTCCGCCAGACGGGCGAGGGCATCCTGCATCGTCAGCACTGTGAAGCACTCCTACTTCGGGTATCAACCTGATCCCGATGCGACGGTGGGTTGTGATCGTTGGGACGAAAGCGCGCTCCGAGCCGGGAGCATGACGCTGCCGAACAGTCATGTTCCCGGCCGCAGAAAGGCACCCCATTTGCACAAGGCTCGCATGCGTCCGCGCCGTTGACCCGGACCGACCAGGTCCAGGTCACCTTCGACGACCCTCGGCTGGTCACGGACGCGGGCTGTTGCTGTCGGCCACACTAGCCCAGCAGCTGGACATCGAGCAGCTCACCGACGAGCTCGTGCAGCTCGGCGACCGGCCGGGCGCGGCCTGTAGGCAAGCCCGTCCCGGCAAGGCTGGACATCAACCCTCCGCCCGACGGCGGAGTAGCGCTTCCTCCACGAGACCGGGAGTCGCGACGGTGAGGTCGATGCCGGAGAGATCATCGGCATCCGGAGCTGCGGGCGCGCTATGGCCGAGCAGGATGAACCCGAGAGCGTAGGGCGCGGCGCCGGCGACCTCGAGGATCTGGATGAGCGGTGAGTGCGGCCCGAAGGCGAAGATCGCCAGCCCGCCGGCGGTGTACACGAGCGCACCGACGCCCAGCAGCAGGCCCGTCCAGATGGTCTCGTGCCGGATCAGCAGGGCCGCGAGGAGCGCGTAGCCCAGGGGGAAGACGAGCAGCGCCGGCAGCACGAGCATCGCGCCGCCGATGTCGAGGTCGGCGGGCGTGTGCACGATGTCGGGTGCGTAGCGCGCCGTGACCGGGTTACGGCTGCCGTCGAGGACGATGAGACCGAACCACAGCACGGTGCCGACGAGTGCCGTGCCGAATGCCGATAGCCCTCGACGGCCGAACCTGGCGGCGGTCAACTGGTAGACGCTGGCCAGGCAGACGACCTGGAGCAGCAGGGCGATGGCCTGCACGGCGTGGGTGATCCCGTACAACTGACCCACCGCCTGGATTCCCTCCCCGTGGCGCGCCGGGTGCAGCAGCACGCCCAGCAGGAACAGCGGCCCGCCGACGAACGCCGTCGCCCTGGCGATGGTTCGCAGCCGCCGCGGGAGCTCCGATCCCCGCAGCCTGGCAGTCCAATCGGACCGGTTGCTGTCCATCGCGTCCTCCCGTCGCCGTTCGGGGCTCCGATCCCCCGACTTCCGCCTAACACTAACAGCAGTGTTAGGGATATGCTAGCTTATATCTAACATGGCTGTACTGGTTAAGGAAGAGGATCATGATTCGCCATGGACCAGGACCAGACACCTCGGACGCCGCGTCGCGGCGGCGCCGCGCGGATGCGGAACGGAGCATCGAAACGATCATGGACGCTGCGTTGGTGTGCGTACAGAACGACGGGGACCTGACCATGTCCGCCGTCGCACGCGCGGCCGGGCTCAGCCGGGTGACGATCCACGCGCATTTTCCGACCCGGGAAGCCTTGGTGGCCGCCGTCGTCCACCGGGCGGTGTCCACAGCCAGCACGATGCTGGACGACGCGGCCATCGACGAGGGTCCGACACGAGACGCGCTGGCGCGGCTGTTGCGATCGTCCTGGCAGGCGCTGAGCCGGTTTCGCAACCTGCACGCGGTGGCCTCGTCGGTGTTGTCACCCGCAGAGCTGCATCGCCGGCACGAGCCCTTGCTGGGTCCGTTACACGACCTCGTCTCCCGCGGCCAGGCCGAGGGTGATTTCCGCACCGACTTGCCGCAGGACTGGCTGGTGGCCACCACCTTGACCCTGCTGCACCTAGCCGCGGAACAGGTCCACGCCGGCCAGCTGAGTCACGACGAGGCCGGCGATGTCGTCACCGCGACCGTCCTGTCCGTGTTCCACAGCAGCCCGCCGAACCCACAACCGTCGAACCCACAGGGGGACTGACCCCATCATGACCAACCCGCCCTGCGGGTAGACCTGCCGCAGCAGCGTCCGTGTCCATCGGCACCATCGATGAACCCAGACCAGCCGATGACCAGCTCGTGGTTCACGTCGCGCACGCCTCGGCCAACTTCGGAGTGCTGCGCCACGCGAGCACGCAACCCGAGGGCACCGACCTCGACGCCGGCAACCGTTACGTGTCCGCCCGGTTGCCGGTCGTGACCGAATCCGGGAGCGCCGCCGGGCGCCAGGCAAGCCCGCCGGCGAAGGGGATCCCAGTGAGACCCCCGGGATGTCTTCGGACGCAGTGCGAGATCAGTGCGAGATCAGCGCCACCTAGCATCGGTGAGGTGACGGTGACGGAGCTCGAGGTCTGCGTGGTGGGTGCGAGGATCGTGGGGCTCGCGGTCACCGACACGCTGGCTCGCCGGCGGGGTCGGGCGGGGCCAGGGGTTTGCCCGGCTTGCGGGGCTTGTCGTCGCTCACGGGTGGTTCACCGCTCTCCCCGGGGTGTGTACGCGCGATCACAGTAGCGGGGTCTCGGGGAGGGTACGTGATCGGCCCGGCTGGCAGGGTAGCGGGTCTTCACGACTGTGGGATCCGGACGTCGCAGGGCGCGGTGGCCGCTGCCAGCCGCCGGTCGGTGGTGACGAGGGTGCACCCGAGCTCGTCGGCGAGCGCGACGTACAGGCCGTCCAGCACGCGGATGCGCTCGCGAAGTGCGTAGGCGCGCCGCAGGTGAGCGGCGGTGGGAAGGACGAGTCGTTGCGGCAGCGCGGTCGCCTCGTCGAGCGCGTCTTGCGCGGTGCGGGGCTCGATCTCGCCGGCGCGGACCAGCCGGGACAGTGCGGAGAGCACCTCCGCCGGCTGATGCGCAGGGGCGCTGACCTCCTCGCCGGCGATCTGCTCGAGAACCCACTCCGCAGCAGGCTGGTCGAGCACCGCGTCAACGAGCGCGGAGGCGTCCAGCACGATCACCCGCCGAACTCCTCTCGCACGGAGGAGAGGAGCGCAGCCGTGTCGATGGCGCCGTCGTGACGCCGTGGGCGGGACCGGACCCGGGCTACCCATTCCTGCCGGTCAGAGTTCCGCAGCGCGCGTTCGACGGCTTCCTGAACGAGCGAGGACAGCGGCAACTGCCGCATCCTGGCCTGCCGGTACAACTCGTCCGGGAGGTAGACGCTCACCTTGGGCATACCCCCACTGTACCCCCACGCCGGCTGCTTCGTTTCCGACTGGCGTGACCAGGTAGCGCCGGCAAGCCGTCACGTGCGGGTGACGAAGGCGGTGATCCGATCGTCGAGATCGGCCAGGTGCGGCGAGGCGGAGCGCAGCGGCCCCACCTGCCGTTGCAGGGTGCGCAGCCGGTCCAGGGCGCGGGTGGAGCTGACCTCGGCGGCGGTGCGCAACGCGTCGCGGCCGCGTGCGGCGGCCAGCTCCAGGTCGCGGCCGAGGAGATGGGCACTCGCGAGGGCAGTCTGGATGGCGCAACGGCCGCTGACCTTCCAGGGCTCGACGCTGTCGAGGGCATGAGTGATCAGCTTGGCCGCGTGGACAGCGTCGCCGGTGTCGCGCAGGCAGCACCCGACGTCCACGACGAACCCGGGTTCGGTGTAGAAGCCCAGCCAGGGCGGCTCGTCGCCGGTGCGGAAGCGCCCGTAGTGGCGTTCGGCCTCCAGCACCGCCCGGCGAGCCGCGCTGGCGTCACCAAGCAGGGCAAGACTGCGTGCCTCCATTGCGTGCAGCTGGGCGGCCAGCGCCGGAGTGGCCGCGCCGCTGGCGACGCTGAGCCCGGCGCGAGCGAGCGCCACACCCTGGCGGGCGTTGCGTCGCTGGTCGTGCTCGGTGATTGCGCCGTGCCCGAGCTGCACCGTCATCCAGCTCATCTGCGACAACACGTAGGCCGCATACAGCCGGTCGTCCGCCGTCATGGCCAGGTCGAGGCCCTGGATGTAGTAGCGCTGGGCCAGCGAGTGCCGGCCCATGTCCCACGCCATGTAGCCGGCCAGCCAGCAGCCGTTTGCGACGGCGCCCAGCAGGGCCTGACCGGTCTTGGCCGAGTAGCTGCCGTGCAGGAGTTCGTTTGCTTCGTGGTGCAGCAGCTGCACCATCTGCGCGCGGACCCGTCCCGAGCCGTAGCGGCATTCAAGTGTGCGCAGGTGAGTGACCTGCTCAGTGAAGACCTCCACGTCGGCCATCCCGATACGCCGCCCACCCGCCGCCCGGGAGGTGCTGTCCGCCGGGGGCATCGTGAGCGCGAACAGCGCAGGTTCGGAGAACGCCGCCGCGCTGAACGCCGAACCCAGCAGGAACCTCCGTCGGCGCATATCCCGTCCTGACAACTCGACGATCGTGCGGACCGTGCCCTCCAGTGTGCCCGAGCAGCTCAGCCCGTCGTAGGGATCCTCCCCGGCCGGAGTGCGGTCGGCGAACCCGCACTCGGTGACGCTGACCTCGCGCTGCAGCCGCCGGGACAGCACCGCAGCGACCAGCCTCGGTATGGGCCAGCGCGGCTGGCAGCCATCGAGCATCCGCTTGACCGAAGTGGTGCTGGTGCCAACGTGTTTCCCCTCGCGGGCGGCGGCGGCGACCACCGCGGTCGCCAGCCCGGTGTTGCTCATCTCCGCCTCGTCCAGCAGCGCCCGCAACGCGCCGTTCCCG
>JBOHGT010000148.1:0-7615 GCA_050700385.1 Pseudonocardiaceae bacterium | reverse complement strand
CCTACACGGCGCAGGCGGTCACGGTGCTGATCGAAACCGCACGGCGCTGGCCGCACATCGCGCAGTGCCAGCTGTTTCCGCTGCTGCGTGAGCAGCCCGGCCTCGCCATGGCCGCCGGCGGTGCGGCGGGCGGTGCGGCTCTGTCCCGCCTCGCGGACCTTCCCGATGTGGACATCGGAGTACTGGAAGCCATCGAGGCACTGCTGCCCACCGGTCGGCATGTCGACTTCGATATCGCCGTTGCCGCCATCACCGCCCGGCTCACCCAGCACCGCCTCGCCGTCACCAATGACCCCGCCGATCGTGGCCGGCTCTACGCCACCCTCGGCTATCGCCTCGCCTATGCCGGGCGGCGGGAGGAGGCGCTGGGCGCCACCGGAGAGGCCGTGGAGACCTACCGCCGGTTGGCGGGGGTGAATCCGGCCGCGTTCGAGCCCGACCTCGCGAGGGCGCTGACCAACCTCGGCATGATGCTGTCGAATCTGGGGCGGCGGGAGGAGGCGCTGGGCGCCACGGTCGAGGCGGTAGAGAGCCACCGCCGGTTGGCGGGGGTGAATCCGGCCGCGTTCGAGCCCAACCTCGCCAGCGGGTTGTGGAGCTTCGCGCGGGTGCGAGCCGCCGGTCAGGTGGAGCTACCGGAGGCGCTGAACGCCGCCGGAGAGTCGGTGGTCAGCTATGAACGTCTGGTCGAGCGACTACCCCAGGGCGTTCACCAGCGATCTGCGCGGCGCCCTCGCCACCTTCGCCGAAGTACTCGACCACCTGGACCGCGGCGACGAGGCAGCCAAGGTCCGCCACCGGATCGACCAGCTCGGAAAGCACGAGTAGCGCTCGTCATCCCCCGGGTGTCGGGCGCGAGCCGCGCTGGTCATTCGCGGGCGGGGTCTGACGGCATACTGATCCGAAAATAGAGTCGGGGACGGGCGAACGGGACCACCGGCTGGGCGTTGCGGTGATGCCGAGCCGGGTGGGGGAAGCCGTGGTCAGGCGGCGGGTTCGAGGGTGACTTTGTAGCCGAGGGCTTCGAGTTGGCGGATGTGGTTGCGTTTCTTGCGTTCCGGGCCGATGCGGGTGTCGTAGAAGTCGGAGCCGAGGTCGCAGAAGCGGGCCTGCGGGTCAGACAGCAGGTGCCAGACGATGACCAGGATGGAGCGGCCGACGGCGACGATGGCTTTCTTCTTGCCGCGGCGTCTGGCGATGCGTCGGTAGCGTTCGCCGAGGAAGGTGTCGGTGCGCCCGGCGGCGACGGCGGCCTCACCGAGTGCGCGGGCCAGGTAGCGGTTGCCGTGACCGGTAGTGCCCTTGCCCTTCTTCTTGCCCGCCGATTCCTTGACCCCGGGGGGCGAAACGGGCCCAGGAGGCCAGGTGGGCAGCGGTGGGGAACCGGGACATGTCCAACCCGACCTCAGCGATGATCACCTGTGCGGTGGTGGTCCCGACCCCGGGTATCTCATCGAGGCGCTCGACCACCGGGGCGAAAGGGGCGATCAGCTCCTCGATCGCGGTGTCGAGCTCGGCGATGTCGGCGTCCAGCGCGTCGATCCGGGCCAGCATCTTGGCCAGCAGGAAGGCGTGGTGGTCGGTGAAATGCCCGGTGAACGCCTCCTCCAACACCCCGATCCTGGCGCGCATCCGGCCCCGGGCCAGCTGCGCCAACACCGTGGGGTTGGTCTGCCCACCGATCAGCGCAGCCAGCATCTGTCGCCCTGAGACCCCGAAGATGTCGCTGGCCACCACCGACAGCTTGATGCAGGCGTCCTCCAGCAGCTTTTCCACCCGCTGCTTCTCGGCGGTCCGCACCCCCACCAGATCGATCCGGTACCGGCTGACATCACGCAACCGGCGGATCTCGGGCGGCGGCACGAAACTCGGGCGGATCATCTCCCCGCTCGGCGACCTTGCACAACCACACCGCGTCCAGCTTGTCGGTCTTGGGCCGGCCCGGCAGGTGTGTGACGTCTTTGGCGTCATCGGTCGGGTGCGCTCACCTTGCGCTCACGCGACCTATCGCCGCAGTTCAGAACGCCGTCTGTTGATCTCGTATCAACAGATGTCGTCGGGCTCGTCCGTCAGATTGCCGTTGCGGACCTCGGTTCGGTGGCCGGTGGCGAGGAGGTCGATGACGGCCTTGGGCTTCCACACCATGCCCAGGTCGCTGTCCTCGGAGATGCGACCCGAGTAGACGCCGAGGAACAGCTCCAGTGCGCCGCTGTTAACGATGTTCGCGCCGTCTTCAAGCGGCACTAAGCCGAAGCGCGCGAAGAACACCACCGGTGATCCCGACTGGCCTGTCCGCGTGCGAGCGTCGATCAGATAGAGTGGCAACCCGTCGTGATCCAAGTTGATCTCACTGGCGACAGTGCCACGGGTCCAGAGCGCGAGGTTGCTGCTCGACCGGCCGAATGGGAATCCGACCACGCTCACGTCGCTGGTCACGTTCAGGGCCACCGGAGGGTCGGTCTTCCACGGGTCATGGAGGTATAGGTCGACCCCGGCAGTGCGGGTCAATGGGAGCGCGACGACGTCCACCTGCTTGCCGTGGGTCGGGTGCTCCAGCCATCGTCCGCGGCCCGCGTCGTCGTACAGCGACTCAGAGGTCAACGCGTGCTTGCCGATCGGCCCGGCGGCGTTGTGAGCGATCTCCACGTGCTCGGGGTGCACGGCGTGCTTGCCCAGGAACTCGCCCGTGATCGTGTTCTGCCCGGTGACCACGTGGTGATTGGTCAGCAGAAACGACTTGCCCCCGTGGTTCGCGACGAACCCGGTTGCAGTCGCCAGCGTCAGATCGCGGGCGTAGAGCCGCAGCCGGAGGGACTTGACGGTCGGTGCGGCGATGAACAGGTCCACGGGGCGACGCTATCGAGCGACCCCGACAGCCTTACCGGCGCCGCGCCGGTAACGGTGCGTTCGCGGCCTACCTTCACCTCACCCCTCGCCGCTGCGATGCTCGTCCGGTCCGGGCCGGATCGTCGGCGCCGAGCACCACCGTGCCGTCAGGCCGCATGGTCTGCCCGATCTCCTCCGACGGCGCCCGCACGTACTCGGCCTCGGCGGTCGGCCCGGACACCGCGGCGGTCTCGGCTAGCTCACCCGCCCGGATCACCGTGGTCCCGGTGCCGGGCTCGCCGAGCAGACTGGCGCGCACGTCGTCGGCCAGCCCGCGCAGATACCCGCGACACACGAACTCCTCGGTGCCGCGCAGCAGGCCACCGTTCACGATCCCGGCGGCCGGGCGCCCGCATGTCGAGCACGGGACGACTGTGGGGTGCCCGGACCGGCGTCGTGCGCTCGTGGCGGCGTCCGAGGTGGCCTTGCACTCCAGCGTCGCGCCGACCCTTGGTTCGAGATCAGCCCGGCGTAGGAGTTCGCGTCGTGCACGCACGGGCGACACCTCATAGAGGTCCAGGTCCCGGATGTAGCGGGTGCCCCCGCGGTGCCGCGCCCCACCCTCGGTGACCTTGTACCCGATCGAGAACTGCGTCTCGGCCGGGCCGAAAAATCGGATCACCTCGAACGCCTCGCGACCCGCCTTGCTCGCCATGTTCATCTGCCGGTGCACACCAGGGCGCCGGCCTCCTGCGGCCAGGGCCGGCCGTCGCCGGTCCGGGTCGGCAGCCGCGGGTCACCGGGCAGCAGCTCCTTCACGTCCAGCAGACGGCCAATCGGCCGGTCCCGCTGGTGGGCCTGACAGACTCTCGGCCGCCTGGCCGCGAGACTCCTGCCGAAGCATCTCGCCACGAGCACATCACCCACCTCATCGCGGATGCCGGTCACCGCCGCGCTCATCTCCACGATGCCCTCGGGTGCGACGGTGCCTGTGTCAGGCCGGGGCACGCCCGGCCGCGGGGCGAGCGCGGCGACGGCGCCCTTGACCTCGATGCCGACGGGCGGGCGGTGGTCGTCATCGGCCCAGCCTCTCCGGTCGCGTCTGCCGCGGGCGGGCGGCGCGCCGGACTCGCGCTCGACGGCGAGCAGCGCACCAGCGCCACGCCGGTAACCCCTGACTTGCGGAGATGGGCGGCGCGCCGCCCACCGATCGGCGCCACCACGGGCCACGATGGACACTCTGATCCGGCGCTCCTCACTGGCTCACGTCGGATGGGACGACGAGTACGCCTGGGACGTGTTCGCCGAGCAGGATCTTGAGGTTCTCCTCGACCGCCGACGCAGGCGCGGGGCGGACCTCCGCGCAGTCATCGCCGGAACCGTCGCCGACCGACCAGACCGAGACGTCCTACGCAACGGCCCGCTCCCACAGGGCGAATGCGCCGCCTTCACCGGTGTATGGCTTCGCGGACTCGCCGAACTACGCACCTGACTCGCCAGTGGAGCACACGGCGAACTGGCCGAATTAGTGGAGCCCCCTGTCGTGATGACCACGCTGATCGACACCCACTGCCACATTGATGCTTATGATAATCCCCTTGCCGTATTGGACGACGCCCGCACCGCAGGAATCCAGGTCATCGCCGTAACCGAGGACCCCGGAAGGTACCGCCTCCTGCGCACCCGGCTCGGCCGACGTAAGGCCATCGACGTTGAACTGGGCTTTCATCCACTACGCGCACGTGGATTGTCCCCGCACGACCTCGCCCGGTTCTTCCGACTCTTGCCGCAAGCCACATGGATCGGCGAGATCGGACTGGACTTCTCCCGCCCGGGAATCGCAAACCCGGAAACAACAACTCCGCGTCTTCGACGCTATCCTGGCCGAACCCCAGCTGCGGACCCGACCAGTCACGGTTCACAGCCGAGGCGCCGAGCGCGAGACCATCACGCGACTCGCGCAAGCACAGGTGACGGCAACCCTGCACTGGTACACCGGACCGCTCGCCGCCGCCGATGACGCACTCGTCGCAGGGCTCCGGTTCTCGATCAACCCTGCAATGACCAGATCACCGAAAGCCGTGGCGCTGCTCCGACAACTGCCGGCGGAACGCGTACTGCTAGAGACTGATGGCCCCTTCGCCCGGTGGGGAAACCGTCCCGCTTCCCCCACCGACCTCCCCGAAACGCTTCAACACCTCGCCCGGTTGTGGAGTACGTCCGTCGACCAAGCGCGAACCACTGTCGCAGCCAACCAACAGCGACTCCTTGCTGCTGCCGCTGGCCGCACAGACCAAACTTACTGAGGCCTGGCGTGCTTACGGGTGATCTTCGCTGCGTTCAAGGACGACTGGCTCGGCGTCGTCGACTGCAGGAGATCGGACGTGCATAGTGGGCGGACTGGAGCCCTGTGACCAGGATCGGGATCAGCCTCCCGATTGCGAGTAATGATCGTGCACCGCGTTGACCTGCCTGATCCAGAACTCCTCTTTCACCCGAGCCGATGCGCCATGCGGCAGCAGTCCGAGTTGGGTTGCAAAATGGTAGAAACCAGGCCCGGCGTCGTTTGCATCCAGGTAGTGCACAAGGGCCGAGAGCATGAGACCTGTCCTGGGGAAGTCTTTTTCGACGATCAAACCGAGAAGGTGTCCCATCGCGGCCCGCTCGTCGGGGTGTGCGAAGTCAAAGCCCGTCATGCCAGTGCGGCGAGCGATTATCGTGTTCAGTTCGGTGTAGGACGTCACCCGTCTGAGCCGTGCACGTTCGATGAGGAATGCTCGCCCGGCACCGGTGAGACGATCCCATTCCTGATCCTCGCGGCCGTAGAATGTCATCCAGATCCTTTCGTTGCAGAACCTTGCTATCGCAAGGTGACTGGGCCTGGCGGCCAGGTGACTCAGATGATAGTGGATGGGTTACTGTCCTCATCATAGTCGTGGCTGCCCATGTCTGCTAGGTACTCAGCGAACGCAGCGTCGTCCCATTCGGCGTCGACGAGTTCAGGATGGGGATGATCGCTTGGTGTGTCGAACGGTTCGGAGAACTTCAGCATGTCGAGCAGGAACTGGAAGGTGTGCTCCACCAATTGTGACTCGTCGACCCACAGTCCGAATTCGAGGTGCTCGGCGGCGCCGTGAGTCCAGTTGGCCGAGCCAAGCCAGGCCCGGCGCGGCCGGAACCGGAACTGCAGGCGCCACTCACTGTCCTCGTCGTTGTCGTAACCCCAGGCGTCGCCGAGGACAGCAGCTTGGCGTGGACAAGCGGCGCGGACCTATCGCCACGCCAACCGGCGCGCCTCACCGGTCCCAGTTCATCGAGGGACTCGCCGGCCATGCCACCTGGGCCGATGCTCGGCCGCTGCCCGTCAGGGCGAACGAGCCCGACTTCATCGAAACTGGGCAAGTATGCCGTGGGCAAGGCGTGGCCGTTGGCGAGCAGCGCTTGTGCGGCTCGCAGGTCGTTGGCGGGCTTGGTGACCACGATGCAGCAGCCGCCGAGAGTCGTGAGCGCTGCGGTCATGCGCTCATGGCTCATCCAGGGAACGCAGCCGATGGCCGCGGGCATCGACCATCGCCGATGCGAGGATTCGTGCGGCTGGGAAGCAAAGGTGACGACACCGTCGACGAGGTCATCGACGACGGATCCAAGGCAACAGAGCCACCGGACCAGGAATGAGGCTCCGTCCACCCGGCGAAGCGCTCGTTGTCTGCCAGGGTTGGTAGCGCCGAGTTCCTTCCGCACCGTTCGTTCTCATCGACACCCGCTTCCTGTTCGTCTCGTCGGCATCCGCCTGGTGCGCCGTACTGTCGACCACAGGGAACTTGTCGCTCAGCCATCGGCATACCGAGATGCCTAACCTGTTCTTGTCTCGCGGTGGTGGATGATGCCGGACCCAGTTGGGATGACATGCGCGAGCGAGCCGTCATGGGACGGGAGCTTTGTTACGGCGTTCGCACGTCGTGCCTGAAGTGGAGACCAGGCAAGCTCCGCTTGATCCCAACCGGTCGAAGCAATTGATCTTGGTGTAGGACCCCTCCCTCGGCGAAGCGTGATCGCCGAGGATGGCTCGGTGGAACGGGCAGAGCTGACGGAGCCGTTCGCCAGCTTGATGGAGCACGAGCTGGGGGCGGCTGACGGGCAGGGGACGATGGGAGACGTTCAGGACGCTCGGGAGGGATTTGGACGCTGTCCAGGCGAGGAAGCACCGGTCATGATCTCCGGCGGTGCCAGGGGCGTTCTGGGTCGGGGCTGGCAAGGTCATCGGGGAACGTGCTGGTGAGGACGCTTTGGGATGATCTTTAACATTGCCCCATGATGATCTTGTCACCGTGGGTTCGAAAGAGGGAGGTTTGGTGCCCCCGGCAGGATTCGAACCTGCGACACCCGCTTTAGGAGGTTAGTTGCCGTCTTGGTCCTGAAGGACCTGCGAAAACGAGTGTGCGACGGCTCGAACCCTCAGTCGTGTAGACGCGGCCTGGACGTGAGCGGGTCAGGATGGGCTCTGACACCCACAGCCGACGGGGCCCTACGCGCCGTTGACACCCCTCCGCATGGGAGACAGGCTAACTCTTAGCGGCGTCGAGTAGCTGCATCCCGACCACCACGTCGTGGCTCACCCGCTACAGGCACCAGGTGCTGCCTACCTCCTGCACGGCGAGCAGTTCCCAGCGGCTGCCGTCGTCAGGGCGCTTACCGTCCACGACCACGCGGGCGCGTTCGTGCTGCCGCTGCATGATCGCAGGCTGCGCTCTGTCCTCCCTCGCCATGCCCCCGACTGGGGTGTCGACGC
>JBOHGT010000147.1:0-10664 GCA_050700385.1 Pseudonocardiaceae bacterium | reverse complement strand
CGTCCGACGAGGCGAAGGACGCCTTCGCGGAGTTCCGCGTACCACGAAGGACGCCTTCGCGGCGCATCCTAACGACGCAATGTCGGCAGTCGACTCCCGCCGGCCCGGATGAGCGGGATGAAGGCCTCGCACATCTGCCAGGCGCCGAGCAGGTTCGTCTCCAGCGCACGGCGGACCACATCGAGGTCGGCGTCGACGGCACGCTGCCAGGTGTCGTAGAGGACTGCCGCGTTGCTGACCAGCACGTCGAGCCGCCCGGCCCGCACCGGCATCCCGGGAACAGAGCAGCACCCGGTAGCCACGCCCGCCGAGCTGCCGGGCGATCTCGTATCCGATGCCCCGGTTCGCGCCGGTGACGAGTGCCACCTTGCCGTCGCCCGTGCGCACGGTGCTCATACGTCTACCCGCTGACCGGTTGGCCGTACTCCGTGGGGGCCAGGTGTACGCCTGCCGCCTCGGCCCCGGATCGCAGCCGCTGGTCCCACACGGCGAATATGGTGTCGGCGGTGCCCATGGCGAGCAGACTGGCCAGATGCACCGCATCGGCCCCTCGCAGGGCGTGCTCACTGGCCAGTTGTCCGGCGTGCGCAGTGATCACCTCGGTCAACTCCACGGCCCTGGTCGCTGCCCAGAACTCCTCCCACGCCACCTCGGCCTGGCCCTGACCAGCAGGGTCCAGCCGCTCGGCGCGGCCGGCAGCGGCCAGCGCGGCGCGAACCTCGGGATAGGCGAGACGACTGGACACCGCGGCATCGCAGCCGTCCCACAGTGCGGCGGCGAGGTCGCTGCCCTCCTCCTCGACGACCAGCTTGATGAAGGCGCTGCTGTCGAAATACACGATCGCCATGCCCGTCAGCGGCGCTGCTCGCTCACCAGCTCGGCCACCGGCCCGCAGGCGTGCACGCGGGCCGCGCCACGCGCGGTGGGCCGTGCCGCACGGCGCGGCTTACTCAACACACCGCGCTGGGTGAGCTGGTCGAGCAGTGGCGCGGTGTCGACCGACAGCAGCCGTGCCACTGGGGTCCCCCGGTCGGTGACGATGACCTCCTCGCCGGCCCGAGCACGCTCGATCCAGCTCGCCAGCTCGGCCCGCAATGTACTGATCGCCACCTCCATAGCATCAGTGTACACCTGGCCAAGCCAAATCTGTACATAAGTGTCCGGGCCGGGATCGGTCCGCCGTCGTCACACGGACAGCTGCGTCAGGCGAGCAGCGCGCGAATGTCCTCGGCGTCCAGACCGGAGCCGAACACGTTGCCGTCGTCCATGACGCCGGAGAACAGCTCGGCCTTCCTGCTCTTGAGAGCCATCACCTTCTCCTCGATGGTGTCCTTGGCGATGAGCCGGTACACCATGACGTTGCGGGACTGCCCGATGCGGTGCGTTCGGTCCACTGCCTGCGCCTCGGTCGCGGGATTCCACCACGGATCGAGCAGGAAGCAGTAGTCCGCCTCGGTCAGGTTCAACCCGAACCCGCCTGCCTTGAGGCTGATCAGGAACACCGGGGCGGAGCCGTCCTTGAACCGCTGCACGACCGTGCCCCTGTTGCGGGTGTTGCCGTCGAGGTAGCTGTACGCGATGCCTGCGGTGTCCAGCCGTTCGCGCACGTGGGTGAGGAATCCGGTGAACTGGCTGAAGACCAGGGCACGGTGTCCGCCGTCGATCACGTCACCGAGCTGCTCGAGCAACGCGTCGACCTTGCTGCTGGACAGGTCTCGGTGCGCCTTGTCGACGAGCCCGGCATGCAGGCTCAGCTGGCGCAGCAGCGTCAGCGAGCGCAGGATCGTGAACCGGTTGCGGTTCACGTCGTCGATGAGGCCGAGCACCTTCTGCCGCTCCCGCTGCAGGTGCCGCTGATAGATCCTGCGGTGTCGCGGATCCAGCTCCACCTCGAGGATCTGCTCCTGCTTCGCGGGCAGGTCGGCGGCCACGCGCTCCTTGGTGCGGCGTTTGACCAGCGGCTTGACCCGGCGACGGAGCTGGCCGAGCCGCTCGGTGTCAGCCTGTTTCTCGATCGGTCGGGCGTAGTGGTCACGGAACCGCGTCGGGCTCGGGAACAGCCCCGGAGCGGTGATCGACAGCAACGACCACAACTCCATCAGGTTGTTCTCCATCGGCGTGCCGGTGATCGCGAGCTTGAACGGCGTCGCCAGCCGCCGCGCACACTGGTGGATCTTCGACTGGTGGTTCTTGGTGTACTGGGCTTCATCCATGATCAGGCCGGACCAGTCCGTCGCGGCGTAGGCGTCGAAGTCGAGCCGGAACAGCGTGTAGGAGGTGACCACCACGTCCGCGCCCGCGATGATCTCGTCCAGGTCCTGACCCCGGCGCCGCAGCGTGTCGGAGATCGACACCATCGTGAGGTCCGGCGCGAAGCGTTCAGCTTCGGCCGACCAGTTCGGCACGACGCTGGTCGGCGCGACGATGAGGAACGGGCTGATGGTGGGGTCGGCCTGCTTGGCGTGGCAGATCAGCGCCAGCGACTGCAGCGTCTTGCCCAGCCCCATGTCGTCGGCGAGGATGCCGCCGAGCCGGAACTCCCACAGGAACGCGAGCCATCCGAACCCGTCCCGCTGGTAGGGCCGCAGCCGCGCGGACAGGGTCGCCGGCGGCTCCGTCGCGGGGACGGAATCCAGGGACAGCAATCCGGCCACCTGCTGTTGCCATGCCTTCGCCTGACGGTCGACAACGCCCAGCTCGGTCAGCTCGTCCCACAGTCCCGCCTGGAACCGGCTGATCCGGAGCGGGCCACCTGGCGCGTCCTGCAGCGCCCGCGCCTCCTCGATGAGACTGCGCAGCGCCTGCAGCTCGGGCTTCTGCAAGGAGAAGTAGGCACCGTCGGCGAGCAGCAGGTGCGGCTCGTCCGCGGTCAGCGCCACGAACACGTCCGCGAACGGGACGTCGCGCCCCTCGACGGTGATGCTGACGCCGAGATCGAACCAGTCCGTCTCGCCCGCCACGTCGTCGGTCGACAGGCCGATGCGCAGCGAGTCACCCGCCTCCCGGTAGTCGGCCGGCTCTCCGCTGACCTCGACGGCGACCCCGGGGGCGTCCGCCAGCAACGGCAGCACCTCGGTGGTGAAGCGCATCGTGTCGAGGCCGTCCAGATCGGCGCGCGGGACCAGCCCCTGCTCCGGGTCGCCGCGCAGCCCGAACCGGTCCAGCGGAACGTCGAGCGCATCCAACACGTCCCGTTCCTTGGCAGGGTCGCGGTAACCGTCGTCGCCTCCGGTCGGGATCAGCGGCGCACGCACCTGCGAGTTACCCACCTCGTAGGCCCACTCCCAGCTGATGCCGAGATCGTGGCCGGCACCGTACGACGCGTGCAGCACGAGCGTGGGATCCGAGATCGTCGGCGGCGTGAAGGACTCGTCGGACGAGACGACCGGGGCCAGGTGCCGCAGCCGCGGGTAGTACTCGTCGCGGAACCGGACCTGCTCGCCGGCGGGGATCTCCAGATGCCGGCCCTCCAGTGCCAAATTTTGCAATGGCGGCGGCACCGGCCTGGCGAGCCTCGCCAACCGGAAGCGGCAGTCCCCGGGATCGGCGCCGCCCCGGGTCTGCGCTCCGGGCACGTACACCACGCCGTGGCCCTCGGCACCGATGAACCGGACCGGAACGGCGTCCGCGCCCGTCCCGTCGACCCGGAGCACCGGTGCGATGACCAGCGAACCAGGACGCTGCCCGCCCACGGCATCGAGGCACAGCTCGGCGTGGCCGTACCTCTCGACCGCACCGAGCCCTTTGCGTCCGTGCACCGTCTGCATGCCGATCGCCGCGGCCTCGTCCAGCATCGACCAGAGCTGCCGGCTGCCGAACGCGGCCAGGTCGATCGTCTTGTCCTCGCGGTAGGAGTAGTAGATCGACGGGTTGGTGTGCGACTGGTACAGCGCGTACAGCTCCTGGAGCAGCCGCACGTGGGACTCGCGATACTCCCCGTGATAGCGCAGCGAACCCAGCGTGCTCCAGCTCAGCCCACCGCCGACCCAGCCGGTCTTGCCTGGGCGTACCAGCCGGGCCAGCAGCTTCGGGCCCGCTCCGGGCATCGTGGCGCGCCGCGAGTCGGAACCCGGTGCGCCGGACAGCGTCAACTCGATGGCCAGCACCGTCGCGCCCGAGCGGCTCTCGGAGCCCGCCCGGTCCGGCTCGAGCAACGATCCCAGGGACCGCTCCCACGCCACGGGCGGCCGGCTCCGGCTCGCCTCGGTCCGGCTCCCCCCGGTCCGGCTCGCCCCGGTCCGCGGGCGCGCGGCACCCGTCGCCGTGAGTGCCAGCGCCACGGCATGCTTGCAGTCGAACCCGACCGGGCAGTTGCACTCGGCGAACTCGAACTCCAGATCCGAGCCGTGCCGGGACACGAAGTACACCACCGTCGTGTAGTGGTGGCCGCCGCTTCCCCGCACCGTGCCCTGCAGCGCGCTCTCCGCATCGTCCCACTCCATGTGCACGACCGCGTGCTGCTGCGCGTACCGGGTGCCCTTCACATACGAGCCGTTCCCGACGGCGTGCTCGATACTGGCCGGGTCGATGCCCTCCACGACCACGAGCTGCATGCGATGCTCCCTGTGTCGAGCTGCGACGGTCTGAGCGGCCGACATCCCCCCACTGCGGACCGGCGGCGGACCACACCCGGCGCGATGACGGGGTCACGGTAGCCGCCGGCACCGACACCGTCCGGTCGACACGCCGACCGCGGCAGGCCAGATCACGGGCAGGCGACCGCTGATGGGTCTACTCCCGCAGCTCGGCGAGCGTGTCCCGTAACGCGGTGCTGGTCTCGCTGCGCTCGCCCTGGCCCACCGGAACGCCCTCCGCACGGAGCAGATCATGGGCGCCCCAGATGTCCAGCCCGAGCGTGCGAGCGAAGTCCCGCAGCGTGATGCGGCCCACGCGGTAGGCGTCCAGCGCCTCGCGCTTGTGCAGTTCCCGCAGCGCGAAATCGACGAGCTGGCGCAGCGCCGTGGACCGATCCTCGTAGTGGGATGCGGCGAAAGCGTCAACCCGGCGAAGCAGTTCCTCATCCATCGTGGCATTGACCCGCACGGCCTGGCCCATCAGATCTCCTTGCGGTACTCGACGAGCAGGGCATCGGTGATCCGGCCTGCAGCGTGCAGCGCATCCAGCGCGGAGCGCCCGCCATCACCATCCAGTCTTCTCGCGCGAACGCACAGCACGACGAGCGGGCGGCTCGAGTCGCCGTCGCAGGCGCCGCTCGGTAACCCGTCCAGGCCTCTCAGCTTTCCTGTAGCACGGCCCGGATATCGAGCGAGATCCAGACCGTCTCTCCGACGAGCATGCCGGCGCCGTCCATGGGGATCTCGACGCCGAAGTCACGGCGGTTGATCTCGGCGGTGGCACGGAACCCGGCAGCGGTACCGCCCGACGGGTCGGGCCCGAATCCCGTGATCTCGAGTGCCAGCGGCACCGCCCGTGTCACGTCGCGGATCGTCAGCTCCCCGTCGACGACCCAGCCGTCGCCGTCGGGGCGCACCTCGCTGGACACGTACGTCATCGCCGGGTGGTCACTCGCGCCTCCCACGTCCGCCGAGCGGATGAACTCGTCACGCTGGCTGTCGCCGGTGTCGATCGACGCCAGGTCGATCGATGCCTGCACCGAGGAGCCCGGAAGGTCGTCGCCCGTGACGATCCACCCCTCGAAGTCGGTGAACCGGCCACGGACCTTGCTGAACATCATGTGCCGGACGGTGAAGCAGACCTCGGAACGCGCCGGATCGATCGTCCACCTGCCGGGCCCGTAGCCGGGCATGCTGGCGTCGGACATGAGCGCCTCCCGACTACGCGCTGCTCCGCCCCACCGGCTGAGGTCAGCTGCAGCTCGTCGGCGCGCTCGTCGAGCCAGTTCTGCAGCGCGTTGGAGGATTCCTCCTCTCGCACCAGCTTCACCAGTGCGCAGGAGTCGAGATAGATCACCGATCGTCCTCGTGACGCAACTGCTCCAGGCATTGGCTCAGGGGTGCGGTGTTGGCACGGGCGGACAGGCTCCGCCGGCCGGCGAGCCCGCCGGAGCGACCGCCCCGCAAGCGGCCTGTCGCCGCCAGTTCCAACGACCCTGCCGACATTGCGCAGCTCTCGGATCCCGACCTCGTGCTCAGCTCTACGCATCCTGGGAATGCGCGGCGATACCCCCTCGGGCTGCTGTCGTTCCGCTGGCTGCTGTCGTTCCGCTGCCATGTCAGTCAAAATATCATTGCTGTCTGTCAGAAAGTCAGAAGAGAACCTCGTCAGTCGCAGGGTCCGTCGTTGCGCGGTGGGTAGCCGGCACGGCACGGTGTGTCGCATGGGCAAGCACGACAAGCCGAAGCCACACCCCGACCCCAACGACGACGCCACCGGCAAGAAGCCACCACCACCACCACCACCGCCGGATCCTGGCGAACACGGCAAGAAGTGACCCCGGAGGACCGGCGCCAGTCGATGGTCGCTGCGCTGGTCAAGACCGGCCGGCTCACCCCCACCTGGCGGCCGGCGTTCGAGCAGGTCGCACGCCACCTGTTCATCCCCGACACGATCTGGCGGCTGGACCGCGCCGCCGACGGCCGGCTGCTGCCGCTGCACCGCGGCACCGACCCCGAACACTGGCTGGAGTGCGCCTACGCCGACGCCCCGGTGGACACCCAGGTCGACGACGGTCAGCCAGCCGACGACGGCACCGGGTTCGAGGTGACGAGCTCGGCGTCGCAGCCGTCGGTCGTGGCGGACATGCTCGCGGCGCTGGACGCGCAGCCTGGCCTGCGGGTGCTGGAGATCGGCACCGCCACCGGGTGGAACGCCGCACTCCTCGCCCACCGGGTGGGCGCCGAGAACGTCACCAGCATCGAAATCGACCCGGCCATCGCCGAACAGGCACGCATCGCGCTGGGCCGGGCGGGATTCGGCACGGTCACCGTCCACACCGGCGACGGCGCCGAAGGCGACCGCGACGGCGGCCCGTACCACCGGGTGATCGCCACGGTCGGGGTGTCCGCCGTGCCCTACTCCTGGATCGCCCAGACCGTTCCCGGTGGGCGCGTGGTGGTACCGCTGACCAACACCTACCAGCCTCCCGGCATCGTCGCGCTGACCGTCCACAACGACGGCACCGCATCCGGCCGCCTCGCTACGCCAGCAGCATTCATGGCGCTGCGGGCACAACGGATCCCCCGACCCCACGCGGACTTCATCGGCGAGCCCGAGCACACCTGCCAGACGCAGCTGCACCCGTGGCGGCTGGTCGGGGACCGCAACGCCGCGACGGCGATCGGACAGCGCCTCGGTGACGGCATCCACACCCACTACGAGGAAACCGAGAACACCGGCGTCGAGTGGCTGCTGGACCCCACCACCCGATCCTGGGCGTCGATCGAGGTCGCCCCGCAACCGCCGTACGAGGTGTCTCAGGGCGGACCACGCCAGCTCTTCGACGAAGTGGCCGGCGCCTACCAGTGGTGGTGCGATGCCGGTGAGCCGGTGGTGGGCACGTGGCTGGTCACGGTCGGACCCGCCGGTCAGCACATTGAACTGAAGCCGGCCGAGGCGTGAGGCCGCGATCGTGTGCTCGACGTAGGCAGCCAGGCTGTCGTCGGCCCCGTGCGGCACCGATGGTTCGGTGGCGAAGCATCATTTGTCGCGGGCGGTGAGCGTCATACCGACCGCAAACTCTCTGTACTTCTGCAATACGCCCTCATGGCGTCCGTGACGGGTATGTACTCGCGGAGGGGAGCCCAAAGCTAAGCATCATGCTCTTGCAGCTCGATTGACTCGAGGGCTCGTACAGTACGTCGACGGCGAAGTTTGAAACTTATCTATCTACACTAGTGTCGCAAATTTGGTAGTCCTTTACCCTCTCTGATGATCAGCGGACCGCTCCTGAACTGGACAAACACGCGGACAGCACGTAAATCTGATCATATTTTGTGACACTAGAGTCGAGTAGCCGAGAGAGCTTACCCGGATACTTGCCCTAGCCTCCTCGCTGCAGCGAAACGTCGACGGCGGTCGGACACTGCGGCTCCCCACCAGTCTGCCAAATGCCCAAAACCCGCCCGATAACGCTGGCATCACGTGGCGTAGGCGACCTCCAAGTCATCGACCGTGGCATGGAAGGTGCCCTCGCCGAAAGAGTAGAGGTAGTAGCTGAGGCTCTCGATCGGCCCATCCTCAAGGTCGGCCGTGTTCTGCTGAATGCCGTCGACCTCGAAGACCCACCGCGGTCCGTCCCGCCGCACGACCACCTCGTAGCGCCGTTGCACCTGGATCGGCATTTCCACTCCAGGGCGGACGAAATCATTGTACACGCCATCGCGGCAGCCTACCTCCCGCGCGCAGATGTCGTAAGCAATGACTGGTGCGCCACTGCCGCTCGGACCAACGCCGACCTTGTGGTTACGGGCGCTGTTCCGCGAAACGATGGTGGACGCTCCGCCGTCGTTGGTGCCATCGACCGAGAGCAGCGTCAGCTCGAACCGCACCGCGTGGACGGGTCGCGGCAGCCGCGCGCGCAGCGTCGCACTGTTCTCGCCAGTGCCCTCGGCCGGAGTGACCTGGAGGTGGAGCATCCCATCACGGACGTATAGCAGTGGTGCGGCAGTGTCCACGCCGTCCCACTTGGCAGGGTCCAGTGCCGGGCCGGAGAAGTCATCGAGGAGGATGTACTCAAGGTTTGTGCCCCCCTCAGGCGTCGGGGTATCTGTTGGTATCGGTACAGCCGTGGGCATCACGTCTGGGGGTGGGTTCTTCGAGCTGGCCAGCAAGTTCACCACGAGAGTTACCACAGCCACGACGAGCGCGAGCAGGAAACCAAGCACCGTGGAGATCTCGGCGGTCGCCGTGCGCCTACTACCCTGAAAAACTCCGGCGACGGCGCGCAGGGTGCTCCGTCGCAATGCGATCGGTTTCGGTGGGGTGACGGGCTCGGAGGGCGAGGTGGACCGAGCTGACTCGGGCTCGGCGGCAGGCGGAGGGCTCGTCTCGCTGTCCGGTGCACGGCCCAGGTCGGACTGTTCGGGCACCGGGCTGGACGGTCCCGGCCGGTTGTTGGACTCGGACGTGGTCATTCGGATTTGGCCCCTCGGGCGCGTACGGCCAGTTTACGTCGTCAGTCAATCGTTCAGTCGGTCGAACGGTCCAGCACGTTACTCAACGAGCACGCAGGGATATCGACGATCATGAATCCACCCCAGTGTGAGGGGAGTTGGCGATCACGTAATTCCCCCAACCGAGCGATCACGTAATTCCCCCAACCGAGCGGTCACGTAATTCCCCAGGAGGACGGCGTGCGTATCGCTGCCGGGTCCGTCCTCGACACACCGCAAGCTTCGCCTACTGTACGGACTGTAGATGACGCCGATCCGGCCGAGCTGACGCTCGGCTCGCTGAGCCTTCCCGCCGTAGATCACTGCTGCCGGGTCTTGGTCACATGGCACGTCATGGAGACGACTTGGCCTGGTGGGGGTTGTTGGCGCGTGGCGTCTTGCGAGCCGTCTAGCTGCGTCGCGTTGTTCTGCCGAAGCTGCTCGGTCCCGGCTGGGTCGGCTTCCACGATGTAGATGTCTCGTACGGAGCCGACAACATCCTTGAACTGTAGGTCGTGGGATTCGAAGCCGGTGCTGCTGCGTACCTGAGCCTTCGCGATGTAGGGGCTGCCGTCAGTCCGAAAAAGATGCGCGATGATCCAGTACGTGTATTCGGATGGCGCCGCGCGCAGGACGTTGAGGCGGATAGTGTTGAAGGTCGCGATGCCCGGCCCGCCATCCGTCGCAGCGATGGATTCCATGACTACCGCGGGGTTGCTGAATGGATCACATCGGACACCATCAGTGGCCGCCGGTGCTGGGTCGTGGGGAGGTAGCATAGCAACCTGGCCACCGGTGGCTGGTGATGCCGCTGGACCGATCTGGGCTGGAGGCTTGTCGACCTGGCCGCCACCCGCCGACGGAGTAGTTGCCGTGCTGGTGGCCGGGTCGAGGCTCCGGGCCGGCGGCAAGGACGTCTTAGCCTTGGGGTTGTCGATCGGCGGCGTCGCCATCGTGGTCTTGGAATTGTCTACCACCGGAGGTGACAGAACCAGCGGCTGCGGCGGCGCCGGGTTGCGGACCTCGATGCTCATGCTTGTCTGAGGATCTGTCCCGGATAGCTGTGCTGGTGCGTCGCCGCTGATATTGCCTGCGGTGGGCGATACCGAACCGACAGAGAAGACCACCGAGACGAGAATAAGGATCACAACAGCGGCAGCCGCCCGGGACAGCTTCCGCCGCGTCCACAGACCATTGCGACACGTCCGCGCAGGCGGAATGGGATCTGGTACCGGGAGCGTGACCAACTTCGGCGCTGAGGGCGGCGTAACACTTCCTTCCCGTAGCCACCGGGAGGTGGCAGGCAAGACCCCGGCCGGGACTACGGCCTCCGGCGAGTAGCCCGGCTTCGGGCTGTATTCCTCGAGGCCAGCCAGATCATGACCGGTCTTGATGTTCGGCACGTACCGCTCCTCCCGACGATTACCCATCACAGCAGATACGAAGCACTCGCGTGGACCATCGAAGACCAGGCGCGTTCCGTTACCGAGCGACGACTCCAGTGGGGTCCACCGCGACACGGTGGTTCAGGCGCACCCAGCGGGTACGTCGCCACCTGTCCACCGGCACGGTCGTTTCAAGATCATGAAATGA
>JBOHGT010000146.1:0-8381 GCA_050700385.1 Pseudonocardiaceae bacterium | reverse complement strand
GTGGTGCAGTCCCTCGTTAACCGCGTCGTGCAGCCGAGGGGACGTCTCGAGTTTCCGGTCCTTGGGCCGGGCACGGTTGTCCTCGGCGCGTCGCTGCGCGTCGACGGCCCGATAATTCGTGGCGCCACCGTTGCGGCTGATCTCGTCGTAGATCGTCGAATGATGCCGGCCGAGAAGTTTGCCGATATATCGAGCCTTGCGTCCCCGGCTCAGCTCCCGAGAGATGATCTCCCGCTCCTCGAATCGCAGTGGTTCGCGCCGATTCATTCCACCTCACCCACCATACCCCATCGCTCGAAATTACTGGTATGATATCAGGGTGTCGGCTCGACCCATTTGAGCCCGCCGCCCCTCAATCCTGGAGTTGCGGTCACCTACACGTCGGACTGGTACGGGCCGTTCGATGGCCGCGAGCTGAGCCCGTCAACGATCGTCGAGCACGGTTACCGGCTGTTCTCGTGGCGCATCGACTCCCCGAACCCGTGGTGGTCCCGACCCCTCAAGCTCGGGGAAGTCGGCTGCTCGCTCAGTCACCTGCGTTGCTGGCAGCACGGGGTAGACCATGTCCATGAGTACCTCGTCGTTCTGGACGACGCCTGCCTGGAACGGGACTTCCTGGCCCGAATCGAAGAGGGGATCACCAGCGCTGGCCGGAACTGGGACCTGCCCTACCTCGGCCGCCTGCCCCAGGAACCGGATCGCGGCCGTGTCAGCAGCTTCGCCGTCCCCGGCTACAGCCACTGCACCTACGGCTACATGCTGACCCAGCGCGCGGCGCGGCTCCTGCTCACCGCCGGACTCGCCGATGCCCTGATCCCGGTCGACGAGTTCCTGCCCGCGATGGCCGCCGAACCCGGCCTCCGCAAGCCGATCGGCCAGCCGCACGTACATCCCGCCCTCGTCCATGTCGGCGTTGATCCCGTGGACCTGGACCACCACGCCGAGCGAACTGTCCGACTTGGACCCATGCAGCGCTTGTTCTAGACGTACTCCGTCCGCCGCAACCACCGCGAGAGAAGACGCCACCGAAGCTCCCTACCTCCCACCGAAGGGCCGCTACCGCAACAAGTCCCCCTGCGAACCAACCAGAACTTCTCGAGGCAGGGACCCACGGTACCTACCGCGCCGCACTGCTCGGAAACGCCGTTCAGCCTACCCACCACTGGCCAAGTGAGCTTTCCGGTGTCAGCTTCCCTCCCACGCTATGACACGCTGCACCTCGTGCGCAGCCACGAACTGACCGTCGGCCGGACCTTCGGCTTGGCCTTCGACCACGGCGACGACTTCTACACGGCCCTCACCGAGTTCTGCCGCGACAACGACGTACGCCAGGGTTACATCCCCATGTTCCTTGCCGGGTTCGCCGAGGCCGACCTGGTCGGCACGTGCGAGAAGCTGACCAACCCCGCCGCGCCCGTCTGGTCGCGCGTCCACCTCACCAACGTCGACGCCCTCGGCTGCGGCACGCTGGCTTATGACGAGGCCGGCGACACCGTCCTGCCGCACGTGCACGTCGCCGTCGGCCTGAAGGAGCACTCCGCGACCGCGTACGCCAGCCACCTGCTCTCCGCACGGGTGCAGTTCCTCACCGAGATGCTGCTCGTCGAGGTCACCGCACCACGAATGAGCCACCTCCCTGACCCCGACCTCTACGACGTCCCCCTCCTGCGCTTCGGGCCGTGACATGGCTCGCATGGCTACCCGGATGGGCACGCGTCATGGCCCGCGCGGTGCCTGCCATGACAGCACAAGCACCTCCTGACGACGAGGATTAGGCGGCGCGGCGCTGGCCGACGCTGGTCGGAAGGCCGATGCAGGGGTCGCTACCCTGACCGTGAGTGCCTGTTCGGCTCGGCATTGGATGACCGATCGCGTGGGCTACTGGGTTGACATGTCGCGCCCGTACTGGACGATGGCGCCGGCGTACGTGGACAGCGTGTGGTGGGCGCTCGAGCGGATCAACGATGCGGGGCTGCTGGTCCAGGACCACCGCGTCGCACCCTACTGCCCGCGCTGCGGCACCGGCCTGTCCGATCACGAGGTGGCGCAGGGCTACGAGACGGTCACCGACCCCTCGGTGTACGTACGGCTGCCGGTCGTCGGCGAGATCGTGGGCCTGACCGGGGTGGACCTGCTGGTGTGGACCACCACGCCCTGGACGTTGGTGTCCAACACGGCCGTGGCGGTGCACCCGGACGTGATCACGGCTGACTACGTGACCACCGAGGATGGCACCGGGCTGGTGCACCAGGCCCCCGCGTTCGGCGCCGACGACCTCGCCGCGATCCGGCGCCACAACCTGCCGGTGGTCAACCCGATCGGCCCGGACGGGCACTTCCTTCCCGAGGGACCGCTCGTCGGCGGTGTGTTCTTCAAAGACGCCGACCCGGCGCTGATCGCCGATCTGGAGCAACGCGAACTGCTGTTCGCATCCGCGAGCTACGAGCACCAGTACCCGCACTGCTGGCGCTGCCACACGCCGTTGATGTACTACGCCCAGTTGTCCTGGTACATCCGGACCACGGCCCGGCGCGCTGAGCTGCGACGGGAGAACGAACGGACCACCTGGTATCCCGAGCACATCAAGCACGGGCGCTTCGGTGACTGGCTGGCCAACAACGTCGACTGGGCGCTGTCCCGCAACCGGTACTGGGGCACGCCGCTGCCGGTGTGGCGTTGTCCGCAGGAACACCTCACCTGCGTCGGTTCGCGGGCGGAACTGGGGGAGCTGGCGGGCCGGGACCTCTCCGGACTCGACCCGCACCGGCCCTACATCGATGAAGTCACCTTTGCCTGTCCCGCGTGTGGGGAGGACGCCGCACGGGTGCCCGAGGTCATTGACGCCTGGTTCGACTCCGGCTCGATGCCGTTCGCCAGCCTCGGCTACCCCTACGCTGAGGGCAGCGTCGAGCAGTTCGACAAGTATTATCCGGCCCAGTTCATCTGCGAGGCGATCGACCAGACGCGAGGCTGGTTCTACACCATGCTGGCCGTCGGCACGCTGGTGTTCGACCGATCCTCGTACGAGAACGTGGTCTGCCTCGGCCACATCATGGCCGAGGACGGGCGCAAGATGTCCAAGCACCTCGGCAACATCATCGAGCCGATCCCGTTCATGGACAAGCACGGCGCCGATGCCCTGCGCTGGTTCATGCTGTGCTCGGGCTCCCCGTGGTCACCCCGCCGCGTGGGCGACAGTGCCGTCGAGGAGATCGTGCGCAAGGTCTTGCTGACCTACTGGAACACCGCCTCGTTCTTCACCCTCTACGCCTCCACCAGTGGGTGGACCCCCAGCGCGTCCATGCCCGTGGCTCAGCGGCCGGTGCTCGACCGCTGGGCGCTGGCCGAGCTCGACCACGTGGTCTCGGCCACCGATGCCGCGCTGGAGGACTTCGACACGGCGGGCGCGGGGCGCGTGCTCGCGCAGTTCATCGATGACCTGTCGAACTGGTACGTGCGGCGCTGCCGCGCACGGTTCTGGGCCAGTGACGCGGACGCGCTGGCCACGTTGCACGAGTGCCTGCACACTGTGACCCGCCTGCTGGCGCCCTTCATCCCGTTCCTCACCGAGCACGTCTGGCAGCACGCGATCGTCCCCGGCGACGCCATGGCAGAAGACTCGGTGCACCTGGCTCGCTGGCCCGCCCCGGACGGCGCACGAGCAGACGGCCAGCTCCGGACGGACATGGACATCACGCGAGCACTCGTGGAGGCCGGCCGCTCCGCACGCAAGGCCGCCAACGTCCGCGTCCGCCAACCCCTCCAATGTGCGCTCCTCGGCATCCCCGGCAGCCGGGAGCTGCCCGCCGAGTTCGTCTCCGAGATCGCTGACGAGCTCAACGTCCGCGAGGTCACCGCGCTCGCGGCGGCGGGCGAGGTCGTGGACGTGACCGTCAAGCCGAACTTCCGCGCGCTGGGCAAGCGGTTCGGGTCACGCACGCAGCAGGCGGCGAAGGCCATCAGGGACGCGGATCCCGGCGAGCTTGCCCGCGTGCTGCGAGCCGAGCGACGGGTGCTGATCGACGTGGACGGGGAGCCGGCCGCCATCACCCCGGATGAGGTCACGCTCTCCGAAGTGCCGCGCAGCGGCTGGGTGATCAACACCCACCAGGGCATGGCGGTCGCGCTCGACACCACGATCACCCCGGACCTGCGCAAGGCGGGCTTGGCCCGCGAGGTCATCCGGCTGGTGCAGGCCGCGCGCAAGGACGCGGGCTTCGAGGTCACCGACCGCATCGTGCTGTCCTGGGCCGCGAACGGGGAGACCGCCGACGCCCTGCGCGAGCACGAGCGGGAACTCGCCGACGCCGTGCTGGCGGTGGAGATCAACGAGTATTTCGACACCGACCTGCCCGCCGACACGGCAACCGCACACGCTGGCGCAGGCGGGGACACCGACCTCGGCGTGCGTTTCCGGCTGGTCAGAGCAGGCGACCGCAGACCATGACAGTCCCGTACGGCACCCGCACCAGCGCCCCGGTACTACATTCGCAATTCTTGCGTAGGATCCCTAGATGAGACCAAGCCTGTCGCCTGGCGTTCAGCACGCTGAAGCCGAGAGCCGCGGTGCGCCGCTTCGATGTGGCCGTAACGTGTCTTTACCGGACTCCGGGGGCAGGAATCCGTCACTCTGGGGCTGCTACTCATGGCAGCTCGTCCATCTCCAGGTCTGGGTCCAGGGCTCGCAGCGAAGCGGCGCATCCAGTGAGTACGGGCCAGCCTCGGCGGTGGGCGGAATGCACGACGCAGGCCAGGGCCAGGGCATCGGAGGTCAGTACGCTCGGGTCGGCGGCGCTGGCGAGGATGCGTCCCAGTTCTGCGGCGTCAGTCGCAGTGAGCGGGTCGTGCAGCGTGACCGGCAGGTCCAGCAGGGCGCGCAGAACGGCGTGGTCGGACTCGCGGAGGGTGGCGTAGGCCTGAGGGAGCGTCGCGACCGGGACGGCCACGGCCATGCCCACCTCCATGGCAGACCACACCAGGGACTGGGCATAGGGCTCGACCCGGGCCCAAGCGGCGACGGCATGGTGGTCGAGCACCCACCCGCCGAAGGCCTGGCTCACGCGGCGGGGCCTTGTGACCCGAGGCGGCGCGCGACGAGGTTGCGGGCCCATTCCAGGGCGTAGTCCGGTGGCTTGCCGAACCGTCGCTCGAGTACGGCCAGGCCGTCCTCGCGGGCGCGACGGAATGCCACAGCCTCGGTGACGTACCGGCTGACGGACTCGACCTGGCCAGACTCGGCCAGACGCTCCACGGCCTCAGCGTCCTCGACTGGCAGGGTGACTGTGATCTTCTTGGTTGTCCGACCTCTCGGTGCCATACCGCAAAGCTATCGGTATGGCACTGCCGTCGTCCAGTCTGGCGGTGCGCCCGCAGGGCGAGCACTGGCAGATGCTGGCTGGTGGTGGAACAGGATGCGCCAGCCGCTGCGCGACCACGGCCTGCGCACTGCTGCCGTGGAGTTGAGTCCAGGCCACCTGGTCTGGCAGGGCAGGACGGGTCATCGAGATCCCCACCGGGCATCACCGTTCCTCTCGCGGCCGGACCTGCTCGCGAACATCATCGCCGACTCCGTGGACGGGTAAGCAAGTTTGCGTCATTCGATCCGGAACACGTCGCTTGGGTGACCTGCCGGTGCACCTCGTGTCCGGGGTTCGGGGTCCGCCGGTGCTGCTGCATGGCTTTCCGCACACGAGACGGTTGGAGGAGGAGCGGGGCCCCAACAGACCTTCATAGCCAGGCTGGACGCGCTTGGCGAGTTGTGGGACGTCTGGATCGAACTGGGAAATGGGCTCACGGAAGCCCAGTGGACGAACCACCATGGATGGATCGACGGCCTGCTCATCGACGTCGCCGCGATCGAACGCCGTCGCGACCGCATGGTGACGGTGCTGGGCTACTTCCGCATCTCGTTGACCGCGACCGACGAGATGGTGGGAGGCGTTCCCCGCCTTCGCTCGCGCCATCGAACGAGCCAGGGTCCCGGCACGCGGTTCCCGCGGCGCCCCTGTGAGGCAGCCAGGCGTCCTGCACGGCGTCATCAGCCCCGCTCACCGAGCCGAGCATCCGGTAGGCCACGCTCGCAGACGAGTCCGATGTTCCTCGAACCGCTCGGGCAGCCGGTCGCGCTGGTCCACCGTGTCACATTCCTTCCTCGCGGGGCGTCATAGCAGTAACCCAGCTGATGTGACGGGGAGACCGACTCCCCGGACCGAACGAGTTTGGAGAAGCCATGACGTCGCCCATCCTGCTCACCGGCGGCACGGGCACGCTCGGGTGCCTCGTCGTGCCGCTCCTGCGGGATGCCGGCGTCCGGTTCCAACCGGTCGACGCCAGCGAGGTGGCGACCCGGCTCGTCGAGCTGGCCCTCGGCAAGCCGTCCGGCCTCGTGCCCGACATCGCCGGGCCACGCGTGTACGGGATGAACGAGCTCGTCCGCAGCTACCTGCGAGCCCGTCGCAAGCACCGGCCGATCATGCCAGTCAGACTCCCCGGCACAGCCGCCCGCGCATTCCGGGCCGGCGCCAATCTCGCCCCCGAACAGGCCGTCGGCCACCGAACCTGGGAAGGCTTCCTGGCCGAGCGGTTACGGCAGGGCGGGTAACACCGTCGCGCCCGAGTTTACAGGGTGCTTTCCAGGCGGTCGGAGAGGAGGCGGATGAAGCGCGAAGGGTCGGCCAGCTCGCCGCCCTCGGCGAGGAGAGCCATGCCGTAGAGCAGCTCGACCGTTTCCGACAGGCTGGTGCGGTCTGCACGCTCGCCGTAGGTATCGTGCAGCCTGGTCACCAGCGGATGGGCGGGATTGAGCTCGAGAATGCGCTTGATCTGCGGTAGTTCCTGTCCCATCGCACGGTACATCTTCTCCAGTGTCGGGCTGAGGTCATGCGTGTCGCCGACGATGCAAGCGGGTGAGGTGACGAGCCTGGAGGAAAGCCGCACCTCTTTGACGTTATCGCTCAGCACCGTTGTCATCCAGGCCAGCAGGTCGGCGAAGTCCTTCTGCCGCGCCTCGGCGGTGCTCTTCTCTTCGTCGGTGTCGAAGTCGACCTGCCCCTTGGCGATCGACTGGAATTGCCTGCCGTCGAAACCGGGAACGGCCTGGACCCACATCTCGTCGATGGGGTCGGTGAGCACGAGCACCTCGAAGTCCTTGGCGTGGAACGCTTCCATATGGGGCGAAGTTTCGATGGCGGCCCGGGACTCGCCCGTCAGGTAGTAGATGTGCTGCTGGCCCTCTGCCATCCGCTCCACGTACTGCCCCAGCGTTGTCTGCTGTTCCACGTCGTGGGTCGAATCGAACGAGGCGATGTCGAGGATCGCGTCGCGGTTCTCGATGTCATCGAGCAGCCCCTCTTTGACCGCTCGGCCGAACTCCCGCCAGAATACCGCATAGGAGTCGGCTTTGTCTGTCATCATTGTCTTGACAGTCGACAACACCTTCTTGACCAGGCGGCGGCGCATCAGCTGGATCTGGCGGTCCCGCTGCAGGATCTCGCGAGACACATTCAGCGACAGGTCCTGCGCGTCGACCACACCTTTCACGAAGCGCAGGTACTCCGGCATGAGCTCTGCGCAGTCGTCCATGACGAACACACGCTTGACGTAGAGCTGCACCCCGCGCTTGCGCTCCCGCATGAACAGGTCCAACGGCGCCTGGGACGGGATGAACAGCAGCGCCTGGTACTCGAACGCACCCTCCGCCTGCACGCGGATAGTTTCCAACGGGTTGCGCCAGTCGTGGCTGATATGTTTGTAGAACTCGGCGTACTCGTTTTCGGTGACCTCACTTGGCGGACGGGCCCACAGCGCCTTCCGAGAGTTGATCTTCTCGGCTTCGGCCCCGTCCTCGGCGGCCATCCGCACCGGCCACGTGATGAAGTCCGAGTACCGCTTGACGATCTCGACGATCTTCGCCGGAGAGGTGTAGTCGTAAAGATGCTCGTCGGCGTCCTCGGGCTCGAGGTGCAGGGTGACCGCGGTTCCCTGCGGGGCGTCGTCGATTGGCTCGATCGTGTAGACGCTCTCCCCGCGCGACTCCCACCGGACGCCTTCGCTCGACCTCGCGTGTCGCGTCACGAGCGTGACCTTGTCGGCCACCATGAAGCTGGAGTAGAAGCCGATGCCGAACTGCCCGATGAGGTCATGCGAGGCGGCCGCGTCCTGCGACTCCTTCAGCTTGCGCAGGAACTCCCCTGTCCCGGACTTCGCGAGCGTGCCGATCAGCCCGACCACCTCGTCACGGGTCATGCCGATGCCGTTGTCGCGCACCGTGAGCGTGCGCTGCTCCCGGTCGACCTCGATGGCGATGTGCAGATCGCTGGTGTCCGCCTGCAGGTCCTTGTCGCGAAACGCTTCCAGCCGCAGCTTGTCCAACGCGTCGGAGG
>JBOHGT010000145.1:0-3170 GCA_050700385.1 Pseudonocardiaceae bacterium | reverse complement strand
GCGCGAAGCAGCAGGTCGCGCTTGAGTTCCGGATCGAGGCGCACCGACTCGACCGAGGAGGCCGCCGACCCCATCGGAGGGCGACCGCCCCGGCGCCGACGCAGCACCTCCTCGACGTCGTAGCCCCGCTCGGCCTCGTCCGCCATCGCCTCGACCATCTCGTCAGTGATCGGGGTGCCGTCTGCGGTGTTTCCGTGCGTCGTGGACATCGTCACCACCCCTTCGGCAGCAGGACTCGGTACTTCGCTCTCATCGGCATCGCATGCATCACCGCCGGGCCTGGGGCCGATCCATCACGACCAACTCGAGGAGCTTCCCGGCGCGGTCGGCGCCGAGAACCAGGTAACGAGTCGGGTCTCGTCGATCTCCTCCACGACCTGCGCGTTGCGCAGGACGTGCTGGATGTCCGCTGGTCCGGCGCCATGGCGGAGCGCCGACCGGAGAACCTCTGGACCCGATCTCAGCCGCTGTCACCGTGTTGACCCTGCGCACGCAACGGCCCGAGGGTCTCGGCGCCGCCCAGGTACGGCCGCAGTACCTCCGGGACCCGCACCCGGCCGTCGGACTGCTGGCCGTGCTCGACGATGGCCGCCCAGAGACGTGGTGTCGCTACTGCGGAGCCGTTGAGCAGACACACCGGTCGGGTACCGCCGGTATCGGTGCGCACCCTGATGCCGCTGCGCCGCGCCTGGAAGTCGGTGAAGCTTCCCACCGAGGACACCTCCAGCCAGCGGTCGACACCAGGCGCGTACACCTCCAGGTCGAAGATGCGCGCCGAGGAGAACGTGAGGTCGCCGGTGCACAGGTCGACCACCCGGTAGGGCAGACCCAGCCCAGTCAGTGTGCGCTCGGCATCGGCCAGCAGTTCGGCGAACTCCTGCTCGACGTTCTCCGGCATGCACAGCCGCACCAGCTCGACCTTGTGGAACTCGTGCAGCCGCTGCATGCCGCGAGTGTCCTTGCCTGCGCTACCGGCTTCCCGGCGGAAGCACGAGGTGCAGGTCATGTAGCGGCGCGGCAGGTCGGCCGGTTCGAGGATCTCGTCGCGGTGCAATGCGGTCAGCGGCACCTCGCCCGTCGGCACCAGCCACAGGTTGTCGAGCGTCGTGGTGTAAGCGTCCTCGGCGAACTTGGGCAGGTGACCGGTACCTACCATGATCTGCTCGCGAACCATGTGGGGCACCACTAGCTCTTCGTAACGGTCGCGGTGCAGGTCCAGTCCCCACGAGACCAGTGCCCGCAGCAGGCGCGCGCCGTCGCCGCGCAGCACTGAGAAGCCCGAACCGCTCAGCTTCGCGGCGCGCTCGGCGTCGAGGATGCCCAGGTCGGCGGCGACATCCCAGTGCGGTCGTAGCTCCGGCGCCGGCACCGCCTCCGGACCTCCGTAGCGCAGCACCACGTTCGCCGACTCGTCGTCACCTACCGGCGCTTGCGGGTGGGGCAGGTTGGGCAGCCGGAGCAGCAAGGCAGTCGACACCTGCTCCGCGTCCCTGAACGCGGTCTCCAGCTCGCCGATCGTTCTCCTGAGCTCCGCCAGCTCAGCTCGGCGCGCATCCACCGACGGGTCCTTCGCGGCGACGAGCTTGCCCATCTCCTTCGACTGGCGGTTCATCCTGGCCCGCACCTCGTCGAGCTGGGTGCCCAGCTTCCGCCGCTGCAGCACGGAGTCGCGTGCGTTGTGAACCTGTGCCGGATCGACGCCCTTCGTCACCAGGCGCTTCGCCACGTCGTCGGTGTGGTCGATGATCAGATCCAGGTCGAGCACGGTCTTGTCTCCAGCATATGCGGGCGGTCGATCCGCTCGGAGTGGGCGGCTCCAACGATGGCACGGCGGCTCAGATGGTGAGAAAGCTCGACGTGATGCCCTTTGCGCGGGCGTAGACCATGCCATCGTAGGTGTACGGATTGGCGGTCGGGTCGCCATGTCGACAGGTCCGTCGAGAGCACCTACAGGCACCTTGACCCAACGACGGAGCCACTACTTTGGCCGGCTGATGCCGTCGCGTGGTCGGCTGGAGCGGGCGGCCACTGGCACGCTCGGATCGGGCGCATCCCCGTCTGATCGCCAGGAGAGACGCGGAACCCGGCCCCCCACCGTCCGGAGAGGACCGAGCCCACTTCCGTAGCTAATGCCTTGGCGGGCCCATCTTGCTCCTGCCTCGCGAGTAGCACAACCCGGCTGGCGCCGACCACCGGGGCGTGTCGCTGCCGGGCGCTGCCGGGCCAACCCACTACGGTGGGCCGGTGCTCACCGAGACTGATGTGATCGTCGATGCCGAGACCATCGCCGGGTTGCTGATCGGCGATGTGCCGCTGGGCGAGGACCAGGCTTGGTTCCTCCTCGACGTGCTGGCCTCGGCTCCGGATGAGGCGCTGACGTTCCTGGCCGGCCAGGTCGAACGGCATACCGCCCGGGGCGGTGAGGTCGGTGCGCTACGGGCGCTGCGGTCGAACGCTCGCGGCAGGCATGTCAAGGCCGCCGTCGCGCTCCTTGCGGCGCGGGCCGCCGAGGGCGCCGGGGACTCCACGGCGGCCTGTGACCTCATCGGCGAGGCGCTGGCCCAGCGCCCGGACCTGGAGCCGGCGCTGCATGACGCCGCGCAGTACGCCGCGGCGCGCGGCGACTACCTCGCCGCCGAGAGCTACGTGCGGCGCGCCCAGCAGCGCAGCCCACTGCAACCGGGACTGACCGAGGTGCTGGCCGCCGGCGCTGCGGGCGACGTACCGCGCAACAGCCCCTGCCCGTGCGGGTCGGGTCGCAAGTTCAAGGCGTGCTGCCGGCGCGGCGCCGCACCAGCGCTGCCCGCGCGAGTCCAACTCCTCTACGCGCCGCTGGGCACTTACGCAGAGCGCGCCCCCGGCATCGAGACCATCGCAGCGCTGGCCGAACGCACCGAGGACGCCGGGCGGTACGCGATGTTCTGCGTGGATCTGGTGCTGTTCCCCGGCGGCTTGGTGGAGCGGTTCCTGGCCGCCCGCGGTCATTGGCTACGTCCGGAGGAACGCGACCTCATCGAGGCCTGGCGCCAGGTCCCGGTCACGCTGTACGAGACGCTGGACGTCCAACGCGGCACCGGCGTCACGCTGCGCGCGCTGCCCGACGGGGAGCCGATCCACCTCGCCGACAAGCTGTTCTCCACCTGCGCCGAGCGCTCGGGGCTGTTCTGCGG
>JBOHGT010000144.1:0-3273 GCA_050700385.1 Pseudonocardiaceae bacterium | reverse complement strand
GCCCGCCGCACACCGACGCCGCCCACGCAGCCGTGTCGAGGTCCAGCCCGTCGCGGCGCCGCAGCACCCCGGCGATCGCGTCCGCAGGCGGGGTCCGCAGCGGCACCGCCCGGCAGCGGGAGCGCAGCGTCACCGCGATGTCCTCCGGGTGGTCCGACGGCGCGCAGAGCAGGAACACCGTGCGTGGCGGCGGCTCCTCCACCGCCTTGAGCAGCGCGTTGCCCGCGCCTTCGGTGAGCCGGTCGGCGTCCTCGATGAGCAGCACCTGCCAGCGCCCAGCCGACGGGCGTCGTGACGCCCCGGCGACCAGGGAGCGCATCTCGTCGACTCCGATGGACAGCCCTTCGGGAACGACCTCGCGGACGTCGGCGTGGGTGCCGGCGAGCACCGTCCGGCAGGCCGGGCACACCCCGCAACCCGGTCCCGCGGCGGGTTCGGTGCACTGCAGCGCGGCGGCGAAGGCGCGGGCCGCCACCGAGCGGCCGCTGCCGGGCGGGCCGGTGAACAGCCAGGCGTGCGTCATCGCGCCATCCCGATTCCTCGCATCCTCGAACGTGGCAGCCGCCGCGGCGGTCAGCGTCGCCGCCACCGCGTCCTGGCCCACCACGCCGTCCCAGACGCTCACGGGATGCCCTCGGCGGGTTCTGGGAGGCGCGAGCGGCCGCGCCGGTCGTCCATCTGCCGGTAGGCGAGTACACCAACCGCCGCGGCCACCAGCCCGGCGCCGAAGAGCACGGTGCGTGTCCCGTCCACGGTCACCCGCTCGCCGAGCAGCTCGACCGTGCGCGGTGCGACCAGCCCCACGAGGACCGGGACCAGCGCCATCGAGGCCAGCAGGTCGATCCGGACGATGGACTGCACGAAGGCGATGGTGCGGCCTCGGTGCGAGTCGACCACCTGCGAGCCGATGATCGTCAGACCGGTGAGGAACGCGACGCCTGCCCCGCAGCCGACCAGCGCCACCGCGGCCAGCGCCAGGAACAGGTGCGGCGCGACCGCTACCGGCAGCAGCGCGAGGCCGGCCGCGACGATGGCGACCCCGAACAGCCTGCGGTGCCGGATCCGGCGGGCGGCCTGCGGCGCGAGGGCCATCCCGATGCCGAGTCCGGTGAACATCGCGGCGAACAGCAGCCCGTAGGCGGCGTCGCCGCCGCCCAGGCTGACGGCGTAGAGCTTGGCGGTGGCGATCACTGCACCGCCCGCGGCGAAGGCCCCGACGATGCCGGTCACCAGGCCGCGGACCAGCGGGGTGCCGCCGACGAAGGCGAACCCGTCTCGCAGCATCGCAAGCACGCCTGGGGTCGGGCCCCGCGGGACGGTCGGGCGGGCGGATATCTCCCGGATCCGGGTGGCGACGATGAGCGCGCAGGCCGCGTAGGCCAGGCCGTTGAGCGTCAGCGCGACGTAGGCGGAGGCCTCGGCGGCAGGCAGCAGGCCGGTGTCGAGCGCCGGGCCGGCCGACAGCACGCTGAACAGCGCGGACGCCGTCAGGACGGCCACCCCGTAGGTCATCACGAGACTCAGCTGGTTCGCCGTCTCGACCTGGTCGCGGCGGTGCAGCAGGTTCGGGATCGACGCGTCCTTGGCCGGGATCCAGAACATCGCGCAGACCTCGATGAGGAATGTGGCGACGAACAGCCAGGCCAGCGAGCCGACCAACGGGATGGACAGGAACAGCCCGGCGCGCAGCACGTCGCAGACCACCATCACGTGGCGGCGGTTGAGCTTGTCGGCCAGCGCACCGGCCAGCGGCCCGAGCAGCAGCGACGGCAGCAGCTTGGTGGCCACCACGCCGCCCAGCGCGAAGCTCTGCGCCTGGTAGCCGGTGGTCAGCTGGGTGGCCAGCGCGGACAGCGCGAGCAACGACAGCCAGTCACCCACCGCGCAGACCGCAGTGACGCCCCACAGCCGGCGGAACGCCGGGATCGCCAGCACGCTACGGACCCGTTGCAGCGTCGAACTGGTGGAGGCGGGCGCAGCGGCTGGTTCCACCTGCCCGGCACCTCACCTCGAGTCCGCGATCGTTGCGGCGTCCAGGGTAGACGGCCGGACCGACGCCACCGGAATCCGCTACCGGCGAGCGGGTGCGGGCAGTAGGCGCTGGATCGCGTCGCCGAGCCGTTTCGGGTCGGCTGGGCTGATCTCGAGCCGATCGCCGCACCAGCTCAGTTCGACCTGGTAGCGCCCGTCGGCCTCGTTGTCGTACCAGCGCAGCACCGCTGAGCGGTGCACCGTTCCGGTGAAGTCGCGGACGTTCGCGGAGATCTGGCCGGCTCTCGGGTGCGGCGCGTCCAGGATCGCCGCCGCGATGGCGTGGTCCCTGGCCGGGCTGTGACCGCGGTCGGTGCTGGAGACCAGCACACTGCCGGAATCCTGCCCGTCGTCGTCGTGTGCGGCCGCAGGGTCGACGGGGACGGTGACCGCGGGCCTGCGCCCGGGCCGTTCGGTCGGCAGCCTGCCCACCACGGCAGCGGCGAGTCCGGCACCGCCGATCACCTCGATCGCCGTGACACCGGACTGGGCAGGGTGCTGGGTGGCGCTGACGCCGATGATGCCGCTGCTGGCCACGACCACCCGGGCCAGGGCGTCGCTACCGGCCTCGGGCAGCCACAGCGAGTCGAACCAGATCGCCGGCCGGTGCAGCAGCCGCAGCGCGTCCTCGAGGTCGGCGTCGACCCGCCCGGCGCGTAACAGCCCCGCGGCCCGCAACTCGTCGCGGGCCCGCGCGTACGCGCCGGGACCGCGCAGCACGCCGACCCGTAGCGGCGCCGGGTAGGAGTCATGTCCCAGATCCCCGGCGAGCAGCGCCCACTGCGGGTCGGTCAAACCCCATTCCATCGGCTGCCCTACCGGTTGTCGTCGCGCTGGTAGACGTCGGGGTCCTCGCCGATCACCGGTGGGGCGACGGCGTCGAGCTCTCCGACGATGGCGTTCGTGTCGGCCTTGATGAGGATCTTGCGCTGGTGCTCGGAGTCCTCGCCGCCCTGCCCGCGCCCGGCGCCCATGCCGGCGAACGGCACCCCGCCCCGGCCACCCGCTGGACCACCGCGTCCGGCGCCTGCCGCGCCACCTGCGGCGCCCTGGCCGCCCGCGCCTCCCGGCGCCCCGGACGGGCGCTGCCCGGAACCTGCAGCGCCCCCTGCTGCGGACCCGCCACCGCCCGAGCCGCGCGGGCCGAAGCCGCCGCCGGACGGGCCGCCACCCCGCGAGCCCGCCGCGCTACCGAGCCGGCCGGCTGCGCCGCCGGAGCGACCTCCGGATCGGGTCTGGTCG
>JBOHGT010000143.1:0-4767 GCA_050700385.1 Pseudonocardiaceae bacterium | reverse complement strand
GCCAGGCCCAGCGCGGCCGCCAGCACCGCGACAGTCGCGCAGGCGCCCCAGACACGCGCGCGCAGGGTCAGAAAGGTGTTCACTGCTACGTACCTCCCAGTGGGACGAACCCGCTGCCATCAGTCGCCGTCACGGTGACAAGAGACCGCTTGAAAAGAGGGGCCTCATGGGCGTACAGATACAACCGACTTTGCGCCGCGCTCACGGGCCCCAGCCGGCCATTGACACCCGGCGACGAGACCTCACGATCATCGCGGGTCCGGACCTCGCGAGCGTGCCCTGGACCGCGCGCTGGACCTCGACCTCGCCGGCTATAGCGCCCCCGACCAGCTGCGCAACCTCAGTGCACTCCGCTGGCCCTAACCGCGGCGACCTGCCATGGACGAACGCACAACAGGGGGTCAACCCGGCCACCGTCGCCGCATCACCGAGGTCCGCCAGGCCAACCTGTCCCTGCGTGAAAGGGCCCTACTCGCCAGATATCGGTACGCCGTACAGTAAGGGCCCGTATTTTAATTACTCACTTTCTAGCTCAAGTTCTTCCCTCGACTTCTTGATTGTGTAGTTCCAGTCACCGTGAAATTTGTGCTTTGACGAGCGGAGGTTGTTTCATCTCACGGTCGGCCACCTTAATCTCTTTCTGGTATACACCGTGATCGAGTTCGGCTCGAACGTTCAGCCCGGTTCGGGTCTCGGTCCCGGCGATCCCAGTCAGGGATCTCAGGGATCGGATCATGCCTGCCCAGCTGTCTGAGGTCTCGCGAGAGGACGCGATGCAGGTCGCAGACCAATGCGAGCGACGCCGACCGATACTGGAGGACTCCGCAGCCGAAGCAGACCCCTCGTACCGCAGCCGGTGGCACCGATGGCACACGACAGCCCATCCCAGGTCGTCTCACCGCTCGCCGGCCGGCCCTACGACCTGCGGCACGCGGCCGTGTCGACATGGCTCAACGGCGGCGTCGAAGCGACCCGGGTCGCCGAGTGGGCCGGGCACAGCGTTCATGTGCTGCTGCGGGTCTACGCCAAGTGCATCGACGGCCAAGAGGAAGCCACCCGGCAACGTGTCGAGGCGGCGCTCCGTGTCGACTGAAGCCGCCGAAGCCGGGGGAACTTCGCCACGTATTCGCCGTGGACAACCGTGGACGGCCGGACGGCACTAGACACGGCTGGACGGGGACAAGATCGGCCCCTAACCGTGTCAGTGCTGGTCAGGGGCCATTCTTGCTGGTGTGGCGGGTCAAGGATTCGAACCTTGGAAGGCGTAAGCCGACGGATTTACAGTCCGCTCCCATTGGCCGCTCGGGCAACCCGCCTGGGTGGGCCGGAACGTGCCGACCGAAGGCGAGGATACACAGCCGGACGCCGGCGGCCGAACCGGGATGGGGCTGTAGGGTCGGCGCCAGCCTGAGCAGGAGGTGCGGCAGTGGCGGCGGACCCGTCGTTCGACGTGGTGAGCAAGGTGGACCGGCAGGAGGTGGACAACGCCCTCAACCAGGCCGCCAAGGAGCTGGCGACCCGGTTCGACTTCCGCGATACGGGAGCGAAGGCTGCGTGGGCCGGCGAGGATGCCATCTCGATCGAGGCCGAGACCAAGGAGCGCTGCCGGGCGGCGATCGACGTCGTGCAGACGAAGCTGGTCAAGCGCGGCGTGTCGCTGAAGTCCTTCGAGGTCGACGACCCCACGCCGTCGGGCAAGGTCTACAAGACCACCGGCCGGATCCTGCAGGGGATCAACCAGGACAAGGCCAAGCAGATCGTCAAGGCCATCCGGGACGAGAAGGTCAAGGGCGTCCAGGCCCAGATCCAGGGTGACCAGCTGCGTGTCTCGGGCAAGAAGCGCGACGACCTGCAGGCCGTGATCGCGATGCTGAAGGGCGCCGACTTCGGCGTTGCGTTGCAGTTCACCAACTACCGGTGAAGGGAATCGTGCTCGCGGGCGGCAGCGGCACCCGGCTGCACCCACTGACTCGAGCGGTGTCCAAGCAGCTGCTGCCCGTCTACGACAAACCCCTGGTCTACTACCCGCTCTCGGTGCTCATGCTCGCCGGGATCCGGGAGATCCTCGTCATCTCCACCCCAACCGACCTTCCGCTGTTCCGCCGGCTGCTCGGTGACGGCTCGGCGCTGGGTCTGCGCCTGTCCTACGCCGAGCAGCCCGAACCCAACGGGCTGGCCGAGGCTCTCGTCATCGGGGCCGATTTCATCGCAGACGACGCGGTCGCCCTCGTGCTCGGGGACAACATCTTCTACGGCCCGGGATTCTCCGGCACGCTGCGGCGCAGCGCGTCCACACTCGACGGTTGCGTGCTGTTCGGCTACCCGGTGAAAGACCCGCAACGCTACGGCGTCGGTGAGGTCGACGGAGACGGCCAGCTGATCTCCATCGAGGAGAAGCCCGCGATCCCCCGGTCGGACCGGGCGATCACCGGGCTGTACTTCTACGACAGCGACGTGGTCGATGTCGCTCGCTCGCTGCGCCCGTCAGCCCGCGGCGAGCTGGAGATCACCGACGTGAACCTGCACTACCTGCGCGACGGACGTGCGCACCTCATCGACCTGGGTCGTGGCTTCGCCTGGCTCGACACCGGGACACATGACTCACTGCTCGAGGCGGGACAGTTCGTCCAGGTGCTCGAGCACCGCCAGGGCGTGCGGATCGCATGCCTCGAGGAGATCGCGCTGCGGATGGGGTTCATCGACGCCGACGCCTGCCACGCGCTGGGTCAGGCCCTGGCCAAGTCCAGCTACGGCGAGTACGTGATGGGCGTTGCCCGCGCCGCCGGCGCCCGCGGCTGAACCCGGCCGGGTACCGCCTGCCCGAGCGCCGAGGCGAAGGGCACTTTCACTGCATCCGACGCAGTGAAAGTGCCGTTCACTGCACGGGGTGGGGGCTCACCACGGCAACTGGCGGCCCGCCATCTCCTCGAGCCGGCGCACCCGGTCGGCGATGGGCGGGTGGGTGGAGAACCACCGCGCGGCGGCTTCCCCGGGGCGGAAGGGGTTGGCGATCATCAGGTGCGACTGCGATGCGAGCTTCGGCTCGGGGCGCAGTGGAGCCGCGCGGGTACCGCGCTCGAGCTTGCGCAGCGCACTGGCCAGCGCCAACGGATCGCCGGTGAGCTCGGCTCCGCCGCTGTCGGCCTGGTACTCCCGCGACCGGCTGACCGCCATCTGCACGATCCCGGCTGCGATCGGGCCGAGCAGCGCGATGAGGATCATCGCCAGCGGGTTCGGACGCTCGCCGCCCCCACCACCGAACAGCCCGGCGAACAGCGCCAGGTTGGACAGCGCGGTCACGATCCCGGCCAGCGCACCGGCCACGCTGGAGATGAGGATGTCGCGGTTGTAGACGTGGCAGAGCTCGTGGCCGAGCACCGCACGCAGCTCCCGCTCGTCGAGCAACTCGAGGATCCCGGTCGTGCAGCAGACCGCAGCGTGACGCGGGTTGCGCCCGGTGGCGAATGCGTTGGGCGCCTGGGTGGGGCTGACATAGAGCCGCGGCATCGGCTGGCGTGCGGTCGTGGCCAGCTCTCGGACGATGCGGTACATCACCGGCTGCTCGGCCTCGGACACCGGGCGGGCGCGCATCGCGCGCAACGCGATCGTGTCGGACTTGAAGTAGGCGTAGCCGTTCATACCCAGCATCAGCACGACGGCGATGAGCAGCCCGCCGCGACCGAAGAACGAGCCGACGAGCACGACCAGGGCGCTCAGAGCGCCCAGCAGCAGCGCGGTCTTCATCCCGTTGACGTGCCTGTGCACAGTGGTCATACCTCCGAGGGAATCGGGTTCACCCTGGAAACGCGCCGCGCCCCTCTGGGGTTCCGGTTGGTCCCGAGGTGGTACGCGTCGCCACCGCCAAGGACGCCCGTTCGGCGGCGCGGGCAAACACACCGTGCACCGCCGGCAAACACACCGTGTGCGGGCGGTGAACACGCCGGGAGGGTCCGACCCGGTTGAGCGGCCGGTGGCAGGATCGCCGCCTATGACTGCACAGGTGCTCGTCGAGCGACGCGGCAACGTCGCGGTAATCACTGTCTCGGACCCGGACCGGCGCAACGCGCTGACCGTCGACCTGTCCGGCGAGCTGGCCCGGGCGATCACCGGCTGCGAAACCGACGGGTCGATCGGCGCGGTGGTGGTGACCGGCGCCCCGCCGGCCTTCTGCGCGGGCGGCGACCTCGGCGCGCTCGCGGCGGCGGGGCGCTCGTCGGGCGGCGACGCGGAGCTGCGCCGGATCTACCAAGGCTTCCTTGCGGTAGCGCGGTGCCCGCTGCCCACGGTCGCCGCGGTCAACGGACCGGCCGTCGGCGCCGGGCTGAACCTGGCGCTGGCCTGCGACGTGCGGCTCGCCGGGCCCGGCGCGCGGTTCGACGCCCGGTTCCTGCAGCTGAGCATCCATCCCGGTGGTGGCATGACATGGCTGGCGCAGCGTGCCGTCGGGCCGCAGACCGCTGCAGCGATGATGCTCTTCGGGGAGGCGCTCGACGCCGCCGAGGCGGTGCGAACGGGTCTCGCGCACCGCCTGGTGGAGACCGGCCTGACGGACGCCGCCGTCGAGTTCGCCGGCCGGGCCGCCGCGGCCCCGCGCGACATCGTGCTCGCCACCAAGGCGAGCATGCGAGACACCGCAGGCATGGCCGACCACGCCGATGCGGTGGACCGCGAGGTCGGCCCGCAGCTCACCTCGCTGGGCTCGGAGGCCCTCGCCGAGTGGCTACCCCGCCGGCCAGGGTCGTGAATGATTTCGGTAGGCCTGGCTAC
>JBOHGT010000142.1:0-7728 GCA_050700385.1 Pseudonocardiaceae bacterium | reverse complement strand
GAAGCCCGCCGAGCTGCTCGCGCAGATCGAGACGCTGGCCGCCGCGGCGTGGTCCGAGAAGCAGCCGCCGTAACGGCGTCGCGACCCGTTTGCGGTGAAGGGCACTTTCACTGCGTCGGACGCAGTGAAAGTGCCCTTCACCGCAAACGGGTTGCGACGCCGTTACGGCGGCTGCTTCTCGGACCACGCCGCGGCGGCCAGCGTCTCGATCTGCGCGAGCAGCTCGGCGGGCTTCTCGTCGAGTTGCAGGGGGTACTCGACGATCTCGGTCCCGGCGTTGCGCACATGGCGCGTGACGGGGCCCTGAGCGCCGCTGGCGTAGATGAGCCAGGCGACAGGGACACGCAGCGCGGTGCAGTAGGCGAGCATCTGGTAGTGATCGGCGTTCGGGTAGCGGCCGCGGCCCGACTCGAGCTTGTACTTGGCGTCGGCGACGATCCGCGGCACCCCGTCGACCAGGTGCACGACGTCCACCTCCATCCGCAACGCATCCTCGACGTCGAGCGTGGCGGGGTACTGCGAGCGGGTCTGACCCGGGTACGCCGCCCAGGCCTCGGCCAGCGCCGTGGCCACGAAGTCCTCGAACACCCGCGCCATGTCGATGACGAAGGCCGCGACGGGCAGGCCGCCTGGGCCGACCTCGAACGACCGGTGCTGCAGCACGAGCTCGGCGATCCGCAGCGCGGCCTGGTAGCGCGCGTTGAGCCGGGTGGGCCGCCACTCGGGCAGCGGCTCGCCGGGGATCAGCGCAGCGACCCCGTCCAGGCGGCCGTCGAGGTGCCCGAGCCGGGCGCGGATATCTGCCGGAACTCGCGGGACGGCGAGCATCCCGCGCAGCGCGGCGCGGAGGATGCGGTTCTCGGCGACGTTCGCGGAGTACTCGTCGTAGCGGACCGCGATGGGCAGCAACGTCCCCGGCCGTTGTGCGATCTGGTCGGCGACCCGGATGCGTCCCCGGACCAGCGGCAGCGCCTCCTCCTCGGTGACGTAGCCCTGCAGCACCCCGCAGCGCAGTGCATGCTCGGCGTGCCGGCACAGCGTCTCGGCGATCGCAGGCCAAAGGTCGTCGTCCCTGATTCCCTCGACATACTCGGGGCGGAAGCCCGGATTGCTCGCGTAGCCCAGCAGGAACAGCAGCCGTGCGATGCCGACCTTCGGCGTCACGACCACGTCCACCCCGGCGACGTGCACCGCACCCACCCGCCCCCGGGGGACGAGCCGCCACCGACCGGTCGCGACGGGCTGCACCTTCACCAGACCGCTCTCCTCCAGCGCCGCCGTCCGCACCCCGTCGAGGCTCACCTCGATGCCGTCGCGGTCGTTCTCGGCGAGCGGCGGGATGCGTACGGGACCGGTCACGGCTCAGGGGCTGTCCGCGGGCGGTGGTGCTGCGGCCGCCTTGCGGCGAATGGCGGCCAGGCCGAAGCGTCCGCGCACCTGCTGGCGGCTGATCCGACCGTAGTAGTGCTCCTCGAGCAGCGGGAGGATCGAGTGCTCCCACACCCGCTGCAGGCCGCCCACGCGGTCGGTGTCAGCCGTCATCAGGTACGAGGGACCGATCTTGTAGTCGCGGTCCTCCGTGCCGATCTCCGCGTTGAGCGCGCCGAGCAGCGCCGCTCGCTCGTCGCCGTTCTTGCCGGTGGCGGCCAGCCACGACGCCAGCAGGTCACGGACGGGCGGCTCGTCGGGGTGCATCTCGACGAAGGCGAAGCGCCGCCGCATCGCCGCGTCCAGCAGCGCGATCGTCCGGTCGGCGGTGTTCATGGTGCCGATGAAGAAGACGTTCGGCGGAAGGGTGAACGAGTCCCCCGGGGAGTACTGCAGCCGGATCGAGTCGCTGCGGTACTCCAGCAGGAAGTACAGCTCGCCGAACACCTTCGCGATGTTGGCGCGGTTGATCTCGTCGATGATGAGGATGTAGGGGCGCCCGCGGTCGGCCCGGGCCTCGGCGGCGAGGGCGCGCATCGGGCCCGGATGCAGCTCGAACGTCACGGAGCCGTCCGCCGCCTTCGCCGGCCGGTAGCCCTCGAAGAAGTCCTCGTAGGCGTAGGAGGGGTGGAACTGCACCAGCCGGACGGCGTCGGAATCGGTGAGATGGCCGGCCAGCGCCCGAGCGACGTAGGTCTTGCCTGTCCCGGGTGGGCCGTAGAGCACGATCTGCTGCCGGTCGGCCAGCAGGTCGATGGTCTGCTGCAGCCAGCCGACGTCGGTGTGCAGCGTACTGGCGAGCTCGGCCGTGGCGGGGCGAAGCGCCGGCGGCCCGCTGGGAGTGACGGGCCCGGGTCCGGGCACCTGCTGTTCGGGAGTGCCGGGCTCGGTACGCACCAGCTGGGCGATCACATCGAACGACCCGGTGAGGTCGACGACCGTACCCTGCTTGGCGAGCTCCTCGGACAGCGGGGCCGGGAGGTCCGAAACGGGCACGGGCTCGGCCAGTGACCACGCCACGGCGCGCCGCAGCCGGGCATCGCTCTCACCGGTGTACTCGGGATCCCCGGTGATGACACCGACGTGCACGTAGTCGTCGGCGACGGTCGAGACGAGGTCGTCCACCTTCATGCCGGCGAGGAAGGCGTGGTACTCGGTGGCGAGCGAGAGTCGCTGCGAGTAGTCCAGGTGCTGGTAGCCCTGCTCCACCGCGGTGCGCACCAGCTCGCGGCCGGCGCCGGGCGCCACCTCGCCCAGGTGGGTCGCGGCGAGCGAGACGAAGCCCTCCTGCCGCCAGCGGTTGACGAGGTCACCGCCACCGAGCCGGGGCCGCACGAGCCACGCCCGTTCACCCTCGCCGGGATGTCTCTGCCAGTGTGCACGGTAGGGCTCCTGGTAGTAGTCGACGATCGCGCCACCGGCACGCTCTCGATGGAGCGCGTAGATCTCGGCCAGGTCACGGTCGATGGACACAGCATCGTCCCCCGTCGCGCCGCGGATCTCATCGGCGAACGCATCCCGGATGGCACGCTTGTCGTCGGCCCTGACGATAGGGCAGAAGGTGTTCGGGAACATCAGGTACTGCAGCGCGCTTCGAATGGCGGGTTCGTCATGCGGAAGCGACGCCAGGATTCGCCGGAATGCCCACGGGTCGCGCAGCGCTTCGTCGCGCGTGCTGCCCGGCTGCTGCCACCAGTGCTCGATCAGCGAGGCGAGCCACGCGATGTGTTCCCAGATCCCTGCGTCAAAGGCCATCCCGCCGTCGAACACGCCCGGCGTATCGAGTGCGGCATCGAGCTCGGACGGTAGGTCCGCCGCCGGTTGCAGCCCGGAGAGTGCGGTGTCGACGCGGGCGCGCTTGGTCTTCGGCAGGACGCTGGTGAGCGGCAGGGCCTGCACATAGAGCAGCTCGGCGGCGAGCAGGCACGTCGCACGCGGCGCACCGTCCAGCCGAGCCCTCAGCTTGCCGAGGAACCCGCCCGCCCCGGCGGCGGCGTTGTCGATGACGCGATGTCTCAGATCCGCGGCCACCTCCGCGGTCCATGCCGGTACGGTCGACTCGATCGCCGACCTGCCGTGACCCAGGCCGCTGTCCAGAACTCGCCTGGCGGCGGCTTCGATCTGGGCGTCGCCCCACCCGTCCGCGGGCACGCTCACACTGCTCCTCCTCTAAGGACCTGGTCGAGGAACCAGCCGTGCACCTCGCAGACCGCGTCGAAGCCAGCCGGGCTGCCACACACCGTAACCGCCACCCCCACGACGCGGGCAAGCCTGCCTTGCCGCACTCGACACGCCGCGGGCCCCCGCACGTTGGTCGGGTCGGGTGAGCCCACCAGCGCGACCACTGCATAGTCGACTCACGGTCGTGATTCGGAGTGCGCAGTTGGCTGGAAATCCAGCCCAAGACGTGCTGCAACTGCCGACAGGCGCTTATCCCTGGTCCATAGGGTCGTGTCCGGGGTGAGCCTGGTCGCGGCGAGAAGCTGGGCATCGACGTAACCGATCCCCGCGCCGTACAACACGTCCTGCTCGATGAGCCGCAAGACCTCGTCATTCTCGGCCACCATGGCCTGCGGGAGACCCCGCAGCAGCCCGATGACCTCCTCCCGGCGGCTCAGGTTGCCAAGCGCAAGCTCTCCGGTGACCCAGGGGTGGGCTACGACGGCACTGCTGCCGAGCAGACGAGCCAGGGACGGGTTCCCGGAGCGGAGGTGGTCGATCCAGATGGAGGTGTCGACAAGAATCACTGCGGCTGCATCCGACGCCGGGGTACGTCGCCGAGCGCAGGCTCGGTTCCGCCCAGCCGGGCCAACCGCCGGGCGCTCTCTCGTTCGATCAGGGCACCGAGCGCCTCACGCACGAGGGCGGTCTTCTCGGTCGTGCCGGTGAGGCGCTGCGCCTCGGTAAGCAAGTCATCATCCAAGACGAGAGTCGTCCGCATGGATACCTCCTTCAGGCATCGGACAGTCATCTGATGATGTCATAAATGATGCCCAGCCAGAAGCCGGTGCCCGTACATCGGTCCCCTGTGAGGCGCCCGACAACCACCCGATGCCCGCCCCTGTGTCCGAAGCCGAAGGGTCCGCGTAGCAGGTCAGGCAAGTCGCCTCAGGGCTCGCGTGGGTTCTGGACGGCGACCGATCGCTTGCTGTCAGCTGACGCGGGTAGCAGGCGGCGGGCGCCGAGCCGGGGTTAGAAGATGTCGACAGTAGGATCCAGGGCCGTGCCGGACTCCGACATCGAGACCCGCGTGGCCGGCCTCGAGCGCGAGGTCGCCCGACTCCGCGAGCAGGCCGCCCTCACCAACTCCGGCGCTGCCGCAGCCCGCATGTTGGCTGCCGGTGCCGACCATGACGTGTCGGAGGTCCGCGCCGAGCTACGCGCCCACACCCAGGGCCTCAACGCCCTGCGGGAGACCCAACTCGAGCAGGGGGGCTCACGTAGTCGAAGCGGAGCGTCTTGCAGGCCCGGATCGCGGCCGAGGTCCAGGTGAGAGCGGCCGCATCCACGATAGGGCCGGCGCTTGGCGGGATGGCGACCATCGCCGCTTGCAGAGCGCTGACCCGGTACGCTCAGCCGCCAAATTGTCGGTGCTCGTGGCTACGGTGTCCCCGACATCAACGACCTCAGGGAGCGAGCGATGAGCGACGTCACCAGCAACCAACCGAACGGCACACCGACCTGGATCGACCTCGGCATTCCCGATCTGGAACGGGCGATGGAGTTCTATCATGCGCTGTTCGGCTGGGAGTACGACGTGGGGCCAGCGGAGTCCGGGCATTACACGATGTGCCTGCTGCGCGGCCGACCGGTCGCGGCGATCATGCCGAACCAGGACCAGGACGCCACGGACTTCTGGTGGAACGTGTACTTCGCCACCGACGACTGCGACCGCACTGCCAAGCGCATCACGGACGCGGGCGGGGCCGTGCTCATGGAACCGATGGACGTCATGGACCAAGGCCGGATGGCTACCGCCAGGGACCCGGTCGGCGCTCAGTTCGGCCTGTGGCAGGGCCGCGCGCACATCGGCTGCCAGGTCGTGAACGAGCCCAACTCGCTCATCCGAAACGATCTCCTCACCCCGAACGCCGCACCGGCCCGCGACTTCTACGCCGCGGTCTTCGACTACACGCTGGACCGCAACGAGGATCTCCCGGATCTCGACTTCACCTTCCTGCGCAGGCCGGACGGTCACGAGGTCGCCGGTATCGTCGGCAACCCGGAAACGACGTCCTCCGGCTGGGGAACCATGTTCGAGGTCGCGGACACCGACGCCGTTGTGCGCCGGGCAGTCGCAGCCGGGGGCACCTCGAGTGCCCCGGAAGACATGCTGTACGCGCGGATCGCGACCATCACCGACCCCTTCGGCGCCGAGTTCTCGGTGGGCGCGAGGCCTCGTAGCCAGCCGAACTGACAGGGTTTACCGGTGGTCCCGCACGTCGTGGCTGGTGGGCCCCGCCCGCCACAAGAAGCTGTGCCGGGAGCTGCGCGCGTTGGCCGACTTCGTCGGGGTCGGCTAACAGCGCAAGACGGGCGTGTCTCGCCCGTGGTCACGCCGCTGCCTCCCACAGCGCAGACAGCGGTAGCGCCCTCATCCGGTCGCCGAACGGCAGTGACTGGTTGCCGAGGTGCAGGACGAAACCCGCCGTGAACTTGTCGCCCAACCGATCGGCGAGGTGCCGCAGCCCGTGGAAATCCGCACCGGTCACCGTCTCCGCAGCCTTGACTTCGATCCCGATGACCTCACCGGATGCGCGCTCGAGCAACGCGTCCACCTCCACACCGTCTCGGGTTCGGTAGTGGTGCAGCCGTGCCTCGTCAGTCGACCATGTGAGCTGCCTGGCCAGCTCGCTCAACGCGAACGACTCGAGTACCCGACCGGTGTGCGCCAGCGGGGAGGCCAGATGGTTGACGTCGACACCCGTAGGATCCGAGCAGGCGACGCCGGCGCCGCGGATCGACGCGCCGGACCGCCTCGGGGTAACCGCCTCGGACCATGCGCTCAGCGTAGTCTCGTCTCGTCAGTACCCGGGCAGGTGCAGCTCGGCGCCGCGAGCGAAGGCGGCATCGACGAAGCCCTCCGGGCGGGTGTCGATCTCACCCTGGGACAACGGCCACAACTCGAGGGTCTCCATGCGGCCGGGCAGTGCATCGGGAAGGTCTGCCAGGGCGAGGACGCGCGCCGAGCCGGTGAGAAGGAAACGGCCTGGCCGCGGATCGCGATCGACGACGTCCTTGATCGGCAGGAGTAGTTCGGGTGCCCGTTGTACCTCGTCGATCAGAAGCAACCCGGGTGCCGGACGAAACCCACCGGATCACGGCGCGCTGCGGCGAGCGTCGGTGGGTCGTCCAACCGTCTCTCCTCGGCCTGCTCGAAGCGCCCGAGCACCAGCCGGGCGAGGGTGCTCTTACCCACCTGGCGGGCGCCGTTCACGACCACAACGCGGGTGTCCGCCAGCGCGGCGACCAACTCGGTCTCCGCGCGGCGCGGGAACAGCACATTCTCATCGTCCCTGGTCGGGCCCGGCCTGCTGGTGGTCATTTCTGCCGCCCTATACGTGGTGGATCTGCCGCGATGCAGCTGGTTGGTCTGCCGCATCTCTGACCGCTGATCCACCGGAGATTCCAGACACCTACGCTTTGGGGAGACTGGGCGATCGGTATGTCACCAAGCGGCAAACGTTGGTGGCCTTCCGCTGGCCAGCTTCACCCATTCAGCGTGCCGCTGGGCCTGGCCGCGCGCTGGTCGCCCGCGACCGCAGATGCTGCTTCCCGGGGGCTGCGACCGCCCTTCGAGCATGTGCGAAGCGCACCACGTGACACCGTGGGCCGAGGGCGGGCAGACCGCGATCTGCACCTGCTGCCTGCTCTGTGCCGCCCGCCACCGCCACATCCACAACACCGGCTGGGAGATCCTCTTCCACCCCGGCCACGTCGAGTTCATCCCCCCGCGATCATCGACCCCGACCGCACACCCCTGCGCAACCCACTCCGATGCTGAACCGGCGACACTGGGCCACCGGGCCGCCGACGCAGAACTCGGCGACGAGCAACGCTGCGTCGCGGCTGGCGGTGCTGGGGGCCACGAACCGGTCGGGGCCGGACGCGTCGACGCACGCCGCGGCCCGGCGCCACCTCTCGGTGGGTTCGCTCATCGCCTCGCTCCGCTGTCCGGGTCGGCAGGCAGCTCGAACAGCTCTGCGAGGACATCATCGCAGCGGCCGTGCCGGCGCCAGACCGCCCGGGACTCCGAGGGCGTCTCGGTCGGCAGGATCAGCCGCTCGTCGTTGGTGCGGT
>JBOHGT010000141.1:0-13764 GCA_050700385.1 Pseudonocardiaceae bacterium | reverse complement strand
GTAGCCAGGGCTACCGAAATCATTCACGACCACCCGCGATCGAGGTCAGCGAGCTGTCGTTCGCTTACCCGGACGGGCGGCAGGCGCTGTCCGGGGTGTCGCTGCGGGTCGAGCCCGGCGAGCGGGTCGCGCTGCTAGGTCCCAACGGCGCCGGCAAGACCTCGCTGGTGCTGCAGCTCAACGGGGTGCTCACCCCGTCGAGCGGGACGGTGCGGATCGGCGGGCTCGAGGTCGGCAGGCGCACCCTGGCCGAGGTGCGCCGCCGGGTCGGGGTGGTGTTCCAGGACCCCGACGACCAGCTGTTCACCCCCACGGTCGGCCGGGACGTGGCGTTCGGGCCCGCGCACCTCGGGCTGCGCGGCGCGGAGCTGGACGAGCGGGTCACAGAGGCGCTGTCCTACGTCGGGCTCGTCGAGGCCGCCGACCGCCCGCCGCACCACCTCTCGCTGGGCGAGCGGCGCCGTGCCGCCGTCGCCACGGTGCTCGCGATGCACCCCGAGGTGCTGGTACTCGACGAGCCGACCTCCACCCTCGACCCGGCCGCCCGCCGCGAGTTCGCCGACCTGGTCAAGCGGCTCGGGATGACGACCCTGCTGGTGACCCATGACCTGCCCTACGCGCTGGAACTCTGCCCACGCTCGGTGGTGCTCGACCACGGCCGGATCGTCGCCGACGGCCCGACCCGCGAGGTTCTCGCCGACACCGGGTTCATGAGCGCGCACCGGTTGGAGCTGCCCGCCGGCTTCAACCCGCTGGGAGGCTGAGACGTGCGGCTGCTGCTCCTGGTGCTGGTGCTGGTGCTGCTGGTCGGCGGTGCCGCCCCGGCCGTCGCGCACGACGTGTCCGAGCACGGCGCGCCCGCCGTCGCCTCCGACCTGCGCTCGACCATCGTCTCCGCACGGCTACCCGACGGGGTCACGCTCGACGTGCTGGCCAACGGGCAGGCGCTACGGCTGCGCAACTCCGCCACGAGATCGGTGACGGTGCTCGATCCGCTGCTGCGGGTCGGCCCGGGTGAGGACGCGCAATGGCACGAGGACGCCGCTCACCCGTCACCCGCGGTCGGGCCGGACCACCCGGTGCAGCCGTGGCGGGTGACGATGGTGGCCAGCGGGCAGCGGTACGACGTGCTCGGCGAGGTCCGCTGGTCACCCGGGCCGTCGCCGTGGCCGTGGCTCGCCGGTGCGGCGCTGCTCGCTGTGGTGGTCTCGGTGGCGGTCGTGGCGACCGGCCGGCTCGCGGCGCCGCTCGCGCTGGGGGTGGCGGCGTCGGTCGCGCACACCGCGGCCGCGCTGGCCGCGCGCACCGCGGAGGGCCCGCGGTGGGCGCTGCTCGGGGACTACCTGCCGCAGGCCGGGTGCTGGGCGCTCGGGGTGCTGGCTGCAGTGCTGCTGGCCCGCGGGCGCCGGGACGGGCTCTGGCTCGCGGCGCTCGCCGCGGCGGGGCTACTGCTCCTTACACTCGCCAGGGATGCCACCGTCCTGAGCGCGTCGACCGTGCTGGTCGCGCTGCCCGCCTGGGTGGACCGTGCGCTGGTGACGCTCACCGCCGGCCTCGGGGCCGGGGCGCTGGCTGGCTTGCCGAGGAGGCGTGTAGCCCGCGTGCCGCTCATCCGTGGTGCGCGAGCGCCTCGACCGGCGCGGCGAGCTGCGCCATGATCGTGGCACTGTCGATCCAGACGTTCTCCCGGCTGATCCGGCCGGTCCCGAGGGACTTCCGTGGCCGGACACACACCCCACGGTTCAACTATCCAGCGTAAGGACACCTGCGCAATAAGCGATCACGACGTTGCCCTTGTATCATGAACCGCGCGCTCCGCCTCTTGACAGGTTAAAATCCATCGGCGGGCTCAAATGGTCGAGCCGACACCCTGATATCATACCAGTAATTTCGAGCGATGGGGTAGGGTGGGTGATGTGGAATGAGTGGGCGCGAACCACTGCGATTCGAGGAGCAGCGCCCGACGGCTGGGCCAGATCGACGAGCTGGTCCTGTCGGTGTATGCGCGGGGATGAGCACCCGCGACATCGAGGCCCACCTGCTTGAGGTCTATGGTGTGTCCGCGTCCCGGGAGTTGATCTCGAATGTGACCGAGGTGGCCACCGACGAGATCGAGATCTGGCGCAACCGGCCCGGCGACGAGGTCTACCCGATCGGCTACGTCGACGGGATCCGGATCAAGGTCCGCGACAAGTGCGCGGCTTGCCGCCATTGCTGGCGAGCTCGGCGAACGGGATCGGGCATGCCGGGCTGCAAGAGCACTCCATCAGGTCGCCGCACCCAGCCTCGATGACCTCGACCAGGGCGGCGCGCATGGTGGTCAGGGCATCGATGCGATCGTCAACATCAGCGAGCTTCTGTCTGGCTCGCTCACGTAGCCCCGGCCGAGGGCCGCGATGCGCACCCACAGCCAGGAGTTCCTCGACCTCATTTAGGGTGAACCCGAGCCGCTGTGCGGCCTTCACCACGCGCAGAACGCTCACTGCATCGGCCCCGTACTCGCGGTGCCCGCCCAGGGACCGATGCGGTTCCGGAAGCAGGCCGCGGCGCTCGTAGTAGCGCAAGGTCTGTACGTTGACGCCGGCAACCGCGGCCAGCTCACCCGACCTCATCACACCGTCCTCCTCACGTCCGCGCCGCCCGCGCCTGGTGCTCCAGCCCGTCCAATACACCCTGCCGCTCCACCGGTACCCGGACGTCGATCACCAGATCGAGGCCATCCGGTCCGGGGCCGGCGTCTCGAAGCTCGAACTCGAAGAACGAGCAGCACTCCGACTCCCGCTCCACCAGGTCCCGGGCCCGATCCCGCGTCGCACCGTCACCGTGCAGCTGCAGGCGAAGCCAGCCCTTCCCCCGGCGTTCGACCCGGCGCAGCGCCTCACTGAACAGCTGCTCGAACTCCGTGACCCGGAACGGCTGATCCACCGTGGGCAGCGTGCACGCGTCCACGGGAACCCAGCCCGCTAGCCGATCGCTCTCACGCTGGCCGGTTGCTGCCAGTACGAACAGCTCCCGCAGGACCTCGGCGGGCTGCGCACCGACTACCGACTCCACCCACTCACCGCCGTCGTCCAGGACGAACAGGGTCGGCGTCGACCGCACCCCGAACCTGCCCACAAGCTCCGGATTCTCGTCCGCGTTGACCGTCACGAACCCCACCCGCTCGGAGAATTCCTGTGCCAACTCGTCGAGCACGGGCGCGACCCGTCGGCAGTTCCCGCACCACGTCGCATAGAACTCCAGAACCAGCGGAACCGACGACGCCGCGACCTCCGGGTCGAACGTCGCTTCCGTCACCTCAACCGACATCACCGTCCACCTTCCACATCGACCTAACAATCCGGCACTGATGAGCCGACGCTAAGGCTGTACCTAGGTATCGATTGCAAGTGCGATGTATCACAAGCCGCTCGCAACTGTTGCGGCGGTGTTCCGCCCCTTGGCCAACGATCATCCACGCCGTGGTGCCGGCCACAAGGGCGCCTCCGGCGTCGCTCCGCGATGGCGCAAGCGCCACCCTTGCCCCCGGCACCACGACGAGCAAGGCGGCCAGGACGAGGGGGACGGGGGAGCAGTGGGCACAATCCGATCGGTGCGGGCGGCGGATCTACCTCCGCGAGCGCCGCGGCGTGTAGCCACGCGTGTACCCGATGCCCCGACCGTTGACAACCAACACCGACAGTACCCGGACGCGTCACCTGTCGCAGAGACGTATCCGAACGCTGGCGGACATGCCGAGGTGATTTTGCAAGGTAGGGGTTAGGGGTTCGATTCCCCCCGTCTCCACCACCCTGACCAGCGGTGTCGCTCAGGTTTGCGATCTTGCCGACGCGCGCCGGCGTCTCCTTGCCCGCGGTCCTGTCCCGTGCAACCCGGAACCGAGCGGCGTGCACTCCTCAGTGTGGCTCCAGGAGGAGCTTCCTACTACCAAGGATGGGTTCTCGCCACCGTAGCCGCGAAGCATGATCGGCACTGCGATGTGTCACCATCCTGATACTGGTCAGATCGAGACTCCGTTGCTACGCAACCACACCAGCGGGTCGATCTTGCTCCCGGCCTTGTGGACCTCGAAGTGCAGGTGCGGCCCGGTGGACTCGCCGCGGTTGCCGACGGTGGCGATCTGCTCGCCGGCGACGACCCGCTCGCCGACGGAGACGAGGGACTCGTTGATGTGGCCATACACGGTGACGACGCCGTTGTCGTGGCGCACCCGTACCCACAGCCCGAAACCGCTCGTGGGACCGGAGGAGATGACCTCGCCGTCCATAACGGACCCAGCAGTGGCTCGATGATCGTGGCGTTGCTCTCGCCCGCGCGGGCGACCTCGCTGTCCGCGGCGAACACCTCCCGGATCGCGGCGGGGTCGGCGAGGTTGACCAGTTTGGCACCGGGCAGGCGCACCGCGAACGTGTCCCCGAAGCGGGCCCGGCAGTCCTCGAGGAACGCAGTCGGCCGCAGCATCCACAGCAGCGTCTGCACCGGCATCGGAAGCCGCGGCCCCGGTGGCATGCTCGTCGCAGACCCTGCCGCAGCGGACGGAACCCGCGACCGCGCCACCATAGCCGACCTCCCCGATCCCCTTACCGACCCGACGCTACAAGACCGGCTACCACAAGGCCATGGCCAGCGCGACGCCCCCGCGGCCTCGGCGACCTGGGACGTCTAGCAATTCATCCTGCTGGGGCGCGGTGCACGGGTGGGATCGAGGAGTGCGGGTGGGGTGAAGACGGGGTACCCGTCGGGTCGAGGTGGATGTCCCAGCCGGGACGGTGCACGAGCACGTGGTGGCGGCGGCACAGCAGCAGCAGGTTGTGCAGGGCAGTCGGCCCGCCATGGACCCAATGACGGATGTGGTGGCCCTCGCACCAGGAGGCTGGGCGGTCGCAGCCGGGCATCTCGCAGTATCCACCGGCGCGGACGACCAGGGCCCGGCGCAGCGCGGTGTTGAGGCTGCGCCGGGCCCGGCCGAGGTCCAGGGTGAGGGCAACGTGGGGGCACTCGCCGCCGCAGTCGGACAGGTTGCCGAATCCCAGCACCTGGTGGGCGGCATCGACCAGCGCATCACCCTGCCGGGCCCCATGGTGCGCTCGTCGGGCACCCCGTCGATTGCCGGGCTGGGTTTGGCCAGGGCGTCGATCATTGCGCGAACCGCGGCCTCCTCCGCGGCGTCGAGCTCGCCGCGCAGCGTGCACCGGCCCCGCCGGGACCGGCCGAAGTACAGGGTGTTGTCGCCCGCGGCGCCTCGTCGGCATCCACCAGCTCGGGGCCGCAAGTGTCCGGGTCCAACGAGTCCGGCACATCCCGGGTGGCAGAGATGATCCTGTGACGACCGAGCGTCACGCAGACTCGACGACGAGGACCAACGCCGCCGTGCACAGTGTCAGCATGCCGGTTGCGTTGACGAACAGGTTGCGGCCCAAGTCGCTGGCCTTGACATGCATCGCGATTGCGACGAGGAAGTAACAGACCAGGGCCACGCAAGTCAGCAGCGCCAGTTGCCTGACCCAGATTCCCACAGCCAAGCCGGACGCCGCCGCCACCTTCAGCGGCGGCAGGATCGCCCAGAAGCGTCGAGGAAATCCGACATCCAGCAGGCAGTCTCGAATGAATCCGACCGGTTTCCAGCAAAGGGCGGCATCGACGACCTGGATCGCAGCCAGAGCTGCCAGCGGCCACCACGGGTCGACCATGGGTGAGAGTCCTCTCGTGTGCTCGGACGACTACGCAGCTGTGACGAGCGAGCTGCCGGATGTGTGACAGCCACCCCCCGACGCGGGCACGCAGTACGGGAAGCGAGGACCGGAGACGCCCACGAAGCGCCCGGTCAGCTCCGCCGCCGCGCGATCCGTCCCCACGGCTTGTACACGGAAAGGATCACGGCCATGAGCAGGGCGGTCAGGGATACCACCGGGGGAAGGCCAGCTGGCCGACGGGGAGTGGGGCGGCAGCGCCGTCGGCGACGAGCCTGCCGTTCGCGGCTGCCTCCGCCAGTCCGGGGCGCAGCAGGACCACGATCAGGACGCAGAGCAGGACGTTCAGCGCCAGCTCGCCACGGCGGTCGCGCGGCGCGCACGCTGGGGAAGTCATCGCGCCCAGCCGCGCGGCTGACGTCTCCGTCACGACACAGGTGAGGAGTCCATCGTGGATCTCATGGTCGCTGCCGCCCTGCCCATCGTCCTGATCACCGCCTACCTGACACGACGGCGCCTCGGACGCGTCGCCGGGCCCTCCGAGAGTTCAAACGCCGACAACGTCGAGCTCTGGGAGCGCTTCCTGCGCGCCCAGCGCCCCTGGGAAGCGACCTGGTTGCACTGGGTCCGCACCCCGCAGGGCGAGCGCCTCGAGGGTGACATCCTGCCGCCGTGTGGCGATCCACCACAGCGCCGGGTGAGTATCAAGAAGCGATCATGAGCACGCCGCGCCCGCCGTGTACCGGTGAATCCGTGGTCGAGGTAGATCCGTTCGTCAGCCACGCTGAGCTCGGCCAAGCGTTCGCGTTGGCCGTTGGCGGCGAGGTCATCCCGGGTGCGGCTCTGCCACGACAGGGACCTCACCCAGCCCATCCGCGACCTCGAGGACGAGCCCGAGGACTCCGGCAGGTGCCTTGCAATGCTAAGTTAGTGTGCTAATGTAGCTTCGTGGACCGTGACCTCAGCTTCGACCTGCACGCGCTGACCGCGCGTCTCGACCGCTCAGCCGACCGCATCCTGCGGGCCGAGTACGCCGTGTCCTACCGGCGGTTCCTGGCATTGCTGCTCGTCGGCGAGTTGGGCACTACCACCCAGCGGGCCCTCGCCGAGAGATCGGGCGTGTCGGAGCCGTCGGTGAGCCGGATGACCGGCGTCCTGGTCGAGACTGGACTACTCGATGTCGAGGCCGACCCGGCCGGTGGCAACCGGCGACGCCTGAGCCTCACTCCGCAGGGCGAGCACGTGGTTGAGCAGTGTCGCGAATTGCTGGAGCGTCGCTTCGCCGAGCTCGTGGAACGCAGCGGTGTCCCGTACGGCGACTACGCCCGTCACACCAGATTGCTGATGGCGGCGCTGGACGTCGCGGAGCAGGCGGCGAACCGATGAGCGAATGGACCGTTTCCGCCGCCGCCACTGGACCTCACACCGACTGACGCGCCGTCCCGTCCCCATTCCGCAACATCGTCAAGAAAGAGGCGCTGATGGAGCGCATGACCACTGTCGCTCACCGCACCCGCGGCCCGATCGTCACCCTTGGCGGCGCGTTCATGACCGCCCCGGAGATGACCGCCCAGGAGGTCGACCTCGGCCTGCCGGAGCGTTCGCTGTACTTTCGGGGTCGCTCCGCGGTCCTGGGTGATCCGCCGGCGCACGTCGTCACGACGCTGTTCGGGATCTTCCCCGACTGGCTGGTCGAGCTGGTGATCGGCAAGGCCACCCCCGCCGTGCCCGCGGCAGCCGCCGTCGACGCGTACGCGCGCGCGTCCGCCGCCTGGGGCCGTCGGGTCCTCGCCGACGTCCCCTCGGCAGCCCGCGCAGCCACGCTGCTCTACCGCATCGTGGACTCGGCGGACGCTTCGGCACTGCCGCTGGTCGCCGGATGGCGGGCACAGGCCCGACCCCATGACGCCCCCGCCCGCCTCGCGCACGCCCTGATGCTCGCGCGCGAGCTGCGCGGTGGCCTGCACTTCGCGGCGCTGCGCGCCGGTGGGCTCGGTGTCACCGAGGCGGTCGTCGCCGACCCCGGTGGCGGGCGCGGACGGTTGCTGCGCACCGGGTGGCGCGTCGAGGACGCCGACGCGCTGATCGCCCGCGCACACGCGCGCAGCGACCTGGTCGACCGCTGGCAGCGAGCCGAGCAGCTCACCGACGAGTCGTTCGGACTCGCGATCGCGGTGCTCACCGACACCGAGGCCGATCACCTCGTGGCGGTGCTGGACGAGCTCACCGGTATCGGCTGATGACCCCAACCCGAGGAAGTGCTGTCGCGGTGCCACTGGATTCCGCGGGGTGACTCCGGTGCCCGCTCCTGCCGCGCCCGACCCCCGCCGCTGGCAGGCGCTGGTCGTGCTGTGCTTCGTGCAGTTCATGCTGGTGCTCGACGACACTGCAGTGAACGTCGCGCTGCCCACCATCCGGGACGACCTCGGCTTCAGCACCGCCGGTCTGGCCTGGGTGGTCAACGCCTACTTCCTCGCCTTCGGCGGCCTGCTGCTGTTGTTCGGCCGCCCGGCGACCTGCTCGGCCGGCGCCGGCTGTTCCTCGCCGGGGTCGCGCTGTTTGCTGTGGCCAGCCTTGCCTGCGGGCTCACCCAGGAGCCCTGGCAGCTCGTGGTCAGCCGGTTCGGGCAGGGCACCGGCGCGGCCATGACCAGCCCGGCGGCGCTCGCGCTGATCACCCTCCTGTTCCCCGGGGACCGGGAACGCGCTAGGGCGCTGGGCATCTGGGGCGCCATCGCGGTCCTGGGCGGCACCACCGGCCTCGTGATCTCCGGTGCGCTGACCGGCCTCGCGTCCTGGCGCTGGATCTTCTTCATCAACCTGCCCGTCGCTACGCTGGCCATGGTGCTCATCCCGCGGCTGGTCGCAGAGAGCCGGGCCGGCCGGCCTGCTCGCCTCGACGTCCCCGGCGCGATCCTGGGCACCAGCGCACTCGTCAGCCTCGTCTACGGACTGCTCGAGGCCGCTGCCTCCGGCTGGGCCATGGCCGGGTCGACCGTAGCCTTCGTCCTCGCGGCCGTCCTGGCCGTCTCGTTCATCGTGGTCGAGGCTCGCGCGCCGGAGCCGCTGGTGCCGCGGTCGCTGCTCTCCTCCCGGGTGCGGATCGTCGCAAACGGCACGAGCCTGCTGTTCACCGCCGTCTTCTTCGCGATGTCCTTCCTGCTCATGCTCCACCTGCAGACCGTGCTCGGCTACCGCCCGCTCACGGCGGGAATCGCCTACCTGCCCTACGGCGCCGGAATCCTGGCCGGCGTCGCCGTGTCGTCCGTCGCGGTGCGCCGGATCGGCGTGCGCTGGACGCTCGTCACGGCGTTCCTCGTGGCCGCAAGCGGCCTGGTACTGCTCACCGGTGTCTCGCCCAGTGACGGCTACGCCGCTGACGTGTTGCCCGGCATGCTCCTGGCAGCCTTCGGCCTCGGTCTGGGGTTCCCAGCCCTGACCGTCGCCGCGGTCGCGGGTACAACAAAGGAAGACGCAGCGATCGGCTCGGCCGTGCTCAACACCGTCCAGCAGGTTGGCGGCGCCGTCGGCGTGTCGGTACTGGTCGGTCTGGCTGTGCGTCGCAGCGGGGCCCTCACCGCCGGAGGTATCGACCCGATGCGCGCGCTGACGGAGGGTTTCTCGCACGCATTCATCGTCGGCGCAACCCTGCTCGCGCTCGGCGCCGCCCTCGTGGCGACGCTGCTCACGAAGGTCCGGCAACGGAGGCCGTCCCCACGCCAGATCAGCGCGCAGCCATGCTGGACACGGAGCCGAACTCAACCAACCCGTGAGCTGCCGTAGTGCCCCAGTGGCGGCTCTGCGCTGATCCGATGTCAGGCGCGATCGTCTTGCTCCCGTCGGCCGGCCTCCAGCGCTGCCGCTTCGAGTCGGGCGTGGTGCTGAGCCCACTCCTCCGGGCTGCGCCTCGTCACGTTCGCGTCGTCCGGCCCGTTGCCTGCGGCACCGTCGATGAGCTCGCGCAGGATGTCGGCGTGGCCGGCGTGACGGGCGGTCTCGACGCACATGTGGACGAGGATCTGGTGGAGTGTGACCCGTCGACGCTCCGGCGGCCACCACGGCACGTCACCGAGACCGTCGAGTGGGAGCGCCTCGATCGTCGCGTCGCTCTGCGCAGCCGAGACCGCGTGCAGCTCGATGACTTCGGCTCGGTCTCGGTCGCGCGGGACCCACATGTCGGCGTCCGCTTCCGCGTCGTCGGCCAGCCAGGGCAGTGCCCGGCCGCTGGGGCGGCCGAACACCTCGAACCTTCACTCCGCTGCTCGAGCCGGGCGTGCCGACAAAGTTGCTGTTACCTGTGGGCGAAGCCACTCAAGCAGGTCATGCGGCTGGTCGGGGTCTTCGTTGTGGGTCGATGAGTGTCAGAGGGGTGAAAAAGTTCGCGAGATCATCACCGACGGCTACCGGAATATTGCCCCGAAGACCCTCGTCGCCCGGCTGGATACCGCACCCGGATGCTGAGCGTGGCGCGGCCTTCGCCGTGGCCATCGGTTGAACCGGCACCGGCCAAGAGCGTGGTCAGTGGTGCCTGGCCCAGCTGTCGGGCTGAGAGCCGTCAACGTCGGTGAAGCCGTACTCGCGGGCGAGGTCGGCCGAGGTTACCGAGTGCTGGTTCCACCGCGCCCGGTCGGGGTCCGCGGCCAGGGCTGCGATGGCGCGGCCGACGTATCGCGGTGACTCGGAGGAGTCGAACCCGTCGGGCGCCGGGGGGTATCCCTCGACCGAGCCATCGAGAGCATCGCGCCAGTTGTCTTCGGTCACGCCGAAGTTGTCGAGCATCATCTCCGAACGCAGCCAGCCCGGTGTGATGGCGACTGCGGTCGCGCCGTGCGGTTCGAGCTCGTGGCCCTGGGAGAACCCCAGCCGGTTCACCGCGACCTTCGCCAGGTCGTAATACACCGAGATCCGATACTGATCCGCGTTGAAGGCGGCGGTGCCGTCGGTGACCTCGACGAGCAGCCCACCCGGCCGGTCGACCAGCAGCGGCAACAGGTGATGCGAGGTGACCAGGTGGGTATCAATGGCCAGCCGCAGGATGCGCAGACCACTGTCCAGGTCGTGTCGCCAGATCGGGGTGTTCCATGCCGACGGGGGGCCTTTGAGCACCTCGGCGCCCCAGATGTCGTTCACGAGCACATCGAGGTGGCCGTGGTCGTCGCGGACGCGCTGCGCCAGGCGCCGCACCTGCTCGGAGTCGAGGTGATCGACCTGGACCGCGATTCCGACCCCGCCGAGCCGGGTGACGAGCTCGGCGGTCTCCTCGATGGTCTCGACACGGTCATAGTCCGACCGGATCGCGCCGGTGCCGGCCGTGCTGCTGCGTCCGGTACAGATGACCGTGGCGCCGGCCTCGCCCAACGCGGCGGCGATGCCACGCCCGGCCCCGCGGGTCGCCCCGGCCACCACCGCGACTCGATCACGAAGCGCATCACGATCCGGCGACCAAGCCACAACCGGAGTCTGCCAGAAGGGCACGACGGACAGAGCGAACTCCCCGGTGGGGCCGACTCACTCCGTGTCATCCCGGGGTCAGCCAATCTTGACAGAGCCACGCGAGCGCGCTGTACGTCCTTGTCCAGGAGCACGACCGGTGGTGGATCGCAGCACGCCAGAACACCCTGGTGCAGCACCCGCCTTCGTGAATGGCTGCAACCACCGGCGAGCCAGCTACGGGTGCCAGACGGGAGTGACGGTTCAGACGGCGAGCTCGGCGAAGCGGGCGAGCGTGCCCGTCCAACCCTCTGGCGAGTCGAACACCGCGCGCATGGCCTCGGCCTGCGCGCCGTAGCGTTCGAGGTGGCGATGGGTGAGATCGACGCGGGTGCGTCCGGGTTGCTCCTCGGTGAAGGTCACCTCGACATCGGTCTCGAAGTCGGGATCCCTCGTCCAGTCGACGCCGATCTGCCACAGCAGCACGACCCGCCCGGGTGGCTCCCACGCGGCCACCCGCCCCCAGTCGCATTCGGAGTCGTCGACGCCACGTTCGAACCAGCGGCCACCGACGCGGGGCTCGACGACGACATCGGCGATAGCGGCAGTACCGATGCTGTGCTCGGCCGGCCAGAACGCGCCCATGGAGCGGTGAACAGCTCGAACGCGCGATCGCGCGTGAGGGGCACGGTCACCGAGCGGTGGACGGCCATCTCCTGGTCCGAGGCGGTCATGCCGGGCTCCTCCCACGGGCGGGTATGACGGTGTGGCTGTCAGGTGGTGTCGGGGTGCTGGTCGATCAGCGCCTCGGCCTCGGTGACCGCGTCCTTGACGGCCTCGGCTTCGGCGAGTGCGGCGAAGCTGTCCAACCTGGTGGCCCAGAACCGGTCGAGGTAGTCGCGCACGGCCTGCAGCCCCGACCGGTTGACGCGATACAGGTGTCGGGTCCCGACGGTGGAGTCCACGACCAGCTCGGCCTCTTTGAGCACGCGAAGGTGCTGGGAGACCGCTGGCCGTGAGATCGGCAGCTGATCGGCCAGCATCCCCACCGCCAGGGGCCCCGCATGCAGCTTCTCCAGGATCGCGCGCCGCCGACGCCGGCATCCCGCACTACTGGGTCATCGACATCGAGGACGGCGTCTCGCTCACCCCCAGTCACCTGGCCGGGGAGTTCGGCTACCTCGTCGCGTCCCCGCTCACCGGCGCGGTCACCATCGAGGAGCCGTTCGACCTACGGCTCGACCTCGACGCACTGCTCTGAACTGCGCACCCACCCCGGGTGCGCAGGGGGCTGAGGTTCCGGCATGATCGCCGGCATGGACCTGAGGCGCCTGGCGCGGGAGGAGCGGGCGGATTTCGCGGCGTTCCTCGCCACCCTGTCACCGCAGCAATGGGAGGCGCCGAGCCTGTGTGCGGGCTGGCGGGTGCGAGATGTGGTGGCACACGTGATCAGCTACGACGAACTGGACGGGCGCGGCCTGGTCGGACGCCTCGTGCAGGGCCGGTTCCTGCCGCAGCGGGCCAACGCCGTCGGCTTGGCGCAGTACCAGACGCACAGCCCGGACCAGTTGCTGGCGGTGCTGCGGGATCACCTGGAACCGCGAGGCCTGACCGCGGCCTTCGGCGGCGCGCTCGCGCTGGTCGACGGGCTCATCCACCAGCAGGACATCCGGCGCCCGCTCGGGATGCCGCGCGACATCCCGGCGGAGCGGCTGCTGCCCGCGCTGCGCGGCGCGCTGGCCGCCCCCGTCATCGGCGGTTTCTGGCGGGTGCGGGGCGTGCGCCTGGTCGCCACCGATCTCGACTGGTCTACCGGTCAGGGGCCGGAGGTGCGGGGCCGGCCGAGGCGCTGCTGATGGCCGTCGCCGGGCGGCGCGGCGTGGTGGGCGAACTGTCCGGCCCGGGACAGCCGAGACTGGCGAGCCGCATCGGCTGAACCCAGGTGCTCAGGTCGAGGCGACCGAGACCAGCTGCGCGTCGGCCACCCGGCGCAATGCCACCGGCGAGGCGGAGAACACCGCTCGGGGAGTGCCCGCGGCCGCCCAGACCCTGCCGTGAGCTTGTCCTCGTCGACGCGGTCCGAGCCGGACGCGAGCACGAGAACCGGCTGGTCGCGCTCGACGTCGCGCTCCGGCTTCGGCCACCGCGATCCCTCGTACAGACGTAAGCAGTTCGGCGAGCATGGTATCGACCCGATCGCGCGACAATGACGACGTGGCGATCGAGAGCCCGTGCAGTATCGGCGTCCTGCCCGCCGACGAGTGGCGGTGGTTACACCGCGGCAAGCTCTGGCGTCGGCCGCCCCGGGCTGTGGAGTAGGGACCGTGACTCACTCTCTCGCCCTCGTGGTCTGCGCCGCACCGCTCGCCCAGAGAGCGCCTGAACATGCCGCCGCGCTGGTGACCGACGGTTGGCAGGTGACCGTTGCGGCAACTCCCTCCAGCCACAAGAACGCGACGGCCTCCTCGACGCGGTCCCACAGCCGGCGGGGGCCGGCCTGGCTGACCCGGAAGCCGCTGTCGGTGGAGGTGCTGCGGACCGAGGCACGGGAGCCGTCCGGAGCCCAGAGGTGGATGCCGGTCTCGCCGTCCTCGGTCATCTGCCCCCAGGTGACCTCCGGGAGGTGCCACTGCGCCACGAAACCG
>JBOHGT010000140.1:0-7622 GCA_050700385.1 Pseudonocardiaceae bacterium | reverse complement strand
CTACCAACCCGGGGTTGGTAGCTCTTGAAGAGCCACCTACGTGCGGGAAGAGGCGCCTTGCTGCCCGCGTTGAGACTGCAGAGAGACCGCACCGAGGGAGTGAGGAGCACCCCGATGAGCCTGCCGCCGTTGGTGGAGCCCGCTACTGAACTGAGCAAGGAGGAGATCGCCCGCTACAGCCGGCACCTGATCATCCCGGATGTCGGGGTGGACGGGCAGAAGCGGTTGAAGAATGCCAAGGTGCTGGTCATCGGCGCCGGTGGCCTGGGCAGCCCCGCGCTGCTCTACCTGGCCGCCGCCGGCGTGGGCACGCTGGGCATCGTCGAGTTCGACGAGGTCGACGAGTCGAACCTGCAGCGCCAGATCATCCACGGCACGTCCGACATCGGGCGCCCGAAGGGCGAGTCCGCCAGGGACTCCATCCGCGAGGTCAACCCGTTCGTCGACGTGCGGCTGCACCAACTCCGGTTGGACTCCTCCAACGCGCTGGACGTCTTCCGCGACTACGACCTCGTGCTCGACGGCACCGACAACTTCGCCACCCGCTACCTGGTCAACGACGCCTGCGTGATCCTCGGCATGCCCTACGTGTGGGGCTCGATCTTCCGCTTCGAGGGCCAGGCGTCGGTGTTCTGGGAGGAGCACGGGCCGCAGTACCGCGACCTGTACCCCGAGCCGCCGCCGCCCGGGATGGTGCCCTCTTGCGCCGAGGGCGGCGTGCTCGGCGTGCTGTGCGCGTCGATCGGCTCGATCATGGTCAACGAGGCGATCAAGCTGATCACGGGGATCGGGGAGACGCTGCTCGGCCGGCTGATGGTCTACGACGCTCTGGAGATGAGCTACCGCACCATCAAGATCCGCCAGGACCCGGGGGCCGAGCCGGTCACCGAGCTGATCGACTACGAGGCGTTCTGCGGGACCGTGAGCAACGACGCGCAGCGGGCCGCCGCGAACTCCACGATCACCGCGGTCGAGCTCAAGGAGATGATCGATTCGGGCAAGGACTTCGCGCTGGTCGACGTCCGGGAGCCGCACGAGTACGACATCGTCAAGATCCCCGGATCCACGCTGATCCCCAAGGACCGGATCCTGTCCGGCGAGGCCCTGGCGGAGCTGCCGCAGGACAAGCCGCTGGTGCTGCACTGCAAGTCAGGGCAACGCTCCGCGGAGGCATTGGCCGCGCTGCAGAAGGCAGGGTTCCGTGACGCGGTGCACGTCAGTGGCGGGGTGCTCGCGTGGGCCAAGCAGGTCGACCCCTCCCTGCCCACCTACTGAGGCCCACTACTGAGGCCCACCTACTGAGCATGCTGCGGCGTGGGTGCGGCCGCGATGGGCGACGCGGCGGTAGCGTGCGCGGTCGTGCCGTTGCCGCCGGAGCCGATGCAGCCCCCGCCCGAGCACGTCCGCGCCGCGTTCGGGGTACGCGAGGCCGAGCCGGAGACACTGCCCGAGCGCGGCCTGGTGTGGCGCTGCGGCGATATCGTCCTGCAGCCGGTGGCGGGCACCCCCGGGGCTGCCTGGGTGGCACAGACCCTGGACACCCTGCAGGCCGACGGGGTGCGGCTGGCGCGCCCGCTGCGCTCGACCGACGGGCGCTGGGTGGTGGCCGGCTGGGCGGCCAGCCGCTACCTCACCGGACGGCCCGAGCCCCGGCACGACGAGGTCGTCGTGGTGTCGCAGCGACTGCATGACGCCACCGCCGAGCTGGCTCGCCCACGCTTTCTCGCCGACCGCACCGACCTCTACGCCATCGCCGACGCCGCAGCATGGGGCGAGCAGCAGCCCGCGCTCGACCCGGAGCGGGGTGGACGCTCGTTCACCCAGCTGGCCGGCGAGCGGCGCCCGCTCGGCCTGCGCCCGCAGCTCGTGCACGGCGACCTGTTCGGCAACGTGCTCTTCGCCGGCACCGCGACGCCCGCCGTGGTGGGGTTGGTGCCCTACTGGCGTCCGGCGGAGTGGGCCGCTGCGGTGGTCGTGGTCGATGCGCTGGCCTGGGGCGGTGCCGACCCGGGCTTGCTGCATCGCTGGTCGTCGCTACCGGAGTGGCCGCAGGTGCTGCTGCGCGCGCTGCTGTTCCGCATCGCCGTGCACGCCATGCACCCACATGCCGGCGAGGAGTCACTGGCCGGGTTGCGGCGCGCGATCACGCTGGTCACGCAGCTGCTGTAGAGACAGCACCACCTCACCGGCACCGCCGGCGGGATGTGAAGCGGTGTTCTCACGACCGCAACAGCAGGCAACATCGCGATGACACTCGCTGCCTAGCGTCGGGTACCTGACCCGACGAAGGCCAGGGAGGCGCGATGCCCACGCAGAACACGGCGGTCCGGCGCAACCGGTGGATCGACGACTGGGAGCCGGAGGACCCCGCGTTCTGGGAGACCAGCGGCAGGCGGGTCGCCTTCCGCAACCTGTGGTTCTCGATCTTCGCCGAGCACATCGGGTTCTCCGTGTGGGTGCTGTGGTCGGTGCTCGTCCTGTTCATGGGCCCGGAGTACGGCGTCGACGCCGCAGGCAAGTTCCTGCTGGTCGCGGTGCCCAGCCTGGTCGGAGCGCTGCTACGGGTGCCCTACACCTTCGCCGTGGCGCTGTTCGGCGGCCGCAACTGGACGATCATCAGTGCCGGCCTGCTGCTGGTGCCGACGATCCTGGCCGCCGTCGTGATGGAACCTGGGGTGTCGTACTCGACGCTGCTGGTCGTGGCGGCGATCGCGGGCCTGGGCGGCGGCAACTTCGCCTCCTCGATGGCGAACATCAACACCTTCTACCCGGAGCGGCTCAAGGGCGCTGCGCTCGGGCTCAACGCCGGTGGTGGCAACATCGGGGTGGCCGTGGTGCAGCTGGTCGGGCTGCTGGTCATCGTGCTCGCGGGCACCGGGGCACCCCGGCTGCTGATGGGCATCTACATCCCGCTCATCGTCATCGCCACGGTGTGCGCCGCGCTGTTCATGGACAACCTGTCCTCGGTGCGCAACGACACCGGCGCCGCCAAGGAGGCGCTGTCGGACTCCCAGCTGTGGGTGATGTCGTTCCTCTACATCGGGACGTTCGGCTCCTTCATCGGCTACAGCTTCGCCTTCGGCCTGGTGCTGCAGAACCAGTTCGACCGCACCCCGCTGCAGGCCGCGGCGGTGACCTTCATCGGCCCGCTGCTGGGCTCGCTGATCCGACCGCTCGGCGGCTGGCTGTCGGACCGCATCGGTGGCTCGCGGGTGACGTTCTGGACCTTCCTGGCGATGGCCGTGGGCACCGTGGCGGTCATCATGGCCTCGACGGCGGAGTCGCTGGCGCTGTTCACGGCCGGGTTCATCGCGCTGTTCGTCCTCTCCGGCATCGGCAACGGCTCCACCTACAAGATGATCCCGAGCATCTACCGCGCCAAGGCGGACGTCGCGATCGCCGAGGGCGAGCCGGCCGAGACTGCGCTGTTGCGGGCGCGGCGGATCTCCGGCGCGGTCATCGGGATCGTCTCCGCGATCGGGGCGCTCGGCGGGCTGTTCATCAACCTCGCCTTCCGGCAGTCCTTCCAGGCGGTCGGGAACGGGGTTCCCGCCTTCTACTCCTTCCTGGCCTTCTACGGGGTGTGTGCCGTGGTGACCTACGCGGTCTACCTGCGGTGGCGGGTGCCGGTGACGGCGCCCGACGGGCAGCCCGTCTACGCGACCGCCGTGTGACGCCCGAGATGACCACCGTGGACAGCCACTGCCCGTACTGCGCCCTGCAGTGCGGCACCACGCTGGCGCCTGGCGGCCCGGACGGGGTGGTGGTGGCGCCGCGGGACTTCCCGACCAACCGGGGCGGGCTGTGCCGCAAGGGCTGGACGGCGGCGGCCGTGCTCGGCGCGCCCGACCGGCTCACCGTCCCGCTGGTGCGCCGCGGCGGCAAGCTGTGCCCGGCGTCCTGGGACGACGCGCTGGATGTCGTGGCGGCCGGGATCCGCGACGCGCAGCGGGCGGCGGGACCCGATGCCGTCGCGGTCTTCGGCGGGGGCGGGCTGACCAACGAGAAGGCCTACCAGCTGGGCAAGTTCGCCCGGGTGGCGCTGCGGACCTCGCAGATCGACTACAACGGCCGGTTCTGCATGTCGTCGGCGGCTGCCGCGGGCAACCGCGCGTTCGGCCTCGACCGCGGCATGCCGTTCCCGGTGACCGACCTGGGCGGCGCCGAGGTCGTGCTGCTCGCAGGGGTGAACACCGCCGAAACCATGCCGCCACTGCTCGGGCATCTCGATGCCGCACAGCTCGTCGTCGTCGACCCGCGGCGCTCGGCCACGGCGCAGCGCGCGGTGGCCAGGGGTGGGCTGCACCTGGCCCCCGAGCCCGGCACCGACCTCGCCGTCGCGCTGGGCCTGCTGCACGTGGTGATCGCCGAGGGCTGGTGCGACGAGGGCTACATCGCCGCCCGCACCACCGGTTTCGACGGGGTGCGCCGGGCGGCTGCGGCGTGGTGGCCCGAGCGGGTCGAGCGGGTCAGCGGCGTGGGGGTGGCAGCGCTGCGGGCCGCCGCGGGGCTGCTCGGCGGGGCACGCCGGCGCGGCGCCGGGGTATTCGTGCTCACCGGCCGCGGCGTCGAGCAGCACGCCACCGGCACCGCGACGGTGAGCGCGCTGATCGACCTCGCGCTCGCGCTGGGCCTGCCCGGCATCCCCGGCAGCGGTTACGGCTGCATCACCGGCCAGGGCAACGGGCAGGGCGGGCGCGAGCACGGCCAGAAGTCCGACCAGCTGCCCGGCTACCGGCGCATCGACGATCCGGACGCCCGGGAGCACGTCGCCCGGGTGTGGGGGGTCGACGCCGAGGCCCTGCCCGGGCCGGGTCGCTCGGCCTACGAGCTGCTCGACGCGCTGGGCACCCCCGGCGGGCCCCGCGCGCTGCTGGTCTTCGGCTCCAACCCGGCGGTCTCCGCGCCGCACGCCGGGCACGTCGTCGGGCGGCTCGCCGCGCTGGACCTGCTCGTGGTGGCCGACCTGGTGCCCGGCGAGACCGTGCAGCTCGCCGACGTGGTGCTGCCGGTGACGCAGTGGGCCGAGGAGGAGGGCACCATGACCAACCTCGAGGGCCGCGTGCTGCGCCGCCGCCGTGCCATCGACCCGCCGGACGGGGTGCGCTCCGATCTCGACGTACTGCACGGCCTCGCCGTTCGGCTCGGGCAGCCCGCCGGGCGGTTCCCCGTCGAGCCGCGGGCGGTCTACGACGAGCTGCGCGCCGCCTCGGCGGGCGGCACAGCGGACTACGCCGGGATCACCTGGGAACGCCTCGACGCCGGGGAGGCGCTGTACTGGCCCTGCCCCGACCCCGGGCACCCCGGGACACCACGGCTGTTCACCGAGCGTTTCGCACACCCAGACGGCCGCGCCCGGTTCGTCCCGGTCGACCCCGGCGTCCTCGAGAACGTCGGCCCCGCCGAGCGCGCAGGCGGAGCCTACCCGCTGCGTGCCACCACCGGGCGGGTGCTCGCGCAGTACCAGTCGGGCGCGCAGACCCGGCGGGTGCCCGAGCTGCTCGCCGCGGACCCCGAGGGCTTCGTCGAGGTGCACCCCGACACCGCAGCCGGAGCGGGTGTGGTGGAGGGGGCCCGCGCCCGGGTGGTGGGCCGCCGCGGCAGCGTGCTCGCCACGGTGCGCACCGACGACTCGATGCGCACCGACACTGTCTTCCTGCCCTTCCACTTCCCCGGCGACGAGCGGGCCAACCTGGTCACCAACCCCGCGCTCGACCCCGTCTCCCGGATGCCGGAGTTCAAGGTCTGCGCCGTGCGCCTCGAACCAGACGTGAGTGATTTCGGTAGCGATCGCTACCGAAATCACTCACGAGCCGAGCGGAGCGAGCCATGAGCGTGGTGATCGTGGGCAACGGCATGGCCGGGCACCGGCTGGCCCAGGGGCTGCGGCGGCGGTCTGCCGACCTGCCGGTGACCGTGCTCGGTGCCGAGCCGTGCCCGGCCTACAACCGGGTGCTGCTGTCGTCGGTACTCGCCGGCACCAGCACGGCCGAGGCGCTCGAGCTCGCCGGGTCCGCCGTCGAGGTGCGGCTCGGAGCGCGGGTGGTCGGTCTCGATACCCGGGCCCGGCGGGTCACCTTCGACGACGACACCCAGCTCGGTTACCGCGACCTGGTGCTGGCCACCGGTTCGCGGGCAGCCATCCCGCCGGTCGAGGGCCTCGCAGGCCCGGACGGCGCACCCGCGGAGGGCGTCGTCACGTTCCGCACGCTGGCCGATTGCGAGCGGATCACCGAGCTTGCCCGCCGCGGCCCGATGGCCGTGCTCGGCGGCGGGCTGCTCGGTGTGGAAGCCGCCCGCGGGCTGGCCGGCCTCGGTGTCGACGTCACGGTCGTGCACCCGGTCGGCCACCTCATGGAGCGCCAGCTCGACCCGGGCGGGGGCGCGGTGCTCGCCGGTGTGCTCGGCGGGCTCGGGGTGCGCTTCCGGCTCAGCATCGGCGCGGCACGCTGGCAGCCCGGACGGCTGGAGCTGACCGACGGCTCGGTGCTGGACGTCGCCGGGGTGGTGGTGTCCGCCGGGGTCGCGCCGCAGACCTGGCTCGCCCGCAGCGCCGGGCTGCGGGTGGAGCGGGGCATCGTCGTCGACGACCGGATGGCCACCTCCGCGCCCGGGGTGCACGCGATCGGCGAGTGCGCCGAGCACCGCGGCCGCTGCCACGGCCTGGTCGGGCCCTGCTGGGAGCAGGCCGACACCCTCGCCGACCTGCTCACCGGCGCCGACCGCAACGCCCGGTACACCGGCTCGGCGCTGGTCACCCGGCTCAAGGCCCGTGACGTCGACCTCGCCGCGATGGGCGAGCTGCCCGGCGAGGACGCCGAAGTGGTGCGCGTGGAGGACCCCGCCCGCGGCCGCTACGGAGCGCTCTCGCTGCGCGAGGGCCGGATCGCCGGCGCGGTGCTGCTCGGCCTGCCCGAGGCCACCGGGCCGGTCACCCAGCTCTACGACACCGGCGCGCCTGCGCCGGCCGACCGCTTCGCGCTGCTGCTGGGCCGTGCCCTGGGAGCGGTCACCGAGTCCCCGGCCCAGCTGCCCGCCCGCGCCGTGGTCTGCAACTGCAACGGGGTCACCAAGCGCGAGCTGGTCGGTGCCTGGCGCGACGGCGCCCGCAACCGCCAGGCGCTGGCCGCCACCACCCGTGCCACCACCGGATGCGGTAGCTGCGCCGACGCCGTCGACGGCCTGTGCAGCTGGCTCGCCGAGTCCGACCCGGCACCCGAGTCCGACCCGGCACCCGAGGACGACCTGGTGCCTGCCGAACGGGAAGGAGCCGCCTGATGCGCACCCTCGTGATCGCCGGCCACGGCATGGTCGGCCACCGCCTCGTCGAGGCTCTCGTCGAACGCGACACCGGCCGGCAGTGGCGGATCGTGGTGCTGGCCGAGGAGCGGCGGCACGCCTACGACCGGGTCGCGCTCTCGTCCTACGTGGATTCCTGGGACGCCGACGCGCTGACGCTGCCGGGCGTGCACGACGAGCGCGTGGAGCTGCGACCGGGTGACCCGTGCGTGGCCATCGACACCGGCGGGCGCCGCGTGCGCACCGCGTCGGGCGACGAGCTGCGCTACGACGCGCTGGTGCTGGCCACCGGGTCGGCGCCGTTCGTGCCGCCGGTGCCGGGC
>JBOHGT010000139.1:0-6367 GCA_050700385.1 Pseudonocardiaceae bacterium | reverse complement strand
ACCGCGAGGTGCTCACCAAGCGAGCCGCTGCGCTCGCGACCGCGGTGACCGAGCACGCGGCCGCGAACCCGCTCGAGCCCGGGATGCCACTGGAGACCGCACGGCAGATCACCGGCATGCCTGACGCGCGGCTGGTCACCGCCGTCGCCGAGCACGCGGCCGCGAACCCGCTCGAGCCCGGGATGCCGCTGGAGACCGCGCGGCAGGTCACCCGGCTGCCCGACGCCCGGCTCGTCGAGCTGGTGCTCGGACCGGAGCTGACGCTGCGCGACGGTCGCGTGCACCACGGCCCACCGCGCGCCGAGCTGCCACCCGCCGTTCGCCGCGCGGTGGACGCGGTGCGCGATGAGCTCGCGGCCCGCCCGTTCACCGCCCCCGCAGCTGACCGGTTGACCGAGCTCGGCCTCGGGCCCAAGCAGCTCGCCGCCGCGGTGCGCGCTGGCGAGCTGCTCAAGGTCGGCGACGGGATCTACCTGCTGCCCGGCGCCGACGACGCCGCCGCCGAGCGGCTCGTCGCGCTGCCCTCGCCGTTCACGATGAGCCAGGCCCGGCAGGCGCTGGACACCACCCGCCGGGTCGCCGTCCCGCTCATGGAGCTGCTGGCCCGACGCGGGCTCGCCCGCCGGCTGCCCGACGGCACCCACGAGCTGCGCTGACGCGGCCGTAGGCTGCGTCCATGGGCGTCACCGCTCGGGCCGAGCACGTCGGCAGCCTGCTGCGACCGTCCTACCTGCTCGAGGCCAGGCAGTCCTACGCCGAGGGCAGCCTCGGCGCCGCGGCGTTCAAGGCCGTCGAGGACCGCGCCGTCCGCGAGGTACTCGAGCTGCAGCAGCAGGCCGGATGCCCGGTCGTCACCGATGGGGAGCTGCGGCGCGAGTCGTTCCAGAGCGAGTTCACCGCGGCCGTCGACGGGGTCGACGGCCTGAGCATGGACGCCTGGCTGTGGGGGCAGTGGCACTCCGACGTGGTCGGCGACCTATACCGCGAGCGTCCCGCGGATCTTGCCGTCGTGGCGCCGCTGCGGCAACGCCGCAGCCTGGCCGCCGAGGAGTTCACGTTCCTGCGCGCGCACACCGACCGGCAGGCGAAAGTCACGCTGCCGAGCCCGACCCTGCTTGCCAACCTGTGGTCGCCGGAGCGCCCGACGGACGCCTACCCCACGCTGGAGCACTTCATGTCGGACGTCGTGGCGATCCTGTGTGCGGAGGTGCGGGAGCTGCACCGGCTGGGCTGCAGCTACATCCAGCTCGACGCACCGCACTACCCGCTGCTGGTCGACCCGACCTGGCGCGCGTTCTACGAGGCACGGGGGTGGAGCGCGCAGCGGTGGCTGTCCTACGGCATCGAGCTGGACAACGCGGTGATCGCGGCCGGGCGACCGGCGACGTTCGGGTTCCACCTCTGCCGGGGAAACCAGCACAGCCGCTGGCTCGTCGCCGGGGGCTACGAGGCGATCGCTGCTCCGGTGTTCGGCGGGATCGACGCCGATCGGCTGCTGCTGGAGTACGACGACGAGCGGTCCGGCGGCTTCGACCCGCTGCGCCTGGTGCCCGCCGACAGGCAGGTGGTGCTGGGTCTGGTCACCACCAAGTCACCCCGGCAGGAGACCGAGGAGGAGCTCACCGCGCGGTTGCACGAGGCGACCCGCCTGATCGACCCCGAGCGCCTCGCGGTCGGCACTCAGTGCGGGTTCGCGACCTCACTGCGCGGCAACGCGATCACCGTCGACGACCAGCGTCGCAAGCTCGCGCTGCTGCGCCGTACCGCGGAGCGCTTCTTCGCCCGCGCCTAGCACTCACGAGGAGACGAGCGTCTCGGCGATCTCGTAGGTGTTCAGCGCCGCGCCCTTGCGCAGGTTGTCCCCGCAGACGAAGAAGTCCAGCGTGTCGGGGAAGTCCAGCGCCTGCCGGATCCGCCCGACATACGTCGGGTCGCCGCCGACCACGGACGCCGGCGTTGGCCACTCGCCGGCCGCCGGGTCGTCCTGCAGCACGATCGTCGGCTGGGCCTCGAAGACCTTCCGCGCCGCCTCGACCGTGACCGGCTCCGAGAACACGGCGTGGACCACGAGCGCGTGGGTGGTCACTACCGGCACCCGCACGCAGGTCGCGGAGACCTTGAGGTCCGGGATGCCGAGGATCTTGCGGGACTCGTTGCGGACCTTGAGCTCCTCCGAGGCCCAGCCATCCTCCTTCAGCGAGCCGGCCCACGGCACGACGTTGAGTGCGAGCGGCGCGGGGAACGGCGACCCCGCGGGCAGGCCCACGGCCGACAGCGCTTCGGCGACGTCGCCTGCTCGCACCCCGAGGTCCTTGCCCGCGACGGCGGCAAGCTCGGCGTAGAGCCGGTCGACACCTTCCTGGCCGGCGCCGGAGGCGGCCTGGTAGCTGGCCACCACCAGCTCGCGCAGCCCGAACTCGCGGTGCAGCGCTCCCAGCGCGGCCATCATCGACAGCGTCGTGCAGTTCGGATTGGCGACGATCCCCTTCGGCCGGATCCCCGCGTCCGCAGCATTCACCTCGGGAACCACCAGCGGCACCTCGGGATCCATCCGGAACGCGCCGGAGTTGTCGACCGCGATCGCGCCACGTGCGGCGGCGACCGGGGCCCACTCCCTCGAGATCTCGTCGGGGACGTCGAACATCGCGATGTCCACCCCGTCGAAGGCCTCGGGGGCGAGTTCGACGACGGTGCGCACCTCGCCCCGCACGGTGATCTTCTTGCCGGCCGAGCGGGTCGAGGCGATCAGCCGGATCTCGCCCCACGGCACCTGCGGCCGCGCGTTGATGATGTCGATCATGACGGTGCCGACGGCTCCGGTCGCGCCGACAATGGCCAGGGTAGGCGCACTCACACCGCTCACCTTCCCGTACCGGCGTGGACCACGACCTGTGCGTCGCCGCCGAGGTCGAACGCCTCGTGGATCGCCCGCACCGCGGTGTCGAGATGCTCCTCGCGGACCAGCACCGAGATGCGGATCTCCGAGGTGTTGATGACATCGATGTTCACCCCGGCCCCGGCGAGCGCCTCGCAGAATCCCGCGGTGACGCCCGGGTGCGAGCGCAAGCCCGCCCCGATCAGCGACACCTTGCCGATGTGGTCGTCGTAGAGCACCTCGGCAAAACCGATCCGGTCACGGGCGGCCTGCAGCGCCGCGACCGCCCGCTTCCCGTCGGACCTGGGTAGGGTGAACGTGACGTCGGTGCGCCCGGTCGACAGGTGCGAGATGTTCTGCAGCACCATGTCGATGTTGATCTCTGCGTCGGCCACCGCGCGGAAGATCGCCGCAGCCTTGCCGCGCTCGTCCGGCACGTCAGTGACGGTGATCTTGGCCTCGGACCGGTCGTGCGCGACGCCGGTGAGCATGGCCTTTTCCACGGTGAGGTCCTCCACTGATCCGGAGACGATCGTCCCGGGCTTGTCACTGTATGACGAGCGGACATGGACCGCGACGCCGTTGCACCGGGCGTACTCCACGCAGCGCAGCATGAGCACCTTCGCGCCGCACGCCGCCATCTCGAGCATCTCCTCGTGCGTGACGGTGTCGAGCTTGCGCGCATTCGGCACGATCCGCGGGTCGGCGGAGTACACACCGTCGACGTCGGTGTAGATCTCGCAAACAGTGGCCTGGAGCGCCGCGGCGAGCGCGACCGCGGTGACATCCGAGCCGCCCCGGCCCAGCGTGGTGACGTCCCGCGTGTCCTGGGCGACCCCCTGGAAACCGGCGACCAGCGCGACCGCGCCCTCGTCCAGGGCGTCGCGCACCCGGCTGGGCGTGACGTCGATGATCCGCGCCTTGCCGTGCACCGAGGTAGTGATCACACCCGCCTGCGAGCCGGTGAACGACCGCGCGTCGACGCCCTTGGCGTGCACGGCCATCGCGACCAGCGCGTTGGAGATCCGCTCCCCCGCGGTGAGCAGCATGTCGAGCTCGCGTTCGTGCGGATCGGGCGAGACCCGGCCTGCGAGGTCGAGCAGGTCGTCGGAGGTGTCCCCCATCGCCGACACGACCACGACGACCTCGTTGCCGTCGTTGACCGTCTCCACGATGCGCTCGGCGACCTTGGTGATCCGATCGGCGTTGCACACCGACGATCCGCCGTACTTCTGGACGACGAGCGCCACGCCGACCCTCCGTTCTCGCAGCTGCCCCAGGCCCCTGCCGGGCTCGAGCGTGTGCTCGGGGCAGCCTACCGGCGCACCCCGGTCCGTCGCCCGCCCGCCGTTAGCCTGAACCCCAGCGCCCACGACGAGCAGCAGGGAGGTGCGGGTGGCCGCCACGACGACCTCGCAGGCCGGTGCGCACCCGGACCTGCCCGCGGTCGAGCCGGCCGTCGTACCCGACTCCCGGCGACTCGCGGTGCTGCTCGCGCCTGCGCTGGTGTACCTCGTCGTGCGCCAGGTCGGCCTGCTCGTGCTGGCCTGGATGTCCTCCCGCAACGGCGTGTCGGTCACTTCCGAGCTGACCTCGTGGGACGGGAAATGGTTCCTCGGGCTGGCCACCGGTGGCTACGGCGACGTGCCGGCCGGGCTCACCGACGCGTTCGGCGAACGCGGGCCCGAGACGGCGCTGGTCTTCTTCCCCGGGTACCCGGGGCTGGTGGCCGCAGTCGCCCGGCTGCCGGGGATCGGGGTGGTACCGGCGGCGCTCGTGGTGACGCTCGCCGCCGGGGTGACCTGCGCCTACGGCCTGGTCCGGCTCGCCCGCGCCGTGCCGGGCGGGTCCTACCGTGCCGGTCTGGTGCTGGTCGCGCTGTTCGCCGCCTCCCCGATGGCCGTGGTGCTGTCGATGGCCTACTCGGAAGCGCTGTTCTGCGCGCTCGCGGTGTGGGCGCTGGTCGGCGTGCTGGAACGGCGCTGGCTGCTCGCGGGGCTGTGCTGCGCGCTGGCCGGGCTGGTCCGCCCGACGGCGGCGGCGCTGCTGGCTGCGGTAGGGCTCGCCGCGCTGGTGGCGGTGGTAAACCGGCGCGACGGCGCACGGCCGTGGTTGGGCGCGCTGCTCGCACCGGCCGGCCTGCTGGCCTACCTCGGTTTCGTGGCGTCGCGGACCGGCCGAGCCGACGGGTGGTTGACGCTACAGCAGGATGGCTGGGACTCCCGCCTCGACGGCGGGATCTCCACGGTCGGTTTCGCCGTCGACGTGCTCTCCGACGCGCCCTCGTTGCTCGAGGTGGTCACCGTTGCGATGCTGGCGGGGGCGCTCGTGCTCTTCGTGCTGTGCCTGCTCACCTGGTCACGGTCGGAGGCGTGGCCGCTGCTCGTCTACGCGGCGGTGGTGCTCGCGATGGACCTCGGATCCAACGGGTTGATGAACTCCAAGGCGCGGCTGCTGCTACCGGCATTCGTGCTGCTGCTGCTGCCGGTGGCCGTCGGGCTGGCGCACCGACGACCATCGACCGTCCTCGGCGTACTGGCCGCGCTCACGGTGGCGAGCGCCTGGTTCGGCGCGTACTCGCTCACCGTCTGGCCGTACGCGATCTAGTCCTGCGACCCTTGCCGCCGGCGCCGGCAGACGGGTGCCGCCCCGTCTCGGCTACACACCAACTGGTTGACGTCTGAGGGCCCGCAGCGGGCCGGCGAACAGCAACGTGATCAGACCGGTCCCGACGTGCAGGAAATTGTCCGGGTCCAAGGGGGCGCCGATGTCGATGGAGATCAGCGAGAGGGCCCCGATGTAGCCCAGTATCCCGGCGAGCACGTAGACCGCGCCGATCGACAAGTTCACGCCCTCCGTGGCGGGAGGAGTGAGCACGAGAGCCGCGAGCAGCCATAACGCGCCGACGCCGATGTGGATGATGTTGTGGAACGGGTTCACCTGGAAGATCCACAACAGCCTCTCGTCGGTGTTGGCAACCCAGTCGTTGAACCCCGTCGGGATGAACCCGACCAGCCCGATCCCCACGTAGATGAGGCCGGCGAGGAGCGCGAACTTCTGCTCGAGCGTCTTGGGGCCGGTGTTGCCCTTGTCCCTGATCCCCCACACCACGTCTGGCGCGTTCGTCATGTTTGTCCCTTCCGCTCGATCACGGCTACCCGCCTCCGCGTGGCGTGGGCCCGGGCAGCGCTTGTTACTGTGTGGGCCCCGTCACATCACAGCCAGTTTACACTCGCCCACGAACTGAGGGAAGCCAACATGGTAGGTGCGGCATCGCGAAACTCCCGGAGTCTGTGGACCACCATCCGCAGCAAACGGACGGTCGCCCTCGTTGCCGTGGTAGTGGTGGCCGCCGGCCTCGGAGCGCTCGGTTTCGGCCTGGGACAACGGTGGATGAGCCAGGGAGGAGAGCCACCGCCACCGGCCGCGGCGGCGGCCTCGTCCTCGCCTGACAGCCCGCCACGCGGCTTCGTCGAGTTCCGCGACGAGCAG
>JBOHGT010000138.1:0-1814 GCA_050700385.1 Pseudonocardiaceae bacterium | reverse complement strand
CAGCCCGCACAGTCCGGGCCGGGTGGGCTGACCATCGGCGCAGACGGCACCCCTCGGCCGCACAGCGCGGTGTAGCGGCCGGTGCGCTCGACCAGCCCGGCGGAGTAGTCGTCCTCGGCGATGCGGTGGCAGCGCCCGTCGGTCGCGCTGGTGACCGGCATCGTCCGCGCCACGGCCGGGGCGGTCACCGCGCGCCCGCCCCTGGGTGAGGGCAGCGGCGCGGGCGGGAGTCGCGCAGCGCGGAACGCCGGAAGGCGAGCAGCACCACCGCGGCCAGGGCGGTCATGTAGGCGGGTACGGCGAGGGCAAGGACAAACTCGGCGAGCACATCGAGAATCACGCCGCAGACAGTGCCGCGGATCACGCCCAGGGCTTGCGCAAGATGTTCAACGCCCCCCAGTGGGACTACACGTCCAGCCCGGCCTGCCACGCCAGCCGACGCAGCTCCCGACCGATCGCGTCCTGCCGGGAGCGCTCGACCAGTTCGCCGATCACCTCCCGGGCGAACGGGTCCCGGTACAAGCGATGCGGGGAGATCAGCTCAGCCCGCCGCAACGCCCTCACCGCATCGTCGCGGCGACCCCGCAACCGGGCCAGCCCACGCCCGTAGTTGACCCAGTAGTCGGCCTGATACACCGGAACAAGATGCGCTTGCGGGTGCAGACCCTCGGCGATGTTCACGGCCTGCTCGTAATCCCCGACGTCAACCTGCCCGAACATGCGCCACAGCGCGACGTTAGTGGGGCCGAACCCCAAACCGTAGGCGTTACCCTCCCCGGTGCGCTCGGCCAGCTCCACGGCCTGCTCGAACGGAGCAGCCACGTCACCGGGCCGGGAATCCACCGCCGCCACCAGCGACCGGGACAGCGCCAGCGTGCCCGCGAGTTGCATCGACTCCGGCGTGGTCGTAGGCACGGTCACCGCGTCCAACTCAGCCGCCGCCAGGTCGAACGTCCCCGCGTTGAGCATCACGTACAAACCGCCCCACACGGCCAGACCCAGCGCCGTCGGTGTGTCGCGGTGCTGTGCGGCCTGCTGGGCCAGGGTGGCGGCCTGTTCGCGCAGGTCCAGCGGCGCGCCCGCAACCCGCAGCCACCCGATAGTGGCCTGCGTGTGCAGCATCACCGCCAGCTCGATCAGCTCGGCGACGTCTCGGCCAGCGGCGATCGAGCTGTACAGGTCCCGGATCAGCGCGGGCAGCGCGGCGCCGACCTCGCCATGCCGATCACAGCGGCAATGAGCGTTCACCATCGCTGTGACCCTGGCCCGTAGCGCCTCCACGGGGAGCACCTGCCCGCCTGGCTGATGGCGGTTGACCGCCATCAGCGCAAGCCGCACCGCCTGCACGGCCGCGTCCGTCTCCCCATTGGTCGGCGCCGGGACCGGCAATCTGGTCAGCTCCGAGGGCGCGATCTCCAACGCGATGGCCAGGTCCTTGATCAGCGACAGCCCATCAAGCGCACGCTCCCCGCGTTCGAGCTGGCCCAGGTAGCCGAAGCTGATCCCGGCGCGGTCGGCGATCACCTCGAGGGTCTTGTTCCGCGCTACACGGATGCGGCGCAGCCTCCGGCCGATGGTGACCGCTTCCTCGGCATCCATCCACGCAGCATATCGGGCAGACTCATGCGCCTTATCGTGCTCGTGCTACCCCACTGACACAATCCCCACGTGCACGCACTCCATGCACCTAAGGGGCCATGGATCCTACGGATAGCGGACCCACTAGGATGACGCATCCGGAAGAGAGGATTCAAGTGTCGAAGAATCGCCGGTCATTCACACCGGAATACAAAGACGAAGCCGCGAAGATGGTG
>JBOHGT010000137.1:0-5372 GCA_050700385.1 Pseudonocardiaceae bacterium | reverse complement strand
ACCCGGTCCGGCACGATCACCGGCTGCCAAGTGATTCGGACTCACTGCCACGGGCTGACGCCATTGCTGTAGTGCCGGCCACGTTCAATACCATCAACAAGTGGGCAGCCGGCATAAGCGACACGTTCGCACAGCACCGGGCTTCTCCTGGGAACCCGTGATAGAGGCAGTAACAGGAAGCTCCGCGTCGTCGGCCGTCACCAGACGACGGTGACGGTGCGATGGGCCTCGGCGTAGCCGTGCAGCAGGCGGTCTTTGGATAGCAGCGGGACATCCAGGAGTCGCGCGGTCGCGTAGAGGAAACGGTCGGCCGGGTCGCCGTGGAAGTCGGCGAGCTCAGCAGCCGCTACCGTGATCCCCGGCGTCAGCTCAGCCACACCGATGCCGTCGGTGGCGAGCACGTCGCGTATCCATGCTGCGGTGGGACGGTCGAGCCGAACCCGCTCCTTGCGGACGAGCATGGCGACTTCCCAGCAGCTGATCGGGCTCACCAGGACGCAGCTCGCGGCGGTGATCCGCTCCCAGGCTGGTATGGAGATCCGGTCCGGCCGGGCCTGGTCTGACTGGGCCTGCCACCACAGCAGCGCGTGCGTGTCCACGAGGACGCGTTCAGCGTTCGGCATGCCACGCTTCCCCGGCGGAGAAATACGCTTCGTCATCCTCGGCGAGGAGGGTGACCGAGCCGCTGGTCGGCGGTGGTTCGTCGTTGATCGGGACCAGTCGCGCGACCGGCTTGCCGTGCTTGGTCACCACAATGGTGCTGTGTGAGCGCGCAACCTCGTCAAGCAGCGCGAGGCAGCGGGCCTTGAAGGCGCTGGCCTGTATCACCACTTCGGTCATGTGCACATGATAGACCATGGTCGCTGACCATAGTCATAGTCAGCGCAGCGCCGGGGAGCCAGCACCTACAGGTAGCGCACCAGGGACACCGGTCTGGGTAGTTGGTGCGCTACAATAACTACGTGACTACTCCACTGTCCGTCCGCTTCGATCGCGACGTGCTGGACCGGCTGCGCCGCCGAGCCGCGAGCACCCCTGGCGCCACCCCGTCCGGGCTGGTCCAGCGGCTGGTCGATGAGGGACTACGGATGGCTGAGCATCCGGGCGTGGTGTTCAAGGACGGGCCTGGTGGGCGGCGGCCGGCGCTGAAGGTCGGGCCGGACGTCTGGGAGCTGGTCAAGTTCCTCCGCGAGATCGACGAGCGTGGAGACCTGGCGATCGAGGCCGCCAGCGAAGTGTTCGCGATTCCCGAAACCGCGGTGCGCGCCGGACTGGCCTATTACACGAGCCACCCGGACGGGGTCGACGCCTGGATCGCCGACGCCGACGCCATCTCCGAACGCGCCGAACAGGCGTGGCGCCAACAGCAGGAACTCCTGGGGTGAGCGGCGCAGAGCCTCTCCTGCTCGACGAGATGTTCGCGCCGATGCTGGCCGACCGGCTGCGCGCGGAGGGATTCGACGTAGTACCGGTGGCCAGGGATGTGACCCTGGCCGCAGCCTCGGACGAGGAGGTGATGCGGTGCGCCGCCACGCAAGGCCGCCGGCTGGTCACCGAGAACGTCAAGGACTTCCAGCCGCTGGTCCAGCGGGCGAGCGAGCGCGGCGAGCCCCTCGCCCGCATGCTCTGCACCAGCAGCCGCCGGTTCCCCCGGACCCGCCGCAACCCGAGCCCATTGCTCGATGCGCTGCGCCGCTGGCTCGATCAGCCTGCCGGGCACGCCAGCCCGGTTGACTGGCTGAGCTGACCCGGCCTACTCCCACTCGATGGTGCCGGGCGGCTTGCTGGTCACGTCCAGCACCACCCGGTTGATCTCCGGCACTTCGTTGGTGATCCGCCCGGAGATGCGGGCGAGCACGTCGTGCGGCAGCCGCGACCAGTCCGCGGTCATGGCGTCCTCGCTGGACACCGGGCGCAGCACCACCGGATGGCCGTAGGTCCGCCCGTCGCCCTGCACGCCGACGCTGTGCACCTCGGCGAGCAGCACCACCGGGCATTGCCAGATGTCGCGGTCCAGCCCGGCCGTGGTGAGTTCCTCCCTGGCGATCGCGTCCGCCGCGCGTAGCGTCGCGAGCCGCTGCGCGGTGACTTCGCCGACGATCCGGATACCGAGGCCGGGTCCAGGGAACGGCTGGCGGTGCACGATCGTCTCGGGCAACCCGAGCTCCAGGCCGACGCGGCGCACCTCGTCCTTGAACAGCGTGCGCAGCGGCTCGACGAGGTCGAAGTCCAGGTCCTCGGGCAGCCCGCCGACGTTGTGGTGGCTCTTGATGTTCGCGGTTCCCGCGCCGCCGCCGGACTCCACGACGTCCGGATAGAGCGTGCCCTGCACGAGGTGGGAGATCCGCTGGCCGTGCTCGCCCGCCTCGGCCTGCAGGTCGAGCGCGACGGCCTCGAAGGCCCGAATGAACTCCCGGCCGATGATCTTGCGTTTCTCCTCCGGGTCCGCAACCCCGGACAGCGCGTCGAGGAACTGTTCCCGGGCGTCGAGGGTGACCAGCCGGACGCCGGTGGCAGCCACGTAGTCGCGCTGGACCTGCGCGCTCTCCCCCGCGCGCAACAGGCCGTGGTCGACGAATACGCAGGTCAGCCGGTCTCCGATCGCCCGGTGCACCAGCGCCGCGGCAACCGCGGAGTCGACCCCGCCGGACAGCCCGCAGATCGCCAGCCCGTCCCCCAGCTGCGCGCGGACCGCATCGACAGCGTCATCGATGACGTTCGCGGTGGTCCAACTCGGACGGATCCCGGCGACGTCGTGCAGGAAGCGGCGCAGCACCTCCTGGCCGTGCGGGGAGTGCACCACCTCGGGGTGGTACTGCACGCCGGCCAGCCGGCGCGCGGTGTCCTCGAACGCGGCCACCGGGGACCCTGCTGAGCGCGCGGTGACTGCGAACCCGTCCGGCGCGGCGGTCACCGCGTCGCCGTGGCTCATCCACACCGGCCCCCTGACGGGCAGTTCCCGGTGCAGCACCCCGCCGCCGTCGAGCACCTCGAGGTCGGTGCGCCCGTACTCCCGGGTGCCGGTGCGGGCCACGGTGCCGCCCAGCACGTCGATCATGGCCTGGAATCCGTAGCAGATGCCCAGCACGGGCACCCCTCCACCGAACAGCTCCGGGGCCACGCGCGGGGCACCCTCGGCGTAGACGCTGGCCGGTCCCCCGGAGAGCACGATCGCGGCCGGGGCGCGGCCGAGCAGCTCGGCGGTGCTCGCGGTGTGCGGCACGATCTCGGAGTACACCTGCGCCTCGCGCACCCGCCGGGCGATCAGCTGTGCGTACTGCGCGCCGTAGTCGACGACGAGAACCGGCCGTACCTCCACGGTGGCAGCCTACGGCTGCAGTCGGTGCAACGTGACGTCGTGCAGCACGCCGTCCGCAGCACGGGCGGTCAGGTAGGTGCAGTACGGCTCGCGGCGACGGTCGGTGGGCGAGCCGGGATTGAGCAGCCGTAGACCCGAGGGGGCCGTGGTGTCCCATGGGATGTGGCTGTGCCCGAAGACGAGCACGTCGGTGTCCGGGTAGTCGCGGGCGCAGCGTTCCTCGCGACCGCGGGCCGCGCCGGTCTCGTGCACGACCGCCAGCCGCACCCCGCCGAGTTCGACCCGCGCCACCTCGGGCAGCCGCGCGCGCAGCGCCGCCCCGTCATTGTTGCCGTAGACCCCGACCAGCCGGGCGGCCCGGTCCGCCAACAGGTCGAGCAGCGCGACGTCGACCCAGTCACCGGCGTGCAGCACGACGTCGGTCGCCTCGATCTCGTCCCACACCTGCCCGGGAAGGTCGCGGGCCCGGGCGGGCACGTGCGTGTCGGCCAGGATCAGCATGCGCATCACTGCAGATGGTGCCCCACCTCAGCGAGGTCGGGCAGCACGAAGGGGAGCGCCCCGCCACCCGGAGGTGGCGGGGCGCGGGTCGCTGGGTGTCAGCGCTTGAAGACGTCCTTCACCTTCTCCACGGTGTCCTGGACGCGGTCCTTGAGCTGTGCCTTGTCCTTCTCGGCTCGGCCCTCGGCCTCCATCTGCTCGTCGCCCGTGGCCTTCCCCGCGGTCTCCTTGAGCTTGCCGGTTGCCTCGTCGTACTTGTTCTCGGCCTTGTCCTCGTGGGCCATGGTGCTGGTCTCCTCCTCGGTCGGCTCAGGCACTGCGTACCTGGGCAGCATGCGCGCCCTCGGCGAACTCCTCGACGAGCGTGGCGCAGAAGGCCGGCAGGTCGTCGGGCCTGCGGCTGGTCACCAGTCCGCTGTCGACGACGACCTCCTCGTCGACCCAGTCCGCGCCCGCGTTGCGCAGGTCGGTCTGCAGGCTCGGCCAGGAGGTCATGCGGCGCCCACGCACCACGTCAGCCTCGATCATCGTCCAGGGCGCATGACATATCGCCGCCACCGGCTTTCCACTGGCGAAGAACCCGCCGACGAACCGCACGGCATCGGGCACCGTGCGCAGCGCATCGGGATTCACCACGCCGCCAGGCAGCACGAGGCCGTCGTAGTCGTCGACCTCCACCTCGGAGACTACCCTGTCGACAGGGAACGTGTCGGCTTTGTCCAAGTGGTGGAACGCCTGCACCGATCCCGGGTTGACGGACACCAGCTCCGGCGTGCCACCGGCCTGCTGCACCGCCTTCCACGGCTCGGTCAGCTCGACCTGCTCGACCCCTTCCGGCGCGACGAGGAACGCCACACGGCGCTCCTGCAACGTCTGGGACACGCGTCCTCCTCTCGATGCCGGCCGTTGCGGTACGGCCTCGCGCCTGGGGCTACCCGGAGACCGACGCCGCCAAACACCGGCACTCCGCCGCCGCGGACCCTCGACCGGCGACGGCGAGCGTGCGATCATGCACCAACCGTTCCCGGGAGTAAGGAGCCCATCGTGCTGCTGCTGCGCCGAGTTGCCCGACCTCTGCTCGCCGCGATATTCGTCTCCGGGGGGGTGGATGACCTGCTCAATCCGGATCCGAAGCTGAAGGCCGCCGCCGCATTGTTGGACAAGAGCCCGCAGGCCCTGCCCAACGCCGAGCCCGCCACCCTCGTCCAGGTGGACGCCGCGGTGAAGGTGGGCGCGGGCCTACTGCTCGCGCTCGGCCGCGTACCCAGACTGGCCGCCGCAGCGCTGGCGGCTAGCCTGATCCCCTCGACGGTGGTCGGGCACCCGTTCTGGGAGGTCTCCGACAAGACCGAGCAGGCCGCCCAGCGGATTCACTTCCTCAAGAACGCCGGGCTGCTCGGCGGGCTGCTGCTCGCCATGGTGGACTCGCGCGGGAAGCCGCCGCGGGCCCGCCGCACCGCCCGCAAGGCGAAGCGCAAGGCCAAGCAGGTCTCGAAGCGGTCCCGCTAGCCCATACCATCGCGCGTGCCCTCGCTGGTAGCCAGCGAGGGCA
>JBOHGT010000136.1:0-7466 GCA_050700385.1 Pseudonocardiaceae bacterium | reverse complement strand
GATTTCGGTAGCTGTAGCTACCGAAATCATTCACGACGCCGCGGAGGGGGTGGCTGATGGCGCTCCTCGAGGTCGAGGACCTCTCGGTGGTATTCCAGCGTCGCGGCGAGCGGCCGACCGCCGCCGTCGACGGGGTGAGCTTTGCGGTCGAGCCGGGCCAGACGGTTGGGCTGGTCGGCGAGTCGGGCTGCGGGAAGTCGGTCACCGCACTGGCGATCATGGGGCTGCTGCCCCGCCGGGGGACCCGGGTGACGGGTTCGGTGCGCTTCGAGGACGCCGAACTCCTGGGCCTGTCCGACACGGCAATGCGCGACCGGCGGGGCCGGGATCTCGGCATGGTGTTCCAGGACCCGCTGTCCTCGCTGAACCCGGTGGTGCCCATCGGTCTGCAGGTCACCGAGGTGCTCGAGCGGCACCGAGGAATGACACGGCATGCCGCGCGCCTCGACGCCGCAGAGCTGCTCGCCCGCGTCGGCATCCCGGACCCGCGACGCTGCCTCCACGAGTACCCGCACCAGCTGTCCGGCGGGATGCGGCAGCGCGCGCTCATCGCAATGGCGCTGGCCTGCCGGCCCCGGCTGCTCATCGCCGACGAGCCGACCACCGCGCTGGACGTCACCATCCAGGCGCAGATCCTGGCGCTGCTCGCCGAGCTCGTGCGCGAGACCGGCGCGGCACTCGTCATGATCACTCACGACCTCGGGGTCGTGGCCGGACTGTGCGACGAGGTGAACGTGCTCTACGGCGGCCGGGTGGTCGAGCGCGGGCCCCGCCACCCGCTGTTCGCCACGCCGCGGCACCCGTACACGGTGGGGCTGCTGGCGTCCATCCCCCGGCTCGACGGTGTCCGGGCGACGGGAGAGGGTGGTGGCCGGCTGCTGCCGATCCGCGGGTCGGTGTCCGACAACATCCCGTGGACGCACGGGTGCGCGTTCGCGCCGCGTTGCCCGCGGGTGCTCGACCGCTGCACCGGGGTTACCCCGGAGATGGAACCGGGGCCGCAGGGGCGGCTGCTGCGCTGCCACAACCCGGTACCCGCCACGCAGGAGGAGGTGTCGGCGTGACGCCGCTCGTCGAGGTCGACGACCTGCGGGTGCACTTCCCGATCAAGCGCGGTGTGGTGTTGGACCGGACCGTCGGGCACGTCTACGCCGTGGACGGTGTCTCGGTGGCGGTCCGGCGTGGCGAGACCTACGGGCTGGTCGGTGAGTCGGGCTGCGGCAAGTCCACGCTGGGCCGGGCGATGCTGCGGCTCATCGAGCCCACCGGCGGCCGGGTCGTGTTCGACGGCACCGATCTCTCGCACATGAAGGGCGAGCCGCTGCGGCGGATGCGCCGGCGGATGCAGCTGGTCTTCCAGGACCCGCTGTCCTCACTGGACCCGCGCCAGTCCGTGGAGTCGCTGCTCGTCGAGGGGCTGCGCGCGCACGGGCTCGACAAGGGCAAGGAAGCCACCGGTGAGCGGCTCCGCGAGCTGCTCGCCGCAGTGGGGCTACCGGCGAGCGCGCTGCGCAGGTACCCGCACGAGTTCTCCGGCGGGCAGCGCCAGCGCGTCGGGATCGCCCGCGCGCTGACCGTCGAGCCCGACCTCGTGGTCGCCGACGAGCCGGTGAGCGCCCTGGACGTGTCGGTGCAGGCCCAGGTGCTCAACCTGCTCGAGGACCTGCAGGTCGACTTCGGACTGACCTACCTGGTGATCGCGCACGATCTGGCGGTGGTGCGGCACATCTCCGACCGGGTCGGCGTGATGTACCTGGGCGGGATTGTCGAGGAGGCCGACTCCGACCCGCTCTACGCCGAGCCGCTGCACCCCTACACCAGAGCGCTGCTGTCCGCCGTACCGGTACCCGACCCGGAGCTGGAGGACGCCCGCGAACAGATCCTGCTCACCGGCGACCTGCCGTCGCCCGCAGCCCCGCCGCCGGGGTGCCGGTTCCACACCCGCTGCCCGTGGCGTCAGCCGTCGCGCTGCGGCACCGAGCGGCCCGAACTGCGCGAGCTGCGGTTCGGGCACCGCGTGGCCTGCCACTGGGCCGAGGACATCGCCGCAGGCCGGATAGCCCGGCACAGCTGAGCTGCGCTCCCGTGGTGCGGCGGGCGCTGTGTCAGCGCATCGCGGTCAGCGCATCGCGCGGTTGATCGCGGACACGACCGCGTTGAGCGAGGCGGTGACGATCGAGCCGGACAGGCCGACGCCCCAGAGCACCACATCGCCGATGGCGCACTCGACGTACGCGGCCGCCGCGGCATCGTCTCCCGCGGACATCGCGTGCTCGACGTAGTCGAGCACCCGCACGTCGAAGCCGACCCCGGCCAGGGCGTCGACGAAGGCCGCTATCGGGCCGTTGCCCGACCCGGCGACCTCGTGCTGCTCGCCCTCGACCACGACTGTGGCATCGATGCGGTAACGATCGTCGCCGTCAGCGTCGTCCTCGGACAGCCGGTGGTGCAGCACCCACAGCGGGGTGCGCCGCTGCAGGTAGTGAGTGGCGAAGACGTCCCACATCTCATCGGGCGAGACCTCGCCGCCGTCGGAGTCGGTGACCTCCTGGACGGTCCGGGAGAACTCGATCTGCAGCCGGCGCGGCAGGTCCAGCTGGTGCTCGGCCTTCATCACGTAGGCCACGCCGCCCTTGCCGGACTGCGAGTTGACCCGGATCACGGCCTCGTAGGTCCGGCCGACGTCCTTGGGGTCGATCGGCAGGTACGGCACCTCCCACCGGTGGGAGTCCACCGGCACCCCGGCGTCCGCGGCAACGGCCCGCAGCGCGATCAGCCCCTTGTTGATGGCGTCCTGGTGGCTGCCGGAGAAGGCGGTGTAGACGAGGTCGCCGCCGTAGGGGTGGCGCTCGGGCACCGGCAGCTGGTTGCAGTACTCGACGGTGCGGCGGATCTCGTCGATGTCGGAGAAGTCGATCTGCGGGTCGATGCCCTGGCTGAACAGGTTCATCCCCAGCGTCACCAGGCAGACGTTGCCGGTGCGCTCGCCGTTGCCGAACAGGCAGCCCTCGATGCGGTCGGCACCGGCCTGGTAACCCAGCTCGGCGGCGGCCACCGCGGTACCGCGGTCGTTGTGCGGGTGCAGCGAGAGGACCACGGCGTCGCGGCGGTCCAGGTTGCGGTGCATCCACTCGATGGAGTCGGCGTAGACGTTCGGGGTGGCCATCTCCACGGTGGCCGGCAGGTTGAGGATCGCCGGGTGCTCGGGCGTGGGTTGCCAGACCGAGGTGACGGCGTTGCAGATCTCCGCCGCGTAGCCCAGCTCGGTGCCGGTGTAGGACTCCGGGGAGTACTCCCAGCGCCACGCCGTCTCGGGGTACTTCTCGGCGAGCTGCAAGGTCAGCTCAGCCGCGTCGGTGGCGTACCTGGTGATTTCCGGGCGGTCGGCCCGGAACACCACGCGGCGCTGCAGGATCGAGGTCGAGTTGTAGATGTGCACGATGGCGCGGGCCGCGCCCTCGCAGGCCTCGAAGGTGCGCTCGATCAGCTCCGGGCGGCACTGCGAGAGCACCTGGATGCTGACGTCGTCGGGGATCGCGTCCTCGGTGATGATCTCGCGGACGAAGTCGAAGTCGGTCTGCGAGGCGGCCGGGAAGCCGACCTCGATCTCCTTGTAACCCATCCGCACCAGCAGATCGAACATGCGGCGCTTGCGGGCCGGGCTCATCGGGTCGATCAGCGCCTGGTTGCCGTCACGCAGATCGACCGCGCACCACAGCGGTGCACGGTCGATCGTGACGTCGGGCCAGGTCCGGTCGGGTACCGCGACCGGTTCGACCGTCTCGGCGAACCGCCGGTAGCGGTGGATCGGCATCGTGCCGCCGCGCTGGGTATTCCAGCCGGGCTGGTCCGCAGGTGCGGGCCGGGAGGGGATGTGGACGCGGCTGGTGCCGCCGGAGGCGAAGGTGTCAGGGTCCACGTTGGCAGGTTTGCCCACGTCGTCAGGTCGGGGAGTCATGTCGGTGGCTTCTCCTGGGTGCCGAGGATGTGCTCGACCGGCGGGTGCGCGCAGCGGACTCCGCGACGGGGGGCCGGTCGGCGTCAGGCCCCGTCGCGGCGGCGAAGCAGGAGAGCGCGTGCCACGCCCGCACGGTAACCGAGTGGTGCACCGGAGGTGAAACCCTCCTCCCGGATCGTGGGAAGCCGCCCGCAGCAGCCAGCCGTGTCAGCGCGGATCGTCATCCTCGCCGCCCGGTCGCTGGTCCTTGCCGTTCGGCCACGTCTCTCGGCCGTCCGGCCACCGGGCGACCAGTGCCGCGACCTGCTCACAGGCGGACCGGACGTCCTGCTCGCTGCCGCCGTCGCGGCCGGCGGCGAGCCCCACCAGGAACGAGGTGAGCGGGGCGGCGGGCCGGGCGACGCCCCGCGCGACGTCCTTGGTAAGATCCAGCAGCAAGTCTCGGTCGACCGCTCCGGGATCGAGCCCCAGGGCTTGGCAGACCTGCGCAGTCCACGCCTCGAGTGTGTTCATCCGGCCTCCAGTTCGGGTTCCGCCCGGCGCGAGCCAGCCCCCACATCTTGCCCTGCCCTTCGGGGCGACGGCGGGGCCGGAGCTGCCCGCGTCATGATCGGCTGGGCTGGTGTCTGCCACGGTGACCGGATCGGAAGCCCGTCTACCTGCACCTCCAGGACCCTGCGGCCGGCTAGGTGAACCGGGTGACGGATGCGGTGCGTACACCCCGGTGAGACGCCACCCACACTTTTCAATCTTTAGTGTCAGTTTGTCACCGAGAGTGTCATTCAGTTTCGGGATCTTACTTCGAATGGAGTAATACCGACGGGTCACATGACGCCGACGGTCGCACCTAGTGATCTTCGGGGTGTGTGGAAGCCGTGAAGGCGCAGCCGCGGTTCCGGGAAGACATGGCTTCGGCTGGATCTTGCCCCCCCAGCCCTTGCTTTCTCGGCTGCTTTACCACACTCTGCCGCGTACCTAAGGGAGCAGTTGCCCGGGAAGGCGTGCCGAGACATGAGGGTCCTGACGGTACTGGCCGTTGGGGCAGCTCGCGTCCCGTCGCCCCAACCCGCATGCCCCCGTACGCGTCCGTGTACAGACCGAGGGGTTGGTCGAGTTGGCTGAAACAAGACGTCGAGCGACGGGCTCCGGAGGGGGCCTCTTCACCGTGGTCAGCGTGGTCGTGCTGGTCGTCGCCGTACTGGCGGTGGCCATAGCGGCAGTGCTGCTCGCCCGCACCATGCAAGCGGCGCGGAGCATCAACGAGAAGGCGCTGGTCATCGCGGACACCGGTCGCGGCATCGATACCGCGACCGACTCCGTCGTCCAGCTGAACCGGACGAACCAGTCTGCTGCCTCGATCCTGTCGAGCGCGAAGCCGCTGGAGGGGATCCTCACCTCGATCGTCGGTCTCGCGAAGGACATCGACGGCCTCGCAGTGTCGGTCAACGCCACGGCCGGGGACATCAACGCCACGGCCGGGGACATCAACGGCACCGCCGGTATGATCAACAATAGCGCGACCAGCATCAACCGCAACGCCAGCAGCATCAACTCCACCGCTGGGACGATCAACCAGACCGCCAGGGGCATCAACGGGGAGGCAGCGGAGATCCTCGACGTCGCCCAGCGCATCGAGCAGGACGCGACGCTCATCAACCAGAACCTCGACCAGACGCTCGGCATCGCCAATGCCATCAAGGTCGACACCGGCAACATCGTCGGGCAGGCCAACGAGGCGGTGCAGACCTCCGGGTGCATCGCCGAGAAGGTCAATCTGGGTCTCTACCGCAGCGGCACCTGCTAGGAGGATGGAAGATGGCAACCCAACCAATCACCAGACCCGGCGGTCAGGGCGGCGGTCCTTCCGGCTCACTGGTTCGCTGGCTGTGGATCTGGATCACGCTCGCGATCCTCGTCGTGGTCGTCGTCATCGGGTTCCTGATCGCCATCGTTCAAGCCCTCGAGTCGATCGATGACGGCCTGTTCGAGGCGACCAGCTCCGTGCAGGGAATCGGCGGCGATGCCGCGCCGCTGCCGGGGAGCATCCAGACGATCAACGGAGCCTTGGCGGACATCGACACCTCCTTGAAGCCGATCCAGCAACAGGCCGAAGACATCACCGGGGGACTGACGTCGATCAGGGACAACCTCCAGGAAGTGGACGCGTCGCTGAAGGACACCTCCTCGTCGCTGGTCGACACCTCCGGGTCGCTGCGGGACACCTCCGGGATCCTGGTGACCGCCGACGGCACGGTGGGCCAGATCGACGCCTCGCTGGTGGACACGTCGAACGTCCTCATCACGGTCCTGAACGAGGCGGGCCAGATCGAGGGAACCCTCGAGTCGGCGCAGAACGCGCAGAGCCAGGGCACCAACCGGGTCGTCGGGCAAGTGGTGACCGCCAACTCGATCCTCGGACCTGCGCAGTCGGACACGAGCACCATCAACGGCCAGCTCGGCGGGACCAACAACCACCTCACCGCGATCTGCCAGGGGCCGGTGCTGACCCTCACGGGTGTCGTGGCCGCGCAGCCCAAGTGCTAGGGAGGTGAGAGTGTTGCCACGCTTGAAACCCGGCACCCTGCCGGCCGCCATGCTCGTGTTCATCATCGTCTGGGCGCTCGCCGCGGTGCTCATGCTCACCAGCACGCTCTCCTCCGCGCTGCGGATCGAGGACCGGGTGGGCGTGATCAACAACGCCGTCTCGCCGATCGACAAGGATCTCGACTCGGTCCGGCTCGCCACCGAGGTCGCCGGGATCGCCACCGAGATCCGTCAGGCGGCCGCGCCCCTGACGGGGCAGTTGAAGCAAACCGGCGACAGTGTCGTCACGATCGACAACAGTGTCACGACGATCCTGGACACCGCAGAGACGATCAACACGTCGGTGAAGTCGATCAACTTCACGGCGAGGTCGATCAACACGAACGTGAACACGATCGGCTCGTCCCTGACCTCGATCAACGGCAGCGCCCAGTCGGTCAACTCCTCCGTGGACGGGATCGAGGGGAGCTTCAGCGGGATCCTGGGCGAGGTAATCGTGATCGACGGGAGGCTGGTCAGGGCAACTGACCAGATCGATGCCGTGATCGGCGACGTCCGGGGGATCAAGGCTGACACCGCGGCGATCAGGCCGCGGGTGGACGTGATCAACAGGAATGCGGCCGCGATCCAGAACGCCCCGATCCTTCTCACCCCGCCCAACCCCGCGCTCACCCAGCTGCTGACGGGCGGGGCTCTGTTGCCGCAGCAGCCCCCGCCCGCCGGGCTGCCGGTGCTCCAGTTGCCACCATTGCCGGTGGTGGGCCAGCTACCTGAGATCACCGGGTTGTTGCCGTTGCCGGGGGCCGGCCCGCTGCCGGTGCTCGGTGGGCTCGGCCTGCTGGGGACGACCGGTCCGCAGCAGTCGTCGGAGGCCGGCACCGGCCCACTCCTGCCGCTGCTGGGGATCGGGTAGCTGGTCGTGTGACCCGAGAGCAGTACCCGATCGGGGGGCGCCGGCCAGGCC
>JBOHGT010000135.1:0-2182 GCA_050700385.1 Pseudonocardiaceae bacterium | reverse complement strand
GCTCGGCACTGGTGCCCCGCTCCGGGCCGTGGCGCAGCCGCCGCGGGTCGGCGAACGCCGCGCGCGCCGAGAGCCGCGCCAGCGCGAGTTTGGCGGCGGGGGACAGCAACCCGTCGAGCACGGTGCGCCAAGCCTGCGACGGAGCCCTCCGGGGGTCGACCAGCCGGTGCAGCGCGCCGTCGGTGCCGCGGATGGCGGCGCCCGGCGTGAACGCGCGCAGGTCCAGCGCCGCGAGGTCCACCTCGCGGCGCAGTGCCGGGTAGCTGGTGTTGAGCACCTGGAAGCCGCGATCGAGCAGGAAGCCGTCGACGGTGTCGGTGGCCACCCGGCCGCCGACTGCCGGGCCGGCCTCGAGCACGGTGACATCGACCCCGGCGCGCTGCAGGTGCCGGGCGGCGGTCAGGCCGGCGAGCCCGGCCCCGACGATGACCACGTCTGCGGCCATCAGGTGTCCAGCGCGGCCGCCAGCGCCGCCCCGACGGTCTCGTGCTCGAAGGGGTAGCCGTGCTTCTCCAGTGCCGCCGGTACCACGCGCAGGCTGGTGAGCACGGCCTCGTCGGTGAGCTCGGCGCCGCGGGCCAGGCGCAGCGCGAACCCGGGTACCACGAGCACGGTCGGCCGTTTCATCGCCTCGCCGAACGCGCGGGTGAACTCGGCATTGGTCACCGGCGCCGGGCCGGTGAGGTTCACCGGCCCCGCCATCTCGGGGTGCTCCAGCACGAACCGGATCGCACCGACCTCGTCGTCCAATGAGATCCACGGCATGTACTGGCGACCGTCGCCGAGCCTGCCGCCCAGCCCCAGCCAGAACAGCGGCCGGAGTTGCCCGAGCAGCCCGCCGGCGGACGAGAGCACCGGCCCGGTGCGCAGCCGCACGACCCGGGCGCCGCCGTGGTTCGCGGCCGCCGTGGCGCGCTCCCAGTCCTTGCAGAGATCCGCGAGGAAGCCGCTGCCCGGCGGTGCGGTCTCGTCCACCGCGGCGGGCCCGGTGTCCCCGTAGTAGTTCACCCCGGAGGCGTTGACAAGCACCGGCACGCCGTGCTCGGCGACGGCTGCGGCGAGTACCTCGGTGGGCACGATGCGGCTGTCCCGGATGGCCTGCTTGTACTCGCCGGTCCACCGCCGCTCCGCCAACCCGACACCGCACAGGTTCACCACGGCGTCGGCGCCCTGGAGCGCGTCGCCGTCCAGCGTGCCGGCAGGCGGGTCCCAGCCCCGCTCGTCCGGTGCGGACGAGCGGCGGCGCACGAGGCGGATCACCTCGTGCCCCGCCTGCCGCAGCAGCGGCACGAGGGCGGTGCCGATGAGACCGGACGAGCCGGCGATCACCACGCGCATGCCGTGATCCTCTCCGGTACCGGCGCGTGGCGCGACCCGAGACCGTGACTAAAGCCCGAGGTCGGCCTCGAAGGCACCCTCTTCCAGACGGTCCTTCACCGTGTCGAGGAAGCGCGCCGCGTCCGCACCGTCGACCAGCCGGTGGTCGTAGGACAGCGCCAGGTAGAGCATCGAGCGGATCGCCAGCGTGTCGCCGTTGTCGTCGCTGATCACCACGGGGCGCTTGACCACCGTGCCGGTGCCCAGGATGCCGACCTGCGGCTGGTTGATGATCGGTGTGTCGAACAGCGCGCCCCGCGAGCCGGTGTTGGACAGCGTGAACGTGCCGCCCCCCAGCTCATCCGGAGTGATCTTGTTCGACCGGGTGCGCTCGGCGATGTCGGCGATCCGGCGGGCCAGGCCGGCGATGTTCAGGTCGCCGGCGTCGTGGATCACCGGCACCACCAGGCCGCGGTCGGTGTCGACGGCGACACCCAGATGCTCGGCGCCGTGGTAGGTGATCTCCCCGGCCTTCTCGTCGATCGAGGCGTTGACCTTCGGGTGCTGCTTGAGCGCTTCGACGGTGGCCTTGGCGAAGAACGGCAGGAAGGAGAGCCGGACGCCCTCGCGGACCTCGAAGTCCCGCTTGGCCCGGTCCCGCAGCCGTACGATCCGGGTGATGTCGGTCTCGACGACCGTCGTCAGCTGGGCGGAGACCCGCAGCGACTCGACCATCCGGCTGGCGATCACCTTGCGCAGCCGTGACATCTTCTCGGTCCGGCCCCGCAGCTCCGCCGCTGCGGGGGAGGGCTGCGCCACCCGCGACGGGGCCACCCGCGACGGGGCCACCCGCGACGGGGCCACC
>JBOHGT010000134.1:0-15052 GCA_050700385.1 Pseudonocardiaceae bacterium | reverse complement strand
GATGCACCCCGCCGGGCCGACCGGGGGTCCACCCTGAAACGACGGACGGCCCGCCCAGGCCGTCGATCGGGCAGACGGCTCCTCGCGGTGTGGGACGGAGCACCCGCGCGTGGCTACGGCGGCATCGCGATGTGTTCTCCGCCGCTCGGCAACCGGCCTGCCGGTCACCGTCACCCGGCCCCAGTGCGCCGCTCGCTGCTGACCCGCGCCGGGGCCGGCATGGCCACCAGCTGCCTTGTCGGTGCGGGCCCAGCGCAGCGCTCCCCGCTACGGTGATGGTGAGGAGGTGATGCGCTATGGATGACCTCGACGGTATGAGCACCGGTCAGCGCGTGCGGTACTTCCGGGAGCGAGCCGGGATGAGTCGCCCCGTCCTCGGTGGTCTGGTTGGGCGGTCCGCGGAGTGGGTCAAGGCGATGGAGACCGACCGGCTGTTGACACCCCGGCTGCCGCTGCTGGTTCGGCTCGCGGAGGTGCTCGAGATCGATGATCTTGCTCGGCTGACCGGTGAGCAGCGGTTGACCACGGCGACCTTCACCCGCGGCGCGCACGAGGCGTTGCCAGGAGTGGCGCGCGCGCTGGCTAACTATCCGGTGCTGACCAGCGGCATCACCCCCGTGCCGGCTGCTGATCTCGCCGAACGGGTCACGCAGGGGTGGGGGTTGTGGCACGGCACGAAGCGGCACCGCACCGCGATAGCCGGCCAGCTACCGAGCCTGTTGAAGGACACGCAGAACGCGACACGGCTACTCGACGGCGCGGAGCGCCGGTCGGCGCTGCGTTCGCTGGCGCAGACCTACCACCTGGTGCAGCTGTTCCTGAGCTTCCAGCCGGTGCCGGAACTGGTGACGATGACCGGGGACCGGGGATTCACCGCCGCGCGGGAAGCGGACGATCCGCGCGCCATGGCCGGCGCGGCGTGGTACCTCAACCACGTGTTCCGTGACGCCGGGCAGCAGCACGAAGCGCGGGTGCAGCTGGCCGTCGACGCTGCCGCACTGCTCGCGCCGGAGCGCGACGCCGAGAGCCGCGCCTTGTGGGGATTGTTGCAGCTGGGGGTCGCGTTGAGCCACGCCAAGATCGGCCACGAGGGGGACGCGTGGCGGTACTGGGACGAGGCGGACCGCGCCGTGCGGGCACTGCCGGCCGGCTACCTGCACCCGTGGCTGCTGTTCGGGCGGGGCATGGTGGACGCCTACGCCATCACCATGAACGCCGACCTGACGCACGGCCGCGCAGCCATCCGGGCAGCCGACCGGCTCGACCTGTCCGCCGTTCCCAGCGCGACACGGCGAAGCTTCCACACGATCGAGACGGCGCGCGGCTACCAGCAGCGCAAGGAACCCGTTGCCACCGTGCATCTCCTCCGCAAGGCGTACGACGAGTCGCCGGACACGGTGCGGTTCAACCTCTTCGCCCGGTCGACGGTGTTGGAGCTGCGGGACCACGGTGGCGCCACGGTGCGCAGTGACGTTACGGATCTTGCCCGGAAACTGGACGTCGCCAGCTGACGGGTACGAACAGTACCCACCGGCAGGGGTGGTCGTGTTCGTACCAGCGTTGATCTCCCGGTCATCCTAACGTCTGCGGCGTGATCGTCGGAGAGTTCTTGCTACTGCTCGCGGTGCTGTTCGGCCCTGGCGTCGTGGCGCTGCCGCTGGCGATGCTCATTGCCCGCCTTTCCCGTCGCCCGCTACGTGGTGCTGGCCGGCACTGCAACCGGGACGCGCGGTGAGCGGCTCTGGTCCGCCAGCGGTATGCCGAGGCCGTTACCTGCAACGCGGCCTGCCGGCCACCGTCCTCTGGCCCGACGGCGCCGACCGCGGCTGACCCGCGCCGGGTGGGGGTGTTTCTGCGAGTGTTAGAGGGCGGCCTGTCAGTGGCGCGAAAAGAGCGCGCGCAGGCCCTTCGGGAGTAGGTGATCGACGTGATCGAGCTCGGCGAGATCGAGGTCGAGGACATCGAGGTGTTCGGCGCCGAGCTCGTGGTGAAGCTCCTGGCCCGGACCCGCGGCCACGAGAGCAACCTCGACTTCGGCAAGGTGCAGATCTTCCACGTGGCCCGGCTGGAGGACGGAAGGGTGAAGCGCATCCGAGCCTATCTGGACGAGGACCAGGCGCTGGCGGCTGCGCGGGCCGGGTAGCTCGCGCCGGGCCGGCTGGACGCGCGCGCGGCCGGCTAGACTCGCGCCCGTGTTCGGCATCTCGCGGGAGCGCCAGCGAACCCAACCGCCCGAGCGCGCGGACGCGCTCGCCGACATCGTGCTGCTCGACCACGACGGCAACGAGGTGCGGCTGGGCGACCTCTGGGGCGAGCGCCCGGCGGCGCTGGTCTGGCTGCGCCACTACGGCTGAACTCACTGCCGCCAGCACGCGGTGCAGTTGCACCGCGCCCGCTCCGAGTTCGAGGCCGCCGGCGTCCCCCTGGTGCTGATCGGCCAGGCGACCCCGCGTCACGCGGACCGTTTCCGCGACCGCCAGGACGTCGAGCTGCCCGTCCTGGCCGACGAGAAGCGCGAGAGCTATCGCGCCGCCGGGGCGAAGGTGGCGACCACGGGCGAGCTGCTCGGACCCCGCAGCGTGGGCCGCGGCGTGATGAACGCGGTGAGGTCACGCGGAAAGGTGCGCCAGGGCAAGGTGATCGGCCATCCCGCCCAGCTGGGCGGAGCGATGATCATCGCCCCCGACGGTCGCGTCACCTGGAGCCACATGTCGGAGGACGCGAGCGACAACGCATCGCCGGAGGAGATCCTGGCGGCCGCCAGGGAGGCTGCGGGCGGGGGGTGACGCCGCGCCGCCCGCCGCTTGACGCGTGCGCCCCGCCCCGCTTGACGCCCGCGCGCGGGTTGCTACATTCGTGGGTCCACGCCGCGGGGTGGAGCAGTCAGGTAGCTCGTCGGGCTCATAACCCGAAGGTCGCGGGTTCGAATCCCGCCCCCGCTATCTCAGAAGTCCCTCCCTCTAGTAAGGCCAGTCGGAAGGGCGTGGCGGTACACGCTTCAATGCTGCTCGCGTTCTTCGTCCTGAACCCGACTACTCACGACAGGACGCTGGTCTTCGCCCTCGCTGCCTTCGCGATCCTCGCAGACGCTTCGGCAAGCGGTGTTTCGATGCGCGCGTGATGAACCGTATGGTGTCGGGCGCAGGTGAAGTAGCACGGGTCGCGCAGGTCGAGTGGCACAGCTCGACGGCCTCGCAGGCCGTGCCGTATGCGGATCCCCTGCGGGAGCGTGCGAGCCGCCAGATGGCAGACTCTGCTGTCGTGCTGGAGGGCGCGCGCATCGGCATCGGTCACGACATCCACCGGCTCGTCGCGGGCCGCGTCCTGACGCTCGGCGGCGTCACCGTGCCGGCCGACGTCGGCTTCGCGACGCCGTCAGACGGCGACGTGCTCAGTCACGCCCTTATTGACGCGTTGGCCGGCGCGATCGGGATCGGCGACATGGGCCTCTACTTCCCCGCCGACAGCGACTCCGCGGCGCAGGGCGCTCGCAGCGTCGAATACGTCCGAGCGATGGCGGGACAGGTCTCCAACGCTGGTCTCGTCATCGAGCACGTCGACTCGCTGGTGACCTTGGGCACCGTTCGCCTGGGTCCTCACTTGGACGCGACGCGTGCCTGCCTCGCCGAAGCGCTCGATATCCCGCCGCGCCCGCATGTCCGTCAAGGCGCGCACCAACGACGGCCTGGGTCCTGAGGGCCGCGGCGAAGCCGCCAGCGCCATCGTCACCGCCCTACTCCGCGCAAGCTGACGGCGTTCGCTGCGAGAAACCAAGCCACCCGGCGACCCGCTGACGGATCGGTCATTGAGTCGAGACGGCGGCACCGCTGGCGGCCCCACTGGACAGGGTCCGTCGGTCGCTGCGGTCGTCCGGCCCCCTCGATGAGGTATCTATGTCACGTGCTTCAGGTCGGCCGTGCCGTTTCGTACTGCGGGCGGCCGGTGGGCCGGTAGACCTGGATCGTTACCCCCTTCGGGGTGGACCGCGATTCCACCAGGTCGAGCGCTGCGTCCGGGCCGGTGTCGGGGAACAGCCGCGTGCCCTGGCCGATGACCACGGGGCAGACGAACAGGGTGATCTCGTCGACAAGCTGGTTGTCGAGTAGCCAGCGGATCAGACCGCCGCTGCCGTGCACCTGCAGCTCCCCTCCCCGCTTGGCTTTCAGCTCGCCGACGGCGGCCGCGACGTCACGGGAGAGGACGGTCGTGTTCGCCCACCGCGGTTCGGTGAGTGTGGTCGATGCTACGTACTTAGGCCGCGTGTTCAAGGCCGCTGCGATGGGGTGGCTGCCCGGATCTGCCATTGCTCCCCAGTAGCCGACAAAGATCTCGTAGGTCCGCCGACCGAACAGGAACGCGTCCGCGCGCTCGTAGACCTGGTTCAGAAACGTCGCGGCCTCGTTGTCGAAGAGCGGCATGGCCCATCCGCCGCGCTCGAATCCGCCGCTGCGGTCCTCATCCGAGCCGCCGAGTCCCTGCATCACGCCGTCGACGGAGACGAAGGTGGTGGTCGTCAGCTTCATGGTTACGGTTCCCTTCTCGTTGGTTTGATCGTCGTTCGGTCGGACCGGGCCGCACCGATCTCATCGGTCGTGGCACGGTCCGTGCTGCAGGTTCATGCTGTGCCTTCCCCGAACAAGGGCCGCACGTCGGCGATGTCGTACTCGGCTACCGACGCCGAGAGCATTGCCGCGCCTTGCTCGTTGCCGGGGACGCTGCTGCGGAAGGTTTCGACGGCCGCTTGCGACTCCCAGCGCTCAAGATGTTGACGCGGCCGGGGTCGATCGGGTCGGCGGTGATGGCGAAGTCGAGGCAGCCAGCTGTCCCGCGTGCCTGTTCGACGACGCTTACGCAGCCCGCGAGGTCGGACTCGCGCTGCTGGGGCTCGACGGTGATGTGTCCTGCAACGATGACCATGGGTGCGCTCCTCTTCTGCCGCCTTCGAGTGGGACTGTCCGATTTCGGGTGTTCAGGCTCGCGGGATGTCCTTGCCGGTCGGTCGGTACTCGACCAGGAGCACCCGGCTGTCCAGGACGCGGTGGTCGACCAGTTCCAGGTCGGCGGTCCAGTCCTCGGCGAACGTGGCGGTCTGTTGCAGCACGAGGTCGACGGCGCGGGCCTCGGCGTCGGGTGGGTAGCCGTATTTGGCCAGCAAGCGCTTCACCTTGCTGCGCAGCCGGGCTTGCACCTGCTCGCGAACCGTCCAGTCCACCGCGCTGTCCTTGCGGACCGCGGCGACGAGATCGCGGGCGATCTGGGCGAGCACATCGGTACCGAGCTCGGTGACCGCGGACTCGTTGGTCGCCACCGCGTCGTAGAAAGCCAGCTCGTCCTCGGTGAGCGCCAGCTCGGCCGCCCTACCCCGGTCCGCCGACACCTCCTTCGCGAGGTCCACGAGCGCGGCGATGACCTCGGCCGAGCTGAGCGCGCTGTTGGTGTAGCGGCGCATGGTCTCGAGCAGCTTGCCGCTGAACGTCCGCCGTGCCACCACATTGTGCGGATGCACCGTGGCGATCTCCCGCTCGATCGAGCGGCGCAACGCCTCCAGCGCGAGGTTCGGGTGCCGGCTGGACCGCAGCCGTTCGATGAACGCCTCGTCAAGATGCGACAGGTCCGGCCGCTGCACGCCGGCCGCCTGGTAGATGTCGACCACCTCGTCGACGGCGACGGCTCCGGCGGTGAGCTGGCGGATCACCATCTCGACCTCCGCCCGGCTGGGGATGCCGCGCTCGGCACGCTCCTCGGCCGCGAACTTCGCCAGGTAGAGGCGGACCGTCTCGACGAACGCGATGTCGTCGCGCAGGTCGGCGAGCTCCGGAGCCGTCGGGCACAGCGTGAAGCCGCGTGCGAGTTCGCGGGCCGCCTTGGTGAATCGCTGACTCGCGGTCAGTCTTCCTTCCTCGAGGTCGGGTTCCGGTCGCTCGAGGTGGTTGACCGCGCCGACGGCCGCGTCATGGAACGCCCTGGGACGGCCGGAGTGGCGCACCGCGCGCCAGTCGTAGCCACCGAGCTGGGCACACAGCACGCCGTGCAGCTCGCCGACGGTGTCGATGGCGGCGCCGACGTCACGACCGATCGGCTTGCGGTCCCGGTCGGTCGCGGTGTACTCAGCGAGCGCCTCGGTGAGCTCGCCCGCGATACCCAGGTAGTCGACCACCAGCCCGGACGGCTTCTCGCCGGAGCGCCGGTTCACCCTGGCCAGCGCCTGCATCAGCGAGGCGCCGCGCATGGGTTTGTCAATGTAGAGGGTGTGCAGTGGGGGTGCGTCGAACCCTGTCAACCACAACGACTGGACGATCACGAGTTCCAACGGGTCATCCGGATCCTTGAGTCGACGCTGGATAGCTTTCAGCTTGCCAGGCGAGCGGACATGGTCGGATACCGGTGGTTCATCGGCGGCATTACCGGTGTAGGCAACCTTGAGGACACCCTTGCCGTCCACGGCGTCGACCCAGTCGGGTCGCAGCGCCGCGATCTCCTCGTGCAGCAGCGCGCAGATCTTCCGGGTGATGCCGACGATCATCGCCTTGCCGCCGAAGCCTCCCAGCTTGCGCATCTCATCACGGCGGCATTCCCAGTGCTCGACGATATCGGCGGCAAGGGTGCGCAGCCGCTCGGGCGCACCCACAACGTCCTCGAAAGCGCCGAAAGCCCGGTTGACCCGACGGCGTTCCTCGTCGTCCAGATCGGCCGTGACATCCTGCGCGCGATCGTCCAGGTCGTCGGTGTCGATACCTTCGGGCAAGTGGACGGGGATGTGCCGGTTCTCGTAGAACACTGGCACGGTGGCGCCGTCATCGACTGCACGGGTGAGGTCGTAGACGTCGATGTACTCGCCGAAGACAGCGCGGGTGTCGGCCTCGGCGTGCGAAATCGGCGTCCCGGTGAACGCGATGAACGTGGCATGAGGCAGCGCGTCGTGCAGGTGCCGGGCGAACCCGTCGATGAAATCATAGTGGCTGCGGTGTGCCTCGTCGACGATGACGATGACGTTCCGCCGCTCGGACAGCACGGGGTGATGGCGCCCTGCCTCCTTCTCCGGCTTGCTGAGGCCGAACTTCTGCAGGGTGGAGAAGATGATGCCGCCGCTCGGCCGGTCGAGTTCGGCGCGCAGCCCGTCGCGGGTCAGCGCCTGGATCGGGCGTTCGGGCAGCAGCCGGCTGGCGGAGAAGGTCTGGTAGAGCTGGTCGTCGAGGTCGATCCGGTCGGTGAGCACCAGCACGGTCGGGTTGGCCAGCGCCGGGTGGCGCGCCACCTTCGTGGTGTAGAACTCCATCTCCTTGCTCTTGCCGGAGCCCTGAGTGTGCCACACCACCCCCGCACGCCCGTCGGTAGCCACCGCCTTCACAGTCTCGTCGACGGCGGTGTTCACCGCGTAGAACTGATGCGCCTTGGCGAGCAGGACGGTGTCCGTCGCATCGCCGTCCTGCGCGGAGAAGGACACGAAGGAGGTGAGCAGGTCGAGGAATCGCTTTGGGTCGAACGCACCGGAAATCAGGATTTCGAGCGCGGTGCCGTCGTCGACAGGGACGCGGTTACCCTCCTCGTCGACGTTCCACGGTGCCATGTGCTCCCACGGGCTGAACGGCGTCCCGATCCGCGCGGTGATGCCGTCACTGGCCACCGCGATGGTGGGCACCGAGAACGCGATGACACCCATCTCACGGCGGTAGGTCTGCAGCTGGCGGTACGCGGTCTGGCTGTCATCGTCACTGCCGGCCTTCTTCAGCTCGATGACCGCGAGCGGTAGGCCGTTGACGTAGCAGACGATGTCGAAGCGGCGCCTGTGCTTGCCGTCGGAGAACGTCACCTGGTTGACGGCGAGGAATTCGTTTGCCCCCGGACGCGCGAAGTCGAGTACCCACACTGTCGGGTTCCGCTCGTGCCCGCCGGCGTCGGTGTAGGCGACCTTCAGCCCACGGGTCAGCAGCTCGTGGACCCGGAAGTTCTCGTGGAAAGCGTCCTGCGAGGTACGGCGGCGGAGCTCGCTGACTGCGACGTCGATCGCCGCTGCGGGCAGCTCCGGGTTGATCTGCTCGATCGCCGATCGCAGCCGCTTGACGAGGATCAGCTCATCCCAACCAGGGCGCTGCCCGCTCTGCGGAGCCACCGCCGCACCATTGATATGTTGCCAACCCCACTCGGCCAGCCACTCGAGCGCGTACTGCTCCCACTCCGCCTCCGTCGGTCCCGGCATCAGCCGCCCTCCTCACACCGTGTCCTCAACGTGCCGCTCCGCGTCCTTCACCCGCAACGCTCCTGAGATCAGCTTGGGCAGCAAAGCGTCGCGGAGCTTGACGAGCGCTTCGTTCTCCATGAGCGCTCGATCGCCCTTCTCTTCTAAGCGGCGAATCACCTCCGTGAGTGCCGGTAGTTTCTCTACGTCGGGCACTCTGATCTCGAGCTCACCCAGTCTTCTTCTGCTAAGTTCGGTCTGCCCGGTACTCCCATCACCCAAGGCTTCAATATCTTGCCGTGCAGCTAGCATTGCAAATCCAGCCAATACCGGATCAATGAGAGTGGGATCGAACCTAACAATCGATATGTGCGAGTCTACGGTGGCTTCAAATTCTTTGACCCAAAGGGCAACCCGGCCTAAGGTTCCCACTCCAGTGGAGTTCACAAGAACATCGTTGACACGTAGGATTTTCGCGGCCGACAAAGCCGATGCAACTGTAAGGCGTGACGGCATGAGACTAACTTTTCCGCCACGGATGCACTTCTGGTTCAGGATCACAGTTCCATTCTGTTCATTGGTGTAGCGAGGCGTGATCCCGCGAGCCAGGAGCTTTACTACACTGGCTACGCGTACGGTCGACGATGCCCTGCCCGCAGCTGACGCGAAGTGTGCTGCACCGACGGAGCGAGCAGTCGCCGCAATTCGTTCGTTAACCACGATCTTGTCGTCAAGTACACCAAGGAGGTCAGCGATCGCTCGCTGCGTAGTCAGATCCGGAACACGAATTGGCCATGTTGGCATTTCAGTCAACGGAATTCGGTCTACGGTCGCGCCATGGATAGTCCGGTGGCGAATAGTCTGCTGGAATTCGTCACCAAGATAACTGTATAACAGAAACCGTGTGTCGACTACGCCCGGAAACGCTCTCATGAGTGCCATACGTCGCCCGAGACAACCGCGAACACCCTTGGGCATTAGCGCTACTTCGCCAATCCTGGTTTCGTAGGAGAACAATATGTCACCGGGTTGAGGTGTAACTCTCCTTGTCCATTTTGTGAAGTCATCCTCGGACAAGTGTGCTGACTCACTGAGATCTAATCTGCCGTCTTTGAGGCTTGTGATGCTGAGGAACCATGGACCGCTCGCCGTCTTTTTAGGTGTGGCATGAGGCCCATCGAAAATTTCAGCTAGATCGCTGACTTGGTAGGTTCTCCAGTCAGACATCAAGCCTCCCGAGCTGGTCACGGACGAGCTGTTCGAGGCGGGCGGACTCATCGAAGTAGGCGTAGAGCTCCTTGGTGAGGCGGTCGATCCTGTCGGCGATGGGCTCGTCATCCTCGTCAGTGGCGACGCTGCCGACGTAGCGTCCAGGAGTGAGGACGTAGTCGTGCTGCTTGATATCGTCAAGACTGGCCGAGTAGCAGAAGCCCGGCTCATCCGCATAGTCGCGCATCCGGTCGGTGCCGCGCCAGGCGTGGTAGACGTTGGCGACCCGTTCGATCTCCGCCTGCGAGAGCACGCGGAACGTCCGGTCCTCCAACTCGCCGAGCGAGCGGGCATCGATGAACAGCACCTCGCCGCGTCGATCGGTCAGCCGCTTGCTCCCTTGGGGCGTCTTGTCCTTGGCGAGGAACCACAGGCACGCGGGGATCTGGGTGGAGCGGAACAACTGGGGCGGCAGCGCCACCATGCAGGCCACCAGGTCGCCGTCCACCATCGCCCGCCGGATGTCGCCCTCACCGGACTGCTTGGACGACATCGACCCGTTGGCTAGGACGATCCCGGCCCTGCCCTTGGGCGCCAGCTTGCTCGCCATGTGCTGCAACCAGGCGAAGTTCGCATTGCCCCTCGGCGGCACCCCGTAGGTCCAGCGCGGATCCATGCCGAGCCGCTCGCCACCCCAGTCGGAAATGTTGAACGGCGGATTGGCCAGCACCACATCGGCTCGCAGGTCAGGATGGCGGTCGTCGTGGAAAGTGTCGCCCCAGCGGTCGCCCAGGTCCGCGCCCATGCCGTGGATGGCCAGGTTCATCTTGGCCAGCCGCCAGGTGTTCTCGTTCAGCTCCTGGCCGTACACGGCGATGTCGAAAGCGCGACCCCCGTGACTCTCGATGAACTTCTCCGCTTGCACGAACATCCCGCCCGAGCCGCAGCACGGGTCGTAGACCCGATCCCTCGCGGCCGGTTCGAGCACCTCGACGAGGAGCTTGACGACGCTGGACGGGGTGAAGTACTCGCCGCCGCGCCGCCCCTCGGCGAGAGCGAACTTGCCGAGGAAGTACTCGTAGACCTCGCCAAGCACATCCCGCGGGCTGCGCCGTCCGCCGTTGAAGTCGAGCCGGCCGCCAAAGCCGACCTTGCCGATGAGATCGACCAGCTCTGCGAGCCGCCGCTCATCGACGTTCTGACGGTTGAAGATCTTCGGCAGCACGGTGCGCAGCTCTGGGTTGACGTTCTCGATCGTGTTCATCGCGGCATCGATCAGCTCGCCGACGGTCTGCTCGCCAGCCCCGCTCTTGGCGCCGTCAGCCACAGTCTCCCACCGCGCCTTCGGCGGAACCCAGAAGACGCCGCTGCCGGTGTACTCGTCCCGGTCCTCCAGCAGCTTGATCGCCCGCTCGCCGGTGATCCCGTCCTCGGCCAGCTCGGCCTCGATCTGCGCGCGCCGTTCGGCGAAGGCATCGGAGACGTACTTTAGGAAGACGAGCCCGAGCACGAAGTGCTTGTACTCGGCGGCGTCCATGCTGCCCCGCAGCTTGTCGGCCGCCTTCCACAGTGTGTCCTTCAGATTCGCCGTGTCCTTTCGATTCGCCGTGTCCTTTCGATTCGCCGTGTCCTTTGGGTTCGCCGGCTTGGTGGGACCGGATCGTCGTGCCACTCGCGTCACTCCTCGTGTCCGTAATGCTCGCTTCGCTCATCGTCACCGCCGGGCCGCGCGTTGCGGGCGCCGACACGCACGGCGCCGTCCGCGATGCCGGCAAGGATCGCGGTGTCCAGCCGATTGAGGGCCGCCAGCCGCTGGGTCAGGTCGGCCCGCTGCCGGTCGAGGTCGGCGAGGATCTCCTCCAACCGTGTGACCTCATCCGGAGTCAGGATTGGAAGCTCCAACGACCGCAGGTCGACCCGGCGCACCAGCGACCCACTCTCCCTGGCGACGTTCCGCGGAGCGGTGAGCAGCCGGGCCAGCACCCGCGGCCGCATCCACAGCGGCTCGCCCGCCCGTGACAGCTCCCGGTACCGGGTGAGGCGGAGTACCTGCGCGGGGTAGAGCACCACGCTGCCACCGTCCTCGTCGACCATCGTGTGCATCCCGCGCTCGGCCAACACGATCACGTCACCCCTTTCGGTCCGATCATCGGGGTAGCCGGCATGCACGAGCGCGTCGATGCCGCGGGAACCGAGCGGTCGTCGCCCGCTGAGCTCGTCCTCCCCGATGACGCGGTAGCCCGTTGCGCCGATGTCCTCCGGTGCGATGCGATGTCCTGGCAGCAGGCGCAGCTGACCGGTGCGCAACAGATCGCGCACCAGGAGGTGGTCCGGCTTCCCGGCCGGTTCGAGAAAGGCCAGCCGGGCCAGCCATGCTTCGGCCCAGGGGGCTGCCCGCCGCGCCGCTGTCACCTCGGCGAAATGGCCGAGCGAATCGCGTACCGGGGCAAGCAGGTGTGCCGGCACGAGCGACCTACGCTCTCGCAGCTCCGCGACGGGCACGCGCCGGCAGACGTCGGGCGCAGCGGTACCTTCGGCGCGGATCAGTCGTGCTACCTGCTGGGGCCAGGAACCACCGTCAATGAGTCGGTCGGCGTTGCACAACACGACCTCGTCCGACCCCTCGCCCGCTGACACGAGACCCAGCAGCGCGAACTCGGCCCCGGTCCGGAACCGGTGGATGCGACGTGGCAACTGGACCACTGTGGTGAGCATCCGCTCGGCGAGGGCGGCCTCGAGTACGGCGCCCTCGCGATCGAGTGCCCAAGCGGGGACCACCACGTAGGCACGGCCACCCGGCGCGAGGTGTTGCACGGCCTGGCGCGCCCAATCCCAGGGGCCCCTGCGCGCGGCGCCGCGAGTCGTCTGGAACTCACCGGACGTGAAGGGTGGGTCGACCAGGACGACGTCGGCCTCCGGCGTCACCCCGATCACAAGGCTGTCGCCCTGCGAGGTGAGGGCATCGATCCCATGGCAGATGAGGCGATGCCGGAGCACCCGGAGCGCGTGCGGATCCTCCTCACCGGCCACGACGGCCTCCGGACGCTGACCCTCGACGACGCGAAGCAGCAGCCCACCTGTACCGGCAGCGAGAACGCACACCCGCAGCCCATTCACGTCGCCCGTCAGTTCCGCCACGAGGTTGGCCAGCTCACGGGGGGTCTCCCCCACCCGAAGGACAGAGTCGACATCATCGACACTGGCCATCAGCCGCTCGGCGAGCTGCGCAGGCCCCGTCGACGCGAGCAGCCGCTCGACCGTCTGGGCGAGACGACCGTACTCCTCGGAGACCTCGGAGAGGTCGGTAGTGAACACGCCCGCGAGCTCGGGATGGGCAGCCTCGGTCTGCTCGGCGAGTCCGGCGATTCGCTCCGGGTCGCCAGGCAGGACCTGTCCGGATGCGATGCGCAGGGCCACCAGGGTGAGACTCACGTGCAGCGCTTCTCGCCCCGTCCCGGTACGCGCGAGCACGCGCAGCTCGAGGTTGGTCCGGAAGAGATCCCCGTAGGTACGCGCGTCCGGCGAGTTGGGCAGGGGACGCTCCGCGAGCCATGCGGCGACCTGCCCGGCGTCGAAGGCCGGTTGGGTGCCATCCCGCCGCTCCGGGCTCGGGAAGTCAGCGTGCCGGCGACGCCAGTTGCTCACCGTCGGTCGCCGCACTTCCGCGAACTCGGCGATCTCGGTCATGGTGACGAGCTCCCGATCGCTCATCGCAAACCTCACCCTCTCGCCACGCTCCGGTGACATCGCGTCCCGGACGGGGCCGAGCCCTCGGCTGTCCACGATCTATCCCCCTCCCAGGACATGCGGTACCATGCCGGTGTAGGCCCCGGTGCTGCCTCTGCTCGCATGCAGCCCGGGGCACGGCTATCTCGGGGTACGCCAACCCCTATCTCGACTGCTCCCGCAGCGAGCTGACGTGTGAGGCTAGCCACAACCGATCATGTTGTCAACGGCAGTGCTGATAAGGGGGGTTACCAGGATATCCTGCGGCTGACTGGTGGCTGTGGTTCCCGCCCGACGCTACCGCGACGGACTGCCCGAGGAGCACCATCCCAGCTCGTCCCGGAGGTGGGTGGTCGGCTACCGGGTTAAGCGGTCGTCTCCCACACCGGGCGGGCCCGCGCCCACAACTCCTCGACGTGCGAGGCGAACCGGTCGAACAGCCCGTCATCCTGCCGCCGACGCAGGTGCAGCAGCGGGGAGTCGTGCCCCACCTGGTTCGACAGGTGCGGGGTGACTATCGCGTCCCGGTCGAACAGGAACACGCTCATGGCGATGTGGGCCTCCGAGAACCGTGCCTCGACGCCGGGCTGTGCCCGCAGGTGCTCGAGCTCGGCGAGGGTGGTCCGGATCCGCACGCCGACCGTGAGGGGCACGTCCTCGATCTCCTCGCGGCGGCGCGTCACCTCGCTGTCGGGGTCGCCGAGCAAGAACCGCACCGTGGCGCCCTGCTGCGCCTTGCGCTGCAGCACCGTGGGCAGGTTCGGGTGTTGCAGCCACAGGAAGTAGTTCGTGTAGCCGGCGAAGGTGATGGTCTGGGTGGCATTGGTCAGCAGCCTGCGCCACACCGAGGTGGGGCAGTCAGCGCGACGGGAGTAGACGGCCACGACTTCACGGTCGACGCCGGTCTTGATGGTCTGTTTCACTGCGTCTGGCCAGAGCACGGACTCCTCAACTCCCAGCGCGTCGGCGGCTGCCCACCTGTGACGGGCATGGGGCACCCGTCCAGGGTCGGCCTTCCAACGAGACACCGTCTTGACATCGACACCGACCTCGGCGGCGAGCTTGTCGTCGGTGAAGTGGGCGGTGTCCATCGCATGCCGCAGTGCCTCGTTCGCCACGCCGACACACTACCCCGGAAACGTCCTGGACGTCCCTGCGGTGCGGTTCTCATGGCCCCCGGCGCTCGCGAGACTCACCACGTGATCGGAAACGTGATCGGCGTGATCGTCACGCTGGGAATACCGCTTGGGGTCGCCGGTGTGATGTGGCTGTTGTGGTCCAGTCCATCCGAGCCCAGGGACACCCCTGGCCCCCGGCGCGCTCCTCGGCATCGGGACGGCACCCGATGAGCAAGCCCAGCTACCCCGCGACGCCGCTGCTGCAACGTCTGACCGTACGAAACGGCTGGCACCACGACCTGGTGAGTGACGACCGCGGGGAACCGGTCGCCATGGTCGCCGTCCGCGTCGGCCCGGTCTGGACGGACTCGGTGGCCATCGCCGGGGAAGATCAGACGGTAGCCATGCGGCACCCGACGAACGACCACCGGCTGATCCTGCCCGCGGAGCTGCAGTCGGAGTCGAGCGCGGTGTGGCGCCGGCATGGCCGGTGTGAGGATGTGCTGGGTGAACTGTTCGGACTACCCGGCGGCGGTGGCTGGTGAGCGCCGCGGGAGTGCGGTGGGTGCTGTCCCCGGTGGACTTCTACGCCCACGTGCTCGCCGAGGACGACGATCCGCTGGGCATCTGGATCGCGCGGTGCGGGCACGGGATACCCGCTGAGGCCGGGGTGGACCCGGTGCCCCGCGGCGCGGCGTGCCCGTCTTGTGCGCTGGTGACCGACTCCGGTGGGTTCGACTGGTTCGGCACCAGCCCATGAAGCCCCGGCCGGGCCGCCGGTGGGTACTCCTGGTGGCGCGGTCGGCCCCGGTCGGCCCGGAGT
>JBOHGT010000133.1:0-4154 GCA_050700385.1 Pseudonocardiaceae bacterium | reverse complement strand
CGGCGAGCGCGGCGAGGCGCCCGTCGTCGGCGGGGGCGATCCGCCAGTGCGCGATGCCCGCACCCGGTCCCGCGGGCCGGACGGCCGGGGCGAGATGCCCGCCCGCGACGAGTTCGAGGGCGAGCTTGGCCGCGATGCTCCACGCGAGCAGGGCGTCACCGGGGCGGCGCCAGGCGGGCCAGTCCTGCGGAGGTGGCAGTGCGGCGAGTGCCCGGGCAGCGCTGCGGATCGGCACCACCCGGGCCGGGACGTCGGCGGGGACGGCGCTGCGCGCCCGCGGGGTACGCGGCAGCACCGTCGGCAGCTGCGCGGGCTGCCCGTCCGGCAGGCCAGAACGTGGCCTGCAGCCGGTCGGGGAGCTGCATACGCGCCCTCCGGGACTCGTCGGTGGCGGGCACCGTACCGGCTGGCCTGCATCGGTCAGCGGCATCCTCGCCCGTCGTGGGGCGTCCCTACTGCTCCCCCTGCTCGCCGCGAAGGAAGCGCTCGAGCTCGGCGGCGAGCTCGTCGCCGGACGGAAGATTCGAGAAGTCGGGTGGTGTGGTCACTTCGCCATCGAACGCGGCCTCGAGACCACGCACCAGCGCCTGGTATTCCTCGCTGTTGGCAATGATTTCGTCGATCTGGTTCAACGTGCTGTCGGCCGCGGCATGCAACTCCCCAGCGTCGAGTTCCAGCCCGGCCACGGCTGCCAGCGCATCGACGAGTGCGGCGGAGGCCGCCGGGTAAGGGATGGCTGCCAGGTAGTGGGGCACCCGTGCCCACACCCCGATGGCGGGGATGCCCGCGGCGGCGAAGCCCTCCTGCAGAGCCGTCTGGATCCCGGCCGGCATCTCGCTGGTGCCAGGTACCACACCCACCTGCGCCGCCAGCTCAGCCATGGTGGCGATCGCCATCAGACTGACCGGGCGGGTGTGGGGAACAGGAGCGGCGTAGGCGCCGAGACCGACCACGAGCCGCACTCCCAGCTGCGTGGTCAGGTCCACGACGGCCCGCACGAAGGCATGCCACGCTATGTCGGGCTCGGGCCCGACCAGGACGAGGACACTCCTGCCTGCGGCGTCCTGACCGGCCCACAGCTGGATCTCGGGCCAGCTCAGGGCATCGACGACACCGTCGGAGATTCGCACGATGGGACGGCGAGCCCGGAAGTCGATGAGCTCGTCCGCGTTGAAGGTGGCCAGCACCTCGGTCGGGATCGTCTCGAGAATCTGGGCGATGGCTGCTTGGGCTCCGAAACCAGCATCGACCCAGCTCTCAGTCGCGAGGAGCAGCACCGGCGACTCCAGCGAGCGGTGGGAGTGCAGCTCGTAGAGGGATGACATCATCCGGAGCCCATGCGGAGGACCGGCTCGGGTTGCACCCAGCGCCGCTCGACGTCGGCGGTACGCACAGCATCGACGACCGCCTGCATGCGCCAGCCCTCCTCGAGCGAGGGCTCCAGGGTAGCGCCCTCGCGGATCGCGGCCGCCAGACCACGTTCGGCCGCGGTGATGGCGAACTCCGCCAGCCTCCTCGGCGCTCAACCCGCCGGAGAGCGTCGAAGACTACACCCGAACCTCCATGCGCATGCCCCCGAGGTAGGCATGAGTTCACCGTCAATCGTGGGTACGGCAGACCTTTACTGTCAGGGCATGGAAGCCGGCAATGCCCCCGAAGAGCGCGCCGATCTCAACGACCTGCACCCGCTGGAGCTGGTCGGGATGGGGATCCTCGATGGGGGGCAGCTGCGCCAAGGCATCGCGGAATGCCTCGTCGAAACTCAAGTTCTTCGACATTCCTGTGGCTTGATCGGCCCCTTCGGGGCATCCCCCTTCGAGTCCACCTCGCACCGACTGGGCGTAGGGAGCGAGCGACTCACCGCAGTCCTCCACGCGCACACTGTCCGAGCCTTCTGCGTGATGCACGGTCACTGCTTCCGGACGCTCGCCCAACCGGAAGCTTTCAGCGTGCCGGAACGGGGTCTCCACCTGAGGAAAGACCCCGGGCCGCTGACACCGCAGCAGGGAGAACTGAGGCGGAAAGATGAGCAACGGACTCTGTTCGATGTCCGGATCGAAGCCAGGCGTCGGCAGTACGCCCTCGGCCACGATCAGAAGGTGCTCGTACGCGTAGAACGCCCGGATCTCAGTGCGGGTGGACAGCTCACAGCGGGTCGTCATCATTCAGCCAACCTTTCTGATCATCTGGGAGTGCGCAGCCTTCGAGGCCTTACACTGCGCCGCCGACACACACTGTGCTACGACGAGTTTGCTCAGCGCTATCGAGTTTTCAGCCGACCCGCCGCTGCGACCGAGCGAGCCGGGCCGCACCAGCGGGTAAGCGCCTCGCGCCCAGCGGCGAGCTCCCCGTGCTCGCTCGCCCATGCCACGTAGCCGTCCGGGCGGATCAGCACCACCCGGGGCCAGCCCGGCACGTCGACGTTCGAGCGCACGGGCACCACCCGCTCGGGCCAGCCCTCGGCCGCCGCGGCGGCGAGCGTGCCATCGCCGGTGCGATCCAGCAGGGAAAAGCGGCCATGGCGCAGCTGCTCGTAGAGCCGGGAGCCGCCCAGCTCGACGTCCGGCATCCGGCGGCCGGTCCAGCGGTGTGCTCCCCACGGGCGCGGGTAGCCGATGCCGAGCCCCGAGATCCGCCGGCGCAGCGTGCGGCGCACCGGTGGCAGGCCGAGCAGGATCCGCGCCACCACCGGCCGCACCGCGCGGACCAGCGGTGGCGCCACGACGACGCGCTGCACGGTGTCCGTCACCCGCAGCGCCGCCCGGCCGACGGGGTGCCGCTCGGCCTGGTAGGAGTCGAGCAGCCCGGCCGGCGCCCAGCCCGCCACGGCGGCGGCGAGCTTCCAGCCGAGGTTCATCGCATCCTGGATGCCCGTGTTCATGCCCAGCGCGCCCAGCGGTGAGTGCACGTGCGCGGCGTCACCGGCGAGGAACACCCGCCCGACCCGGTAGCGCTGCGCCTGCCGCCGCTCGGACAGGAACCGGGTGGACCAGCGCATCTCCGTGATGCCGAGGTCCGTACCGGCGATCCGCCGAGTGGACTCCCGGACTTCGTCGAGGCCGAGTGGCTCGGCGAGCGGGACGTCCTCGCGCGCGCGGTCCCAGATGACGGCCCGGTGCCACCCATCGCCGAAAGGCACGAGCAGCACGATCCCGTCCCGGCCGGGGTAGGCGTTGATCGCGAGGCGATCACTGGCGAGCCGCACGTCGGCCAGCAGGATGTGGGTGTCGTAGGTGGAGCCCACGAACCCGACGTCGAGCAGCCGGCGTACCGCGCTGTGCGCGCCGTCGCAGCCCACCACATAGTCTGCGCGCTCGGACCACCGGCCGTCGGGGCCGGCCACGGTGAGCTCCACCCCGTTGCCGTCCTGGTCCAGCCCGACGACCTCGGCGCCGCGGACGATCTCCACCCCGAGCTCCCGCACCCGTGCCTCGAGGAGGGCTTCGGTGCGGGCCTGCGGGACGATGAGGACGTACGGGAAGCGGCTCTCCGGGTGCCGCAGGTCCAGGCGCAGCTGCAACTTGCCCAGCTGCGGGCGCACCTCGGGCACCTGCAAGCCCTGCGGGACGAGTTCGTCGGCATGTCCCCGCATGTCGAGCATCTCCAGGGTGCGCGCGTGCACCCCGAACGCCCGGGTCAGGTTCGACTCCACCGCGCGACGCTCCAGGACCCGGCAGCGCACCCCGGCCATCGCCAGTTCCCCGGCCAGCATCAGGCCGGTCGGCCCCGCGCCGACCACCACGACAGCAGGCTTGTCCATCATCGACCTCCCTGTTCGGAACCCACCCGTGGGCGGGGCGGGCGTATTCAACTACCGATGAAATCAATGCTCTGCCTCCGGACGACAGATTTCAACACCTGTTGGTATATTGGCTTCGTCACACGGAGGCATCGAGCCCCAGCTGCTCGAACGGTGGCTACTCGTAGACCCCTTCGACCTGCCAGCGGCCCCCGGTGCGGGCCAGCAGCACCGCGAGCGGCTCGCCGGGTTCGCCGCCGGGTTCGGCGTCGAGCACCGCCTGCAGCCGCGCGCAGCGGCGTCCCCCGCCAGGCTCCCACCAGCGCTCGGTCACCGGCCAGGGCCCGGCCCAGGACAGCACCCGGCGGGGTGGCCGGCCGTCCACCGCGACCCGGTGAGGGGCGCCGGTGAGTAC
>JBOHGT010000132.1:0-13261 GCA_050700385.1 Pseudonocardiaceae bacterium | reverse complement strand
CTGGCCACCGTGCTCGCCGTCGAACTGCTCACCGCGGCACGGGCGCTGGCGCTGCGGGCCCCGCTGCGGCCGGCGCCGGTCACCGCGGCGGTGGTCGATGCATTGCATGCCGCCGGGGTGGCCGCGCCGGGGCCGGACCGCCACCTCGCACCCGAGATCGCCACCGTCACCGAGCTGGTCCGCAACGGGCGGTTGCTCGCCGTCGCCGAGGGGGCTATGTCATGACGATCCGCGCCGCACGGGGCACCGTGCTCACCGCCCGCAGCTGGCAGACCGAGGCGCCGTTGCGGATGCTGCACAACAACCTCGATCCCGACGTCGCCGAGCGCCCGGAGGACCTGGTGGTCTACGGCGGCACCGGCAAGGCGGCCCGGGACTGGCCGAGCTTCCACGCGATCTCCCGCGAGCTGACCAGGCTGGACGTCGACGAGACGCTGCTGGTGGCCTCCGGCCGTCCGGTCGGGGTGCTGCGTACCCACGAGTGGGCACCCCGGGCGCTGATCGCCAACGCCAACCTGGTGCCGGAGTGGGCCAGCTGGCCGGAGTTCCGGCGGCTGGAGGCCGCTGGGCTGACCATGTACGGGCAGATGACCGCCGGCTCGTGGATCTACATCGGCACCCAGGGCATCCTGCAGGGCACCTACGAGACCTTCGCCGCGGTGGCCGCCACCCACTTCGGGGGATCGCTGCGCGGGCGGCTGGTGCTCACCGCGGGGCTGGGCGGCATGGGCGGGGCGCAGCCGCTGGCGGTCACCATGAACGAGGGTGTCGCGCTGGTCGTCGAGTGCGATCCCGCCCGGGCCCGCCGCCGGCTGGACACCCGCTACCTCGACGAGCTCGCGTCCGATGTGGACGACGGGGTGCGCCGGGTGCTGGCCGCGAAGCGGGAGCGCCGGCCGCTGTCGGTGGGGCTGGTGGGCAATGCCGCCGAGGTGCTGCCGGAGTTGCTGCGTCGCGGGCTGGAGGCCGACGTGGTCACCGACCAGACCTCGGCGCACGACCCGCTGTCCTACCTGCCGCGCGGGATCGCCCTGGAGGACTGGCACGACTACGCGCGGCGCAAGCCCGACGAGTTCACCGACCGCTCCCGGGACTCGATGGCGTCCCATGTGGACGCGATGCTCGGGTTCCTCGACGCTGGGGCCCGGGTTTTCGACTACGGCAACTCGCTGCGGGCCGAGGCCAGGCTCGGCGGCTGCGAGCGGGCCTTCGACTACCCGGGCTTCGTGCCCGCCTACATCCGGCCGCTGTTCTGCGCGGGCAAGGGCCCCTTCCGCTGGGCCGTGCTGTCCGGTGACCCGGCCGACATCGCCGCCACCGACCGCGCCGTGCTGGAGCTGTTCGGCCACGACGCGCAGCTGGCCCGGTGGATCCGGCTGGCCGGTGAGCGGGTCGCCTTCCAGGGCCTACCGGCGCGGATCTGCTGGCTGGGCCACGGTCAGCGCCACCTCGCCGGGCTGCGGTTCAACGAGATGGTGGGCTCCGGCGAGCTCGCCGCGCCGGTGGTGATCGGCCGCGACCACCTGGACTGCGGCAGCGTCGCGAGCCCCTACCGGGAAACCGAGGCGATGGCCGACGGATCGGACGCCATCGCCGACTGGCCGCTGCTCAACGCGCTGGTGAACACCGCCTCCGGTGCGACCTGGGTGTCGATCCACCACGGTGGCGGGGTCGGTATCGGCCGCTCGATCCACGCCGGCCAGGTGTGCGTGGCCGACGGCACCGCGCTGGCCGCCGCCAAGCTGGAGCGGGTGCTGACCAACGACCCCGCGACCGGGGTGCTGCGGCACGCCGACGCCGGCTACGGCGCCGCGACCGAGGTAGCCAACGGGCACGGTCTGGCCATCCCGATGGCACCGTGACGCCCGGCGGCAACGCGGTGGTGCCGGACCCGTGCTTCTGGTGCGAACAGGCCTGGCTACCCGGCGGGGTGCGCGCCGCGGTCGCGGTCCGGGTGGGGCCGGACGGCCGGATTGCCGGGGTGCAGGCCGGGGCGCACCCGCCTGCCGGGGCCCAGCGGCTGGCCGGCCTGGTACTGCCCGGCGCGGCGAATACCCACTCGCACGCCTTCCACCGGGCGCTGCGCGGCCGCACCCACGGCACCGGCGGCACGTTCTGGACCTGGCGGCGGGTGATGTACGAGCTGGCGGGGCGGCTCGACCCGGAGCGTTACCACCGGCTGGCCGTGGCGGCATACGCCGAGATGGTCGTCGCCGGCTGGACCTGCGTGGGGGAGTTCCACTACCTGCACCACGCCCCCGGTGGGCGCCGCTACGCGAGCCCGACCGCGATGGCCGACGCGCTGCGGGCGGCCGCCACCCGGGCCGGGATCCGGCTGACCCTGCTGGACACCTGCTACCTCGCCGGCGGGATCGGCCGGCCGCTCGAGCCCGAGCAGCTTCGCTTCGGCGACGGCTCGGTAACGGACTGGGCGGCCCGGCTCGACGCCCACCCGGCCGACAGCACGTCCTACCGGACCGGGGCGGCGATCCACTCGGTGCGGGCCGTCCCCCGCGCCGCGCTACCCGAGGTCGTGGCCGCAGCCGGCACCCGGCCGCTGCACGTGCACCTGGCCGAGCAGCCCGCCGAGGACGCCGGCTGCCGGGCCGCCTACGGAATGGGCGCCGTAGAGCTGCTGGGCGAGGCCGGGGCGCTGCGCCCGGCGACCACCGCGGTGCACGCGGTGCACCTGTCCGCCGGCGATATCGAGTCGCTCGGTGCAGCTGGTGTCACCGTCGCCGCCTGCCCGAACACCGAGGCGGACCTGGCTGACGGCATCGGCCCGTTCGCCGAGCTGGCCGCGGCCGGCTGCCCGCTCGCGCTGGGCAGCGACCAGCACGCCGTGGTGGACCCCTTCGCCGAGGCCCGCGCGCTGGAGCACGGCCAGCGGCTGCGCAGCGTCCTTGCGGGCACCGGCCGGCGCGGCCGTTTCACCCCCGCAGGGCTGCTCACCGCGATGACCGCGGCCGGGCACGCGGCGCTGGGATGGCCCGGCAACGGGGTGATCGCCCCGGGCGCGGCCGCCGACCTGGTGGCCGTGCGCACCGCCACGCCGCGCACCGCCGGCTGCCTGCCCGAGCAGCTCCCGCTGGCCGCGACCGCGTCCGATATCGACACCGTGGTGGTGGGCGGCAGGATCGTCGCCGGCGACGGGCAGCACGCCGAGCTGGGTGACCCCGGTGCGTTGCTGCACCGCGCCGTGCGCGAGGCGTGGTCGTGACCAGCACTCTGATCACCGGCATCGGTGAGTTGCGCACCGGCGACGACGTGCTGGGAACGCTGCCGGGTGCCGCTGTGGTGCTCGACGGTGACCGGGTGGCCTGGCTGGGCCCGTCCGGCCGGGCACCCGATGCCGATCATCGGGTGGACGTCGGCGGGCGCGCGGTGCTGCCCGGCTGGGTGGACAGCCACACCCACCTGCTCTTCGCCGGTGATCGGGCCGCCGAGTTCGCCGCCCGCAGCTCAGGGGCCCGGTACACCGCCGGTGGCATCATGGCCACCGTCACCGCCACCCGGGCGGCGTCGGACGCCGAGCTGGCCGCCACGCTGCGCCGGCACGCGGCCGAGGCACTGCGGCAGGGCACCACCTGCCTGGAGACCAAGACCGGCTACGGGCTCACCGTCGCCGACGAGCTGCGGTCCGCGCGGATCGCGGCCGCCGAACCGGACATGGTGGACGAGGTGAGCTTCCTCGGCGCGCACCTGGTGCCACCGGAGGTACCCGCGCAGGACTACCTGCGGCTGGTCACCGGCGAGATGCTCGACGCGGTGGCCCCGTACGTCGGGTGGGTCGACGTGTTCTGCGAGGACGGCGCGTTCGGGGCCGAGGCGGCTGGCGAGGTGCTGGCCGCGGGGCGGGAGCGGGGGCTGGGACTGCGGGTGCACGGCAACCAGCTCGGCCCCGGGCCGGGGGTGGCGCTCGCGGTGCGCGCGGGTGCGGCCAGCGTGGATCACTGCACCCACCTGTCACGGTCCGATGTGGATGCTCTGGCGGCGTCCGACACGGTGGCCACTCTGCTGCCGGCCTGCGATCTGTCCTGCCGCTCGCCGCTGCCCGACGTGCGGGCGCTGCTCGACGCCGGGGCGACGGTGGCGCTGGCGACCAACTGCAACCCCGGCTCGTCCTACACGACCTCGATGGCGTTCTGCGTGGCCACCGCCGTGCTGCAGTTGGGAATGAGCGTCGACGAAGCGCTGCGGGCGGCCACCCTCGGCGGGGCGCGGGCGCTGCGCCGGGAAGCCGGGGACGGGGCGGTGGGGATGCTGCGCCCGGGCGCGCGGGCCGACGTGCAGGTGCTGGACGCGCCCTCGGCGGTGTATCTCGCCTACCGGCCCGGGGTGCCGCTGACCTGGGCGGTCTGGCGCCGGGGCCGCCGCGTCGTCTGACCGCACGTCCCCCCGGCGTGTATGCCGGTCGAGCACGGTGTGTTGGCTGGTGCCGCACACGTGCATGGACGACGGCATCGCCCTCAGTCGTCGACGTCGTCGATGTCGTCGCGGGCCAGGAAGGTGGCCAGGCGGTCCACGGCGTCCTCGAACTCCGGGTTCGCGTCGATGAACTCGCGCATCCGCGAGGTCAGCCACACGACACTGAATTCCTCGATGCCGCGACGCTCCTCAAGTTCCTCGATGCCGCGGTCAGTGAAGTACACCGTGCCTCCTGGGCCAACACACCGTGCCTCCCGAGCCAACACACCGGGCGGATCTGGTGAACACGCGGTGCTGGGGGGCGAACATGCCGGGTTAGTCGAGGGCGTTGGCGATCAGCTCGGCCTGCTCGACCTCGTGCACCTTGCCCGACCCGGCCGACGGCGCGGCCATGGCGCGGCGCGACACACGGGTGAGCTTGCCGAGGTGCTCGGGCATCAGCTCGGGCAGTGCCAGCCCGTAGAACGGCCACACCCCCTGGTTGGCAGGCTCCTCCTGCACCCAGCGGATGTCGCTCGCATTCGGGTAGCGCTCCAGGGCCTCGGTCAGCCGCCGCTTGGGCACCGGGTAGAGCTGCTCGACGCGCACGATCGCGATGTCGTCGATCCCGCGTTTCTGGCGCGCCGTGTTGAGCTCATAGCTGATCTTCCCGCTGCACAGCAGCACGCGGCGCACCCTGTCGCGGTCCTCGATCATCGGGTCGTCCAGCACGGAGGCGAAGCGGCCTTGGGCGAAGTCCTCCACCGGGCTCACCGCGGCCTTCAGGCGCAGCATCGACTTCGGCGTGAACACCACCAGCGGCCGGTGCACCCCGTCGAGGGCGTGCCGGCGCAGCAGGTGGAAGTAGTTCGCCGGGGTCGACGGGATCGCCACCGTCATCGACCCCTCGGCGCACAGCTGCAGCCAGCGTTCGATGCGCCCCGAGGTGTGGTCCGGACCCTGCCCCTCGTGGCCGTGCGGAAGCAGCAGCACCACATCGGAGCGCTGCCCCCACTTGGCCTCGCTGGAGGAGATGAACTCGTCGATGATCGGCTGCGCCCCGTTGACGAAGTCGCCGAACTGAGCCTCCCACAGCGTCAGCGCGTCGGGATTGCCCACCGAGTAGCCGTACTCGAAGCCCACCGCAGCGAACTCCGACAGGGCCGAGTCGTAGGCCAGGAACTTCGCCTGGTTCTCCAACAGGTTCATCAGCGGCGTGTACTCCGCGCCGGTCTTGCGGTCGATGAGCACCGAGTGCCGCTGCACGAACGTGCCGCGACGGGAGTCCTGGCCGGACAGCCGCACCAGCCGGCCGGCCATGACCAGCGAGCCGAACGCGAGCAGCTCCCCGAATGCCCAGTCGATGCCGCCCTCCCGGGCCATCTGAGCCCGCTTTTCCAGCACCGGCTCGACCCGCGGGTGGACGTTGAACCCCTCGGGCAGCGCGACATGCGCGTCACCGATCCGCTCGATGATGCTGCGGTCCAGCCCGGTGGACAGCCCGGCCGGAACGGTCTGCTCGGTCTCCACCGACTCGCTCGGTGCCGGCGGGTGCTTCTCCAGCTCGCGCACCTCGTTGAACACGTGCTCGAGCTGCTGGGCGTAGTCCTTCAGCGCGCGCTCGGCCTCGTCTACGGAGATGTCACCGCGGCCGATGAGCGACTCGGTGTAGACCTTGCGTACCGAGCGCTTGGCGTCGATCACATCGTACATCGCAGGCTGGGTCATCGACGGGTCGTCGCCCTCGTTGTGGCCGCGCCGCCGGTAGCAGATCATGTCGATGACCACGTCCTTGCCGAATGCCTGCCGGTACTCCACTGCGAGCCTGGCGACCCAGACGCACGCCTCAGGGTCGTCGCCGTTGACGTGGAACACCGGTGCGCCGATCATCTTCGCGACGTCGGTGGAGTACTTCGACGACCGGGCGTACTCCGGGGCGGTGGTGAAGCCCACCTGGTTGTTGACGATGACGTGCACCGTGCCCCCGGTGCGGTAGCCCCGCAGCAGCGCCAGGTTCAGTGTCTCGGCCACCACGCCCTGCCCGGCGAACGCGGCGTCGCCGTGCAGCAGCACCGGCAGCACGGTGAAGCCGGTCGGGCCCTTGTCCAGGATGTCCTGCTTGGCCCGGACGATGCCCTCGAGCACAGGATCGACCGCCTCGAGGTGCGACGGGTTGGAGGTCAGTGACACGGTGGTCTCACCGTCGCCGAACATCCGGTAGAACTTGCCCTCGGCGCCGAGGTGGTACTTGACGTCACCCGAACCGTGTACCTGCCCGGGGTCGAGGTTGCCCTCGAACTCCCGGAAGATCTGCGAGTAGGGCTTACCCACCACGTTGGCCAGCACGTTGAGCCGGCCGCGGTGCGGCATCCCGAGCACGACCTCGTCCAGCTCGTGCTCGGCGGCCTTGTCCAGCACCGCGTCGAGCAGCGGGATGACGGTCTCGCTGCCTTCCAGCGAGAACCGCTTCTGCCCGATGTACTTGGTCTGCAGGAACGTCTCGAAGGCCTCGGCCGCGTTGAGCTTGGACAGGATGTACTTCTGCTCCGCCCGCTCGGGCTTGTCGTGGGTGCGCTCCACCCGTTCCTGCAGCCAGGCCCGCTCGTCGGGTTCCAGGATGTGCATGTACTCCACGCCGGTGTTGCGGCAGTAGGAGTTGCGCAGCACTCCCAGCACGTCGCGCAGCTTCATGTGTTGCTGACCGGCGAAACCGCCCACGGCGAACGAGCGGTCGAGGTCCCACAGCGTGAGCCCGTGACTCAGCACGTCGAGGTCGGGGTGGCGGCGCTGCCGGTAGTTCAGCGGGTCGACGTCGGCCATCAGGTGACCACGGGTGCGGTAGGCGTCGATCAGCTCGAGCACCCTGGCGGTCTTGTCGACCGCACCCTCCGGGATGTCCCTCGTCCAGCGCACCGGCTCGTAGGGGATGCGCAGCGCGGCGAAGACGTCGTCGTAGAAGCCGTACTCACCGAGCAGCAGCTCGTGCACCCGGCGCAAGAAGTCGCCCGACTCCGCGCCCTGGATGATCCGGTGGTCGTAGGTGGACGTCAGGGTGATGATCTTGCTGATGGCCATCTCGGCGAGCTTCTCCTCGCTGGCCCCCTGGAACGCCGCCGGGTACTCCATCGCCCCGACGCCCACAATGGTGCCCTGGCCGGCCATCAGTCGCGGCACCGAGTGGTTGGTGCCGATGGTGCCGGGGTTGGTCAGCGAGATCGTGGTATCGGCGAAGTCCTCGGCCGTGAGCCTGCCGTCGCGGGCCTTGCGGATGATCTCCTCGTAGGCCTGCCAGAACTGCGCGAACGACATCGCCTCGCAGCCCTTGATCGAGGCCACCACGAGGTTGCGGCCCCGCTCCGTCTTGAGGTCGATCGCCAGCCCCAGGTTGACGTGCTCGGGTCTCACCACGACCGGCTTACCCCGCTCGTCGGTGGCGAAGTGCTGGTTCATCTGCGGGAAGTCGGCCAGCGCGCGCACCACCGCGTAGCCGATCAGGTGCGTGAAGCTGGCCTTGCCGCCGCGGGTCCGCTTGAGGTGGTTGTTGATGACGATCCGGTTGTCGGCCAGCAGCTTGGCCGGGGCAGCCCGGACACTCGTGGCGGTGGGTAGCCCGAGCGAGGTCTCCATGTTATGCACCACGCGGGCCGCCGCGCCGCGCAGCGGGGTCGCCGCCTCGTCCTCGGCGACCGTGGGCGCCGAGGACGGGCGCGCCGCGCTACTCCGCGGGACGGGCACGGTCCCCTCGATGCGCTCGGTTTCCCTCGCGGGCACGGTCTCCTGGACGGTCGTGGCCCTCTGCTCCTCGGTGGACCTGCGGCCGTTGTCCGCCGCGACCTGCGGCGTCTCGTCCTCCCGGCTGACGGTGCCGGTCGTGGGCACGTCGCCAGCCCGGCCGTTGTCCCGGCCCGAGGTCTGGGTGGGCTTGTAGTCGGCGAAGAAGTCGTGCCACGCGGAGTCCACCGACGTGGGGTCTTCGAGGAACTGCTCGTACATCTCCTCGATCAGCCACTCGTTCGGACCGAACTGCACGGAGCGGTCCTCCGGTGCGGAACTGCTGCTGGACACGGCTCGCGCTCGCCTCTATCCCGTTCTGGTCGTCGTTACCCACTCCAGGCTGCCAGGCTAGTCCCCGCCGCGAGACGCAGGTACCGGATAGACGTGGCACTCGACGCCACCTTGAGCTGATGGCGCTGCTGCGTGACGACGGCTGAGGTCCCGACCCTCGTCGACTCGAACGTCCTGCTCGACGTCATCCGGGAGGATCCGGTCTGGTCGTCCTGGTCCGCAGAGACTCTCGGGCGGGTAGCAGACGAGGGACCGCTCGTGATCAACCCGATCATCTACGCGGAAGCGTCGACGACCTACGCCACCGTGGAGGAGTTCGACGCAGTGCTGGCCGAGGCCGGGTTGGCGCGAGCACAGTGCCTGGCCAGCCGCGTTCCTGGCCGGTCGCTGCCACGTGGAGTTTCGACGGCGCGCGGACGCGGAACCGGTCGCTGATGTCTGTCCGGCGACGGTCGAGGACGGGCTGCGGCAGGCGGCGGATCGAGCCGAGGGCGAGCTCGAACAGCTCTACTCCGCCCGGTCCACCTGCCACTACGAGGAGCTGAAGGCCGAGCTGCGTGGGGCATTCGAGATCGTCGCCGCCCCACCCGGTAGTAGCTCCCTTCTTGGAGAGGCCGTCGACCCCAATGCGGTTACGGATACACCGACGGGTCGGCGGCGCGACTCTCGGTGGTGCGGGTGCCGGAAACGACAGCCCTCGCTATCGGGCGAGCACGGCCCGCAAGGCGTCGTCCACTCCGGCAAGGTCTTTGTTGATCTCCCCCACGATCGATCCGATTGGCTCGGTCCTCTCGGTAACCAGGTGGAGGCCATCGGTGACTGCGCGGAGCCTGGTGTCGACGCGCCGGAGAACGAGCGCAATACTGATCAGGTAGGCAGCGAGCACCAGCACGGTGAGCGCTGCGCCGATGATCGTGATTACAGCGGCTAGCGGCATGGTAATTCGCTCCTCACAGGATGCGGTCAACCGCCTTCACATAGCGGGTGAGGCCAGCCCCCACCCGTTTCACGGCGTCGCGGGTGGGTATCAGCTGCTTCACATCGTCGACTGCGATGACGATACCCCCGGCCTGATCGTGAACGGTGTCGATGTGCTTCCCGACGTCGATGGTGGACCTCACCAGGCGCTGCAGGAGCACCACCACGACGGGTATGACCACGAGGATGAAGATCGCGTTGCCGATCCACCACAGTGCCATCGTCGTCTCCTTGTCTTACCTTCGCCCTATCACGGGGTCCTGAGGTACCGCGCGCCAGTCAGTTCCGGAGGTCTGGGCCTGCGTCTGCTTCGAGGTCTGGGCCTGCGTCTGCTGCAAAGGCAGCGACTCGGCCTTCTCCGCGATCGCTGGCAGCGCGCCGGCGATCGCGTTCAGCTTCCGGTTCAGGATCGCGGCGCCGGCGCCAACCAGACACACGTCCGCTTGGATCGCCCTGATGACCCCTCCCATGGCCCCCCCACTCACTTGTCCGAGGGTGTTGGCGAGGGAGCGCAGCCGGCGAGTGATCAATATAACGAACAGCGCCAACACGACCACCAGGGCCAGGATCTCGACGACGGTGAGGATCACGAGCAGTTCCGTGCTCATCGCACCCCCACCCCCAGAAGTCGAGCGTGGCGGCCCGCCTCGTCCACGACCTCATCCAGACTGTCTGCGACAGCGAGCGCGATCTTGATGTTGGCCGTGTTGCCGGCAACCCCCTGCGCCACGTCCCACAGTCGCAGTACGCCGGTTTCGATGGAGCCGACGAGGTAGAGGAGCAGGCCGAGAAGCGCGATCACGACAACTATCACGACCGCCCCGACAGCCAGCGTAACCTGCCAGAGCATGATCTCCTCGGTGGCGAGAGCTAAGACCATCGTTATCCTCCCAATGCTTCTCGAGCGGTGCGAGCGCCCCGGAGGATGCTCTGGAGCGTGTCGTTCGTGCGGCGCAGTTCCACGAGCGGCTGCGTGGTCGACCGTGTCGCCTCGAGCTCACGAACCGCTTCGCTCGCGTGCGCGTTGATCCGGGATGCAAGCACCAGGAGCACGCTGACAACGACCACCACGACCGCCACGACCGCAAACCCGATGATCAGGCCCGCCCACCAGCCACCGAGCTGCGGCTCAACAAGCTCATTCAATGCTACCTCCAACCCCTGCGAGGAATGTTCTGGCACGCGATCAGGCTCCGACCGCGGTCGTCTCATCTATTGGGTTCGTAATCGGGAGGTTACACTCGATCACGAGCTGAGGGAAGTGCCACGCGGCATCCGGAGTCTCAGACATCCGGAGAGCAGCTGTTGGCGCTGGTGGGTGAGCTGTTGGCTCAGCGCTGCCAGGGGTGCGCGGGGGGCGCTGGCCGAGGCCGCCGAGTCCGGTTGGGAGCGGCGTCAGGTGGTGGATGCGGCGCCGGCACCGGAGGTCACCGAGTACCAGCGAGTGTCTGTAGACCTGCCCGTGCTGCGCCACCCCGCGGCTGGTGGTGCGCCGGGTCCACCGCGAACCCCCACCCGGCCACGACCGTCGGTGGATTCAGGCTCAGCGCTGCTTCTACAGTGTGCGGATCAGTCGTACCTCGACGCCATGGTCGAGTTCGGTCCACGCCTGGTCCGCGGTGACCGCCATCGCGTCCAGGCGTTTCGCCACGGCGAGGCACGCCCGGTCACCCAGCGACAGACCCTGGGTACTGGTCAGTGGGTACAACTTCGCGGCGTGCTCGGCGTCGGCACTGGTTGCTCGACAGCGTCGGCGCCGTCTTCGGCGTAGACGAATGCCAGCACCGCCGAGGCGTCCAGCACCACGCCGCTCATCGGTCGGCGGCCGTCTCGGCTCGTTCGCGGGTCGCTTCGGCCCGGCGGTCTGCGATCAGTTCGTCGACCACGCTGCCGTGCCCGGTGCGTGAGGCGCGGGCTGAGCGCTGGATGCGGGCGATGAGATGGGCCCGTTGATCGCCGATGACGTCGGCATGGGCAAGACCATCGAGGCCGGGCTGGTCATGCAGGAGCTGATGCTGCGGCACTGGGCGCGCCCGATGCGGCTGCTGCGCGAGGTGCTGCCATCGGTGCCGCGCTACCCACGGGCGTTCGACCTGCTGGTGGTGGACGAGGTGCACGGCTGCGCGCCGTCTGGCCGTGGTCGCTATGCGGTGGACTCCCTGCGCACCACGGCGATCCGGGCGCTGGCCCCGCACTGCGAGCACCGGCTGTTCCTGTCCGCCACCCCGCACAACGGCTACCTGGAGTCGTTCACGGCGCCCGCCGAGGACCAGCTGGCCACGGTCATGGTGCGCAGGCTCAAGAGCACGCTGCCGCCGAAGTGGGACGGCACGCCCCGGTTCCCCCGGAACAACCTCGACTACCTGGAGGTCGGCTACTCCGAGCCGGAGCGCCGCGCACGAGCTGCTGAACCGCTACGCGGCCAGTCGTCGGTCCTCGGCCGGTGACAAGGGGGCCAAGGCGGCCGGCGACTTCGTCACCACCTTGCTCGAGCGACGGATGTTCTCCGCGCCGAACGGCCCACGCGCAGGCCGAGTCGGACGCGTTGAGCGCGGTGCGTGGTTGCGCCCCTGCACTGTCCGCAGCGGAGCGCGCGATGCTCACCGAGCTGGGCACCTGGGCGCGTGGCGCGCAGGACCGGCCGGACGCCAAGTTCGCCGCGCTGCGTCGCTGGCTGGACCCGATCGTGGGGCCGACCGGCGATTCGGCCGAGCGTGTGATCATCTTCACCGAGTATCGGGATACGCAGCGCTGGCTCTACGAGCGGTTCCTCACCGCCGGCTATCCGGCGCAGCGGCTGGCGCTGCTCTACGGCGGGCAGGACTGGCCGCGACCTGGAGCGGCCTCGCCCCTCCTCCCTGCCTGCTAAGCGACAGGGGCGGTGTGTGTATCCGTTGTGGATGTGCCGGAGAACGCAACTTGGGCGAGAAGAGAGGCAGTTTCACGATCGGGTATATGCTGGTGGGGTCGGCTCTACCGCCTGTTCCTGACAAGAGTCACGCTGAGATCGGGGCCGTTCCCGCACGGCAGTGGCCGGCGGTCAGATCAGAGTCGGCCCTCGGCGCCGTCGAAAATCTGCCGAAGAATTCTTCTTCGGGTGTGGCCTCGGGGCCGGGAATTGTCAGACCGGGTGTCTACGGTTCGGGTTGTGACGATCCGGCAGCTGATTCCCGAGGGTCTGGCGCAGACGGCGCCGGGCCCCGAGCTGGGTGCGGCGCTGGCCGGGCTGGATCTCCACGCGCTGGCCGGGTCGGATCTGGTGGAGGTGCTGTGCGCCCGAGCTCGGCAGCTCTCCCACGAGCAGGCCCAGCTGCTGGCGGTGATGGCCGAAGTCGGGTACTGCGACCCGCACGCCGATCCCGAAGAGGTGACCCGGCTGGCGCAGGTATCGGACTACGCCGCGGACGAGATCCGGGCGGCGCTGGCCTGGACCCGAAACGCCGCCTACCGTGAGTACCACTTCGCCCACACCCTGCTGTCACGAATGCCCGCGGTGTTCACCGCCCTGGATGGCGGGGTGATCTGTCGAAGCAAGGCGTGGCTGTTCACCGAGTTGTGTGCTGAGCTGACCGATGAGCAGGCCCAGCTGGTGTGTGATCGGCTGCTGCGCGATGCTGGGCGGCTCACGACGGGGGAGCTGGCGGCGCGGATCAAGAAGCTGGCCATCGCGCTGGACCCCGACTGGGCCGCCCGCCGGTATGCCCGCGCGGTGCGCGACCGGGACGTGATCGGGTACCTGGACGAGGACGGCGTCGCCACCGTCACCGGGCGCCGGCTGCCCGCCGAGCAGGCAGCCGCCGCGTGCGCCCGA
>JBOHGT010000131.1:0-16777 GCA_050700385.1 Pseudonocardiaceae bacterium | reverse complement strand
GGCAACTCTATCAACAGTACATGCTACTTATAGAAACCCGCCGGTGGCGTGTGATGTTCCGCACGACCAGGCGCTCGGGCCGGGGAGCCACCAGCGCGCATGCCACCGATCTACCACCAACACTCGTTGACAGAAGAGTCCTCCTGGTTCTATGGTCATGCTTCATCGTCGATAGAAGGAGAGTGCAATGACCGCTGTGTCATCGACGCCCGGTGTGAGCCAGGCGGCCCGCACGTCGCTGTCCGACCCGGCCTACCAGGCGTTTCTTGTGCTCCGCACCATGTTCACCGTCGCCCCGATCCTGTTCGGGCTGGACAAGTTCGCCAACCTGCTCGTGGACTGGCCGGCCTACCTCGCCCCCTGGATCAATGACCTCGTGCCCGGCACGGCGCAGCAGGCGATGTACGCCGTCGGCGTGGTCGAGGTCGTCGCCGGGCTCGTGGTGGCGCTGGTCCCGCGGTTCGGCGGATGGCTGGTCGCCATCTGGCTCGCCGCCATCATCGTGAACCTGCTGACCATCCCCGGTTTCTACGACATCGCACTGCGCGACTTCGGGCTGCTGGTTGCGGCGGTGGCGTTGGCCCGGCTGGCGGCCCGTTACACCCCGGGGGGTGTCGGAGCCGGACGCGGTCGGTGACGCCGCGTCGAGGCTCCGCACGGATCAGCACCGACCGCCCACCCGGGCGCTCGGTGCTGATCCGGCGAAATGAAGCGGTCGGCGATTCCGGGGCGGCTGCGTCCAGTCACATGATCACTGACCGCACGGACGGAGGAGCGACACATGACCACCTCGCAGGCCCGGCCAGCCCACGGGCCAAGTAGTCGGCTGACCGACCCCCGGCGGCTGCGCGTGGCCAGGGGGCGAGACGGAGTCGACTTGCCGGCCGCCGAGCAAGCGGTGGCCGACCTGCTGGTGGCCCTGGGCAGGGACCCGTCCGCGGAGCATCTGGCCGACACCCCCCGCCGCGTGGCCGACACTTACGCGGAGCTGCTGACCCCCCGCGAGTTCGACCTGACGACCTTCCCCAACGACGAGTGCTACGACGAGCTGGTGCTGGTCAGGCACATCCCGGTGCAATCGCTGTGCGAGCACCACCTGCTGCCCTTCCACGGCGTAGCGCATGTCGGATACCTGCCCGGGAAGCGCATCCTGGGACTGTCGAAACTGGCGCGAGTGGTCGAGCTTTTCGCGCGTGACCTGCAGGTCCAGGAGCGGCTGACCCAGCAGGTCGCCGGCTGGCTGGACGAGCACCTCGCGCCCCAGGGGGTCGGTGTGGTGATCGAGGCCGAGCACTTGTGCATGTCCCTGCGGGGCGTGCAGGCCACCGGCACCCGGACCGTCACCTCGGCCGTGCACGGGCTGCTTCGTACGGATGCCCGCTCCCGCCAGGAGTTCTTCGCCCTGACCGCCTCGGGGTAGCACTCCAAGGGCATCGGTTCCCGCCGATCCGAGCAGGAAGGTCGAAAGATGGTCGAGCCGACCGCACCCGGGCGCCCCCGAGGACCCGCCCGGATCGGCGCAGCCGCCCGGAACGGCCTGGAGATCCTGCGGTTCGGTGGGCTGCGGACCGGAGACGAGCCGGCACCCTACGAGGTGGTGACCCGACGCCGGATGTACCGGCTGCGCCACTACTTCGCCCCCGAGGAGCCTGCGGCGACCCCGCGGGGCCCGCCCGTGCTGCTGGTGCCGCCCCTGATCCTGGCCGCGGAGGTCTACGACGTCGCGCCGACGTCCAGCGCCGTCACCGCGCTGCACGAGCACGGTATCGACCCGTGGGTGATCGACTTCGGTGCGCCGGAGTGCGAGGAGGGCGGGATGGAGCGCACGCTGGCCGACCACGTGCTGGCGGTGAGCGCCGCGGTCGACGATGTCCGCGCCGAACTCGGCCGGAACGTCCACCTCGCCGGGTACTGCCAGGGCGGGGTGTTCGGCTACCAGGTCGCCGCGTACCGGCGTGGCGAGGGCATCGCCAGCCTTGTCACCTTCGGCAGCCCGGTGGACCTGCGCGGCGCACTGCCGTTGGGTATCCCGCAGTGGATCGCCAACGCCGCCCCGTGCCTGACCAACCACGTGCTGGCCCGCCGAGGACTGCCCGCCTGGACCGCCCGCATCGGCTTCCAGCTGCTCGACCCGGTCAGATCGGTGCGCCGACGGCTGCAGTTCCTGCTACAGCTGCATGACCGGCAGGCCCTCCTACGGCGGGAGGGGCAGCGCCGGTTCCTCGGGAGAGTGGGCTGGGTCCGCTACCCCGGGCCGGCACTCGTGGAGCTGCTCGAGCAGTTCGTGGTGCACAACCAGATGGTCTCCGGCGGCTTCACGATTGGCGGCCGGCCGGCGACGTTCGCGGACCTGCGCTGCCCCGTGCTGTGCTTCTCCGGGGAGTTCGACAAGATCGCCCAGCCCGCCGCTGTCCGCGCGGTCTCCCGCACGATGCCGCTGGCCAGCGTGTACGAGGTGTCGGTGCGCGCCGGACACATGGGCCTCATCGTCGGCAGCATCGCGCAGGCGCGTACCTGGCCAGCCGTCGCCGCCTGGGTGCGCTGGCAGGAGGGCGCCGGACAGCGTCCCGAGTTCCTTGTCTATCACTAACAACCATTGACAAAAGCGCTGCCAGGCTTCTACAGTCAGAAGTGATAGCTTATAGAAGGTGCCGTGGTCGACGGGCAAGGAGGCTGCGATGAGCGACGAGGTAGTGGTAGGTGTCGACGGTTCCCCGTCCAGCTACGCCGGGCTGCGGTGGGCCCTGGCGCGCGCCGGGCAGACCGGCGGCGGGGTGCGCGCGGTCCGTTGCTGGGAGCCGGTGTTCGCGACGGCGTGGGAAGCCGCGGTCACGGCCGCGCCCGTGCCACCGAGCGCTGCGCAAGAAGCTCGGGCCGAGCGCGAGCTCGCTGCGATCGTGGCGGCCGCACTCGGGCAGGCCTCGGACGGGGGGAAGCAGGTTGTGGTGCGGTGCAGGGTCGCCCGCGGGCGACCCGGCCCGGTGCTCGTCGCCGAAGCCGATGGTGCCACCCTGCTCGTGGTCGGTAGCCACGGCCACCGGCCGGCCACCGGGCTGCTGCTCGGATCGACCAGCTCGTACTGCTCACGGCACGCGACGTGCCCGGTCCTGGTCATGCCCCGGAGGATGGCCATCCGGCGGGTGGTCGGCGCGATCGCTCACACCACCCAGCCCATCAAACGATCTCGACGCCCAGCGCTGCGCCGCTGGCATCGGGAATCAACCGCCGGACGGACACAACGGGTAGGCGCACCATGATGCGCCTGCTCGGCGCAGTGATCCGTCCTGCGTTCTACATGGGGATGGCGCGCGAAGCCGCAGCCGAGGCTGTCGCGGTCACCGAGCTGCCCTTCAGCACCCGCAGCCCCGACTGGGTCACCGTCGAACTCTCCCCGACGCCAGCCGGCGCCGCCACCGCGACTGCGGGAACCGTGGGCACTCCAGTGCTGCTCGTTCATGGATACGGCGGCACCGCAACCGTGTGGGAACTGCTCGCGAGACGGCTCCGCGACGCCGGCTTCAGCAGCCTGCACATGGCGCGGTACAACACGTTCCGGCTGAGCGTGCGGGACGCCGCCACCCGCCTGGTCCAGCATGTGCAAACCACCATGGAGGACACCGGCAGCCCGGTCGTGCATCTGGTTGGTCACAGTCTCGGGGGGCTCGTCGCCCGCTACGCTGTGCAGTGCCCGGACCTCGAGGTCTGGTGCCTGGGCATGGCCGGGCATACCAGCACCGTTGCCACGATTGCCACCCCGCACCGTGGGAGCCCGCTCGCTCATCTCGGGCGCGGGCCGAGCGCGGTCGACCTGCGTCCGGGCTCGGCGACGCTGGCAGCGCTCGCGGCCACGCCCCCACCGGCAGGCGTGCGATGGGTCACCTACTACTCCGGGACCGACCTCGCCGTGCCCGCTGATGCAGCGGTGCTCGACGACCCATCCTTCGGCGCGTCCAACGTGCTCGTGCCGGAGGTGGGGCATCTGAGCATCGTGCGTTCCTCGTTGGTGGCCGGCTCGCTGGTGCACCAGCTGCTCGCCTCGGAGCGGGGGCAGGTAGGAGTGCCCGATGCCGAGCTGCCCGCGCCCGCTGCGATTACCGGGCATCTCACCGCCGGGACACGACCGGCGGCCGCTTGAGCCGGGCGCCGGTACGGTGACGGTGGGTGGCGAGCACACCGTGATACTGGGCGACGCGTGACGCTCAGCCGGCTGGGACGGCTGAGCGCATGAGCCGAGCGAAAGGGTGGCATGTGGTGGGGACGAGTGTCTTGGTGACCGGGGCCGCCGGGTTCATCGGTTCGAACTTCGTGCGCTACTGGCGGCGTACCCATCCGGCCGATCGGATCGTGGCGCTCGACGCCCTGACCTACGCGGGAGCAACGGAGAACCTGGCCGACATCGCGGATCACATCACGTTCGTGCACGGCGACATCCGCAACCAGGAACTCGTCGAGCATCTTCTCCGCGCCTACGGTGTCGATGTGGTGGTGAACTTCGCCGCCGAGTCCCACAACAGCCTGGCGATCCTGTGTCCGGGTGAGTTCTTCTCCACCAACGTGATCGGCACCCAGACCCTGTTGGAGGCGGCCCGCCGGGTCGGGCTGAGCCGGTTCCATCAGATCTCGACCTGCGAGGTCTACGGGGACATGGCGTTGGACGACCCCAGCGCATTCACAGAAGGCTCGCCCTACCTGCCGCGCACCCCCTACAATGCCGCAAAGGCCGGTGGGGACCACGCCGCGCGTGCCTACCACCTCACCTACGACCTACCGGTCACCATCACCAACTGCTGCAACAACTACGGCCCCTACCAGTTCCCGGAGAAGGTCATCCCACTGTTCGTCACCCAGGCACTGCGGGGCCGGCAACTGCCGCTGTACGCCTCGACGAAGAACCGGCGCGAGTGGCTCCACGTCGATGACCACTGCCGAGCCATCGACGACGTCCTGCACAACGGTCGCATCGGAGAGACCTATCACGTGGGCAGCGGCGTCGAGGCCGACATCGAGACGATCGCCGACCTCGTTCTCGCGGAACTCGGCCTGCCCGCGTCCTTGAAGACCATCGTCCCCGACCGTCCGTCCCACGACCGTCGTTACCTGCTGGACTCCACCAAGCTGAGGACCGCGCTGGATTGGAAAACTCGGATCGAGTTCGAGGACGGGATCCGCCTCACGATCGCCTGGTACCGCGACAACGAGGCTTGGTGGCGCCCCCTGCTCGACCGATCCCCGGTCCAGGAATCGGAATGGCAGCCGACCGTCCCTTCCCGGTAGAGGTCCGGACGGCACTGCAGAAGCTGAGACGAGTGTCTACCCGGCGACCCGGGCGAGAACGCTGTCGCGGAGCTGGTCCAGCTCGACACCCGCGGCGGTCAGCACCTGCACGCCGACCCCCTCACCCTCTCTGAGGAGCCCGAGCAGGATGTGCTCGGTGGCGATGTAGTCGTGGCCGAGGTGGATCGCCTGGCGCAGCGCGATCTCCAGCACCTTCTTCGTCCGAGGGGTGAAGGGGATGTGGCCACTGGGTTCCTCCTGCCCGCAGCCGATGATCTCCTCGACCGCGGCGCGCGCCGACTCCAGCGATACGCCGACGTCGTCGAGCGCCCGGGCTGCGACGCCGTCGCTCTCGGCGAGCAGGCCGAGCAGCAGGTGCTCGGTGCCGATGTAGTTGTGGCGTAGCCCTCGCGCCTCCCCCTGAGCATGCACGACCACGTCCCGGGCCGGGGGCGTGAACCGGGCGAACAGGCCGGCGGATGCGCTCTTGGCGCGGTCCTTGAGCTTGCCGAGCAGGCCGCGCACTCCCGAGTGGCGCTGCTGGGCTGCCTGCTTTGTAACGCCGAGCGCACCGCCGATCTGGGCCCACGAGCAGCTGGCGGCGCGGGCATGCTGGACCCAGTAGTCGAGCAGCTCCTCACCGAGATCGGTGAGCTGCTGCTGCTGCGCTGCGGCGGTCGCGAGCAGGTCGAGCGGGGCGACGCTGGCCGCGTCGGCCCTGGTTCGCGCAATGAGGTCGTCGATCGTCATGCGTCAATTCTGCCTTGACGCGCGTTGCACGTCAAGTAGTAGTTGACGTCGGGGCCCAGGACGACCGAGCGCCGGTGGGATGGTCAGGCTGAGCAGGACACCCGGTGATCAGCGGGTCGACTCCGGTCGCTTGGTCTCGACCCGGTCGAAGTTGCGGAACGCTCGGGACGGGGTCGGACCGCGCTGGCCCTGGTAGCGGGAGCCGGCGTGCGCCGAGCCGTACGGGTGCTCGGACGGGCTGGACAGCCGGAACAGGCACAGCTGCCCGATCTTCATGCCCGGCCACAGCGTGATCGGCAGGTTGGCCACGTTGGACAGCTCGAGGGTGATGTGGCCGGTGAACCCCGGGTCGATGAACCCGGCGGTAGAGTGGGTGAGCAGCCCGAGCCGCCCGAGGCTGGAATTGTGCGTCGGGATGAACGTCGGCCCGGCGAGGAACATGCCGTCAGCGGCACCCACCTGGATGCACCGTACCGGTCGCGTAGCCACCGATCGCACGTCGACAATGGCGCGGAAAGCGTGGAATCTCCCCACCTTCAGCCGGGCGAGCTTGCGCCTCGACCGGAACACGGGGAGGTGCGGAGTGAACCTCACCTGGTAGGCCACCCCGTGGTCGATACCCCGGACCGTCGTTTTCTTTTTCCGCTTCACCGGACGCAGCCCGAGGCTCGACGCCAGCTCGACGACCGCGTCGGATATACTCTCCGACATGTTGACGAACTCGCAGCGACCCTGGTCGTCGATGTACCCGTCGGAATCCATCAGACCTTGCAGAAGTGCGAGCCGCTGGCGGAGCGGGGAGCGCAAGTAAGGCTCGGGAACATTCTTGTCGCCCAGCTCCATCTCCCGTAGCTGGCCGGTGCGGAATCCGTCCACACCGAACCGGCCCCGGTCGCTCAACCACGTGCCGAGTGTGTAGGGGTCGATGGGCAAGGACTGCTCCGGATACCGCACCGCTGCCGCGAGCGGCACGTGATGGCAGAACTCGTCATCTACTCGGAGAGTCTGCTCGATCTCAGTAGTGGTACGCAGGGCAGCGGGACGCCCGTGCTTGCGCGCCGACCTGGTCCGGGTGAGCCACAGGTGGCTCTCATCGGCGACGATCGCGTGCCCGTCCGAGAAAAGGACTTCCTTGCACGGGCGGTCGTTCATGACTTCGGTCGCGGCGACCACCGGTGTGGGCCTTCCGTCCGCCCCGAAGACCTCGTCGCCCACCCGGAGATCTCCCATCGTTCGCCAGCCATCGGGCGTCGGGATGGGAGTGCCCGTCGCCAACGCCTTGCCTTCGAGACGACCAGCCAGATCGTCGGGCAGAGTCACCTGCTCGTAGGTCGAACCGAGCACGAACTCGCCGGGGTGCAGCACGAACGGCTCATCCCCCTCCGGCTCCACCAGCGACGTCAGTTCGTCCTGCTGCTGCGCCGGGTCGATGTGGGTGTACTTCGTGTTGACGAATACCCGGAAGAAGCGGTCCAACCGGATGTCGATACTCGATGGCTGAAGCATCTTCGGATCGAATGGCTCGACAGCCAGGCGTCCGGCGTCGAGCTCGGCTCGCAGGTCACGGTCGGACAGCAACACGGCGACACCCTATCGGCGCGGACGGGCGCGACGGGCGTGGTCAGTAACGATCACCCGGGTGCTTGCGCCACGACCAGCACCCGGCGGAGTTCATCATGGATGGGCAGGATCGAACGGGCCTCGTCCTGCAGGGCACGCAGCGCGGCGTCGTCCCCGGGGTCGCCGGCCTCCAGCGCCAGCTCGAAGACCCGGCGCTGGACGTCCATCCACGGGGGATGCTCCTCCTCCCGCACCGCGAAACCGGCCGCGCGGATCGCCGCTGCAGGGTCCATCTCCCGCCACCGCGGCGCCCTGATCGAGGACGGTGGGCCTCGTACCGCCAGCGACAGCGGTGAGTCGTCATGTACGCTGGCCCCGCTGCGGATGTAGTTCAATGGTAGAATGAGAGCTTCCCAAGCTCTAGACGCGGGTTCGATTCCCGTCATCCGCTCCACCACGAAGGCCCAGGTCACGCGGTATCCACACCGAATCTGGGCTTATTTCTGGCTGCAGGGGTCGCTGCTAGCCCGCTGCGGGCGCGGATGGCTCGGGGTAAGAGGGCGGGAGCGAGCCATCGCCGCTGGGCCGGGCGCGGGCTGCGGCGGCCAGTATCCGTGGGGCGAATAGCGACGTCGGGCGGGCGAGCATGCCAACGACCTGTATGTACGTGTCGGCGGTGGCGGGATCCTGGGTAGTGGCGGCCACGACCCGATCGAGGTAACGGTGCTGCAGCCGGGTCGCGGCGGTCACGTGCACACCGGTCGTGGTCGGGTAGCGCAGGTCCTCCCCGGTCGACAGTATCCACGGGTCGGCGTTGCGGCGGGCCAGACGCCGTTGAAAGCGTCGGGCCAGCCCGTCGAGGTCATCAGCGGGCCACCGACGTCGCTGCTCGCGCAGGCAGGCGTCCAAGGTCTCGGCGGCAACGGCAGCGGTGCTCATACCCTGGCCGTAGATCGGGTTGAACGCGCACACCGCGTCGCCGAGGACGACGAACCGTTCCGGCCAGCAGCGCATGCGCTCGTAGTGCCACAGCCGGTTGGCCGTGCCGCGGTAGCCGCGGATCGGGGTGACGGGCTCGGCGGCCGCGACCGCGGCGGCGATGACCGGGTGCCGCAGGCTGTGGATGAAAGCGGTGAAGCCGGCCTCGTCGGTCGGCGGGTGCTGGCCGGCGGCCCCCATCAGCGCCGCCATCCACTGGCCGTCCTCGATCGGGAACAAGTAACCGCTGCGCGGCATCGACGGCGGCTGGGCGGCCAGCATCACCAGCTGCCAGTCCGCGCTGAACCGGTCCGGGATGCGGTATATCCGGGAGGCGTAGCCGATATTCGGGTCGACGTGCGTCTTGGTGGGCGTGGCATAGCCGGCGTCGGAGAGCCAGGCCGGGGCGCGGGAGCCGCAGCCGCTGGCGTCGACCACCAGGTCGGCGGCAAGCTGCTGATCGCCGCCGTCTGCGTCATCGAGCGGGCGTAGCGTCGTGCCGGTGACCTGCCGACCGTCGTGCGAGGTGAGCAGCGACGTCACGTCGTGGCGATCCAAGATCGTCACACCCGGCAGTTCCCGCAGCCGCCGGCGCACGGCCCACTCGAACAGCGGTCGGCTGGCCGACAGCAGCGGCCACCCGGTAGCCCGCCGGTCCAGCCAGCCGGCCGGGGTCAGGATGAGCGCGTCGGCAGGTACCCGCAGCGACACCGCCCCGGCAGCCTCCGACTCGTGACCGTAGCCGGGGAACAGCCGCTCCACGATCCCCTGACCTCGGGGCAGCAGCACATGCAGCATGCGCCCCTGCGGGACGCCCTTGCGGGTCTGCGCGCTGTCCGGTAGCGCGTCGCGCTCGACGAGCGTCACCTGCTCGAAGTAGTTGGCGAGCACCCGCGCAGCCAGCAGGCCGGCCATGCCGCCGCCGACGACGACGGCGTTACCGGTGTAGGCGGCCGACGCACGGTCGGCCGCCCACTGCGCGGTGGCATCAGGCGTACGGCTCATGAGGGTCTCCTCCCCGGAACGGTGGTCCCGCGGCTACGGCACCGGATGCTGGCTACGTTCCCGCACCGCTCAGTTCCCCGGCAGGGACAGCTCCTCGCGGGTCACGTACAGGTCGCGCCGGAAACGCTCGCTGAGCGTGTCGTGAGCCGCCTGTACCTCGGCGAGCGACGGGATGCCGGTGGTTGCGAACTCCCGCTCCATGGTGTCGTCCCACCAGTCGAGATTACGCCGGTTGCCGAGCCTGCTCTGGATGTCAACCCGCAGCGGAGCGTTGCCATCGGTCCGGGCGTACACCTCGAAGAGGGTCTCCGTGAAGGCGAGATAGGCGTCGAACAGCTCCGGGGAGAACAGCACGCGGTTGACGTACATGATCTCGTCGGCCTCCCGCTTGAGGCGGATGGCGTCGGCCGGCGTGACCTCCTTCCAGCTGCCGACGAAGACCGCGAAGCACAGCAGCCGGTTCAGCTTGGGCGCCACCTGTCCGAAGACATCCAGCCGCCGTTGGATGACCGTCTGGTTCGCCCACTGCACCGACTCCAGCCGCTTGGTCGCGCGGGAGACGACGTAGCCGACGCCGACCACGGCGATCGGGATCAGGGCCGAGACCACCAGCTTGACGACCTCCAGGCTGGTCCAGCTACCGCTGCTCAACCTGGCTCCTCATCTCCGCGTACCCGCGCCTCGACGGTGGCCAGCGGATCGGGGTCCAGACCTGGTGGGACGAGCACCGCGTGCAACTCCTCGACCCTGGCCCGCCAGCCGCGGTCCCGGCCGTCGAGCTGGTCGAGGTGGGCGTGCGCGCGCAGGGCGTCCAGCTCCTGCCAGGGCAGCCGGCGGGTGCGGGTGGCCAGCCGCAGGGCGAGGTCTGCATCATCCCGGGCCCGGTCGCGCTGGTCGCGGTCTGCTGTAGCGACGAACCGGTCGCCACGGACCAGCGCGCGGGCCGCGAGTGCCCGGGCGTGGGTGGGCACCAGCCCGCGCGGCCCGGCGGCGGTGATCGCCTCGGTGCAGATCCGTTCTGCGTCGTCGAACTGCCCGGTGCGGCGACGGTGCTCGGCGAGATCGGGCAACGTCGCGGCCCACTCCACCAGGTATTCCCCGTCCTGGAGGGCTTCCGTCGCGGCCAGCAGGCGCCGCCCGGCCGAGTCGAGATCACCCTCGATCAGGTCGCACCGCCCCAGTTCCCGATCGCAGCCCGCACAGTCATCACGCCACCCTTGCGCGCTGCAGATCGCACGGTTTCGCTCGGTGAGACGCCGGGCGACCGGTACCCGGCCGGTGCGGGCGAGGAAGGCGGCCCAGGTGCATCCCAAGAGAGAGACGAGGTGGTCGCCGTCGGGATTGTCGGCGAGCTCGATCAGGTCAGCAGCGACGAAGTGCTCCTCCGCCGGTACGGCCGCGCCGGCGACGTGGTTCGCCCAGCCCGAGTAGGCATGGCAGTTCTTGATCTGCACCCGGTCATCGATGGCAGCCGCGGCCTCACACGCCTTGACCCCCGCCAGGATGCTCTCCTCCGTGTCACCGACATGGATCGCGAGTTCGGAGATGTTCTGCAGGCTATTCGACAGCGCTTTGGTGTCGCCTTGACTCTGGTGTTCCTCGGCTGCCGCGTGGAAGTACGTCACGAGGGCCGGGTTGCCTGCGATCATGCCCCAGAACCCGACCTCGTTCAGGTGGTACGCGAAGTCCGCGTAGCCGAGCTTCTCCGGGCAGACACCGCGGCGGGACGGCGTCCCGACGAACGCTGCGGCACAACGCTGACCCAGCTGTGCCGCCGGCAGGTTCTGCAGGACCCTGCCCCCGATACGGTCGTGATAGAGACGATCTGCCGCGTGCCACTCATCGGCGTCCACCAGCAGCTCGATCATCTCGACCACCCGCAGCGCGTCGTCGCGGGAGGTGACGCTGCCGGTCGGGAGGTCGGACAGTGCGGCGTCCGCCGCGAGCTGGGCCGAGCCGCCGGTCAACACCAGCGGGCGGAAGGCGTCACGCACCAGCGGGTGCGCCGACAGCGTCCCGCCGGCGTGCCAGCCGAGCAGGCCGGACAGCCGCTGCCGGGCGGCGGTCTCGACCTGCGCCGGTGTCCAGCCGGACAGCCGAGCACCCACCGTGTCATGGCTGCCCAGCGCGAGGACCATCGCTACCGGCACCGGTCGCTGGAACAGGCCGACGATCGCGACCAGCACGCGCTCGGCCTCGCCCAGCCGGTCGGCGTAGAACCGCAGCACCTTGCCCACCCGGGCATCGGTGCGCCCGGCGTCCAGCAGCTCGGCCCGCAACGCCTGCAGGTCGTCGGCCGGTGGCCGGCCGGCCAGCGCGCCGGCCAGCGCGCCGACGGCGAGCGCATGCCCATCCACCGCCCGCACCAGGTCGAGCCGGTCGTCCTCGGGCAGCCAGCCCCCGCCGGCCTCGGCGAGCACAGTGGCTGCCTCGTCCGGCGTGAACGGCGGGACGTCCATCATCCGGGCGGTGCCGCCGTCGAACTGCTCCAGATCGGCGAACGGGAACCGGCTGGTCAACACCACCAACCCGGCGTGCTCGTGCTGGCACGCCCCGGTGAGCACCGCGCGCAACGTGCCGTCCAGCAGACGTCCGAACTGGCCACCGGCCGGTCCCTCCTGAGTGACCTCCAGCCCGTCCAACACGACCACCAGCGGCACCGCGCGCAACACAGCCAGCACCCGTCCGGCCAGCGGTCCCGGCCCCGGGTCGACACCGAACGTCTGCGCGACCCAGGACAGCAGCTCGCCAGCCCACGCCTGCACGGAGTTGTGCTGGTAAAACTCCCAGGCGAACAAACCGCGGACCGGGCGCTGCCGCGGACCGTCGCGCCCGGCGAGCCACTCGGTGACCAGCGCGGTCTTGCCGGCCCCACCCCAGGCCGTCACCCCCACCAGCCGGACCTCGGGATCGCGGGCCCACCGGTCCAGCCGGGCCAGTTCCTCCACCCGCCCGGTGAAGTGAGCCACCCGGTCCCCGCCGTGCACCCACCGCAGCACAGGCGAAGCCCCGCTGGCGTCACCGTCCTGGTTCGGTGTCACCTGCAACTTCGGTGTCGCCCGCAACACAGTCGCGGCGGTCGCCGGGTACCGTGGATCGGTGAGCTCGGCCAGCACCAGGCCGAGCGCGCTGTGATCCCCCTCCGGCGCCGGGTAGAGAACTACGCGGCAACCGAACTGGATCTCCATCATCGAGCGCACCGTGTCAGGGTCCTGTCCTGCGGCCGGATCCCAGGACAGCACCGCGACGTGCCGGGTCGCCGGCCTCGCCGTGACCGAGGTGCTGGAGTGGTCACCGATCTCCCGCAGGACGCTCTCGATCCGCCGGTCGGCGAAGCCGAACCCGATCCACACGGCTGGCCGGGTGTCCAGCAGCCGACCCAGGACCGCGCCGAGCATGCCGCGGTAGGCCCTGCGGTACTCCGTGGTCGCCAGCACGATCGACTCCGGCCGGTTGTGGTAGCCGTGCGCGTACAGCACCGGGAGCGCGTCATCGGCGAACACCGTCCCCTGGCGCCACCGAACCAGCAGCTCCTCGTCGTCCCACGACGCGAACCCGGTCGCCGATGCCTGGGTCCGCACCGCCATCCGGGCATTGGCGATGCCCGGGTCGTAGTTGGTCGTGACCACTCCCGCGAAGTTGCACCGCGCCACCAGTTCGTGGGCCGGCGTCCAGGTCCGCTGCGTCGCCGGGTCCTTCCGCGGCGCGAAGTGCCTGCGCAGCGCCTCCTGGTAGTTCCCGGAGCCCATCCGGTCGCGCACGATGTCGACCACCGCATCCGGGTTGCTCATCGCCAGCTCGCGACAGGTGCACGCCTCGTCCTCGGTGAGCCGGTCGGCGCCGTCGATCAGCGCCGAGATCACGCCGGCCCAGAGCGGGTACAACGGCGCCGACGCCCCGGCACCCAGGAACGCCAATCCGTCCCCCTCGGCGAGGATCTCCCGCAGCAGCGTCCAACCAGCGCCGTTCACCCTCGCCAGCTCGGCACGCTGGCCGTCCGGCAGCCCGTCGAGGTATTGCTGCGGCACCGACCCGGCCTCTCCCCTCATCTCACACAGCGTGCAGGAAGTTGAGCCTCTCGACCAGCCCAGCGGCATGACGAACACCGGACCGGGCGGAGTCGTGGCGATGTCGCCGGTCGCTTCGACTCGGCGATCGCTGGCTGTCACTGGGCGCAGCCTGCCACCCACATGGATGCACGGCCTTGACTCCAACGGGTCAACGGGCTCCACTGATGGGCCGCACGTGCTCGACACATTGAGGGATGATCACCCAGCTGCGTTTGATCACCGAAGGGAACATTACAGTGCGTGATCAGATCGAGGGCCAGCGACCTCGGCCGGAGAACCGCCCACAGCTGCTGGGTTTGCTCGACGAGGTGCCCCGGTCCACAGCTGGCCCGCCTGCCGGGCACTACGCCCCCGACGAAAGGGCGCCCGCCGTGAGTCAGAACAGCAACTCCACCCTGTATCTCGACCGTATGCGCAGCATGCTGGTACGTGCCGCAGAGATCCGCGACAGCGAGCAGCAACAGATCTTCGACTCGCTCGACGAGATTCACGGTCGGTTGGCGGCGCTGGACATGCTGGGTGCCGTCCGCAAGCGACTGACCGAACTGCCGGACCGCACCGAAGTCAGCGTGCTGGCCGAGCGGCTGGACGAAACAGTCGGAAAGCTCGACGCGCAAGACGCGTCGCTGGCCATGCTGGCCCGCGCGGTCGACGCCGTCGTCGAGAAGGTCACGGACAAGCTCGGTGTCTCCCTCGCCGAGTTGGACAGCCGACTCGAGGCGGTCGGGGGCCGATTCGAGGGCATCGCCGGCCGGCTGGATGGGCTGGAGAATCGGCTGTCCGGGCTGCACAAGCGTCTCGACGAACTGGACAACCGCCTGGACCGGCACGAGAGCCGGCTCGACGGGATCCCCAGCGCTATCAGCGCACCGATGCGTGAGCGGATGGATGGCCTGGACTCCGGCTTGCGGAGCCGGCTCGACGAGGTCGACCAGGGCCTGCGCCAGCATCTCGACGGCGCCCGGGAAGGGGTGCGGGGCGCCATTGTCGACAACGTGACTGACATTCGTGAAGGGGTGAACGGCCGGCTGGACTCGCTGGCCGCGCAGTTGCCGTCCCTGACCTCTCGGCTGGACCAGGTGGGGGACATGCTACTCAAGCTCGTACGGCAGGCCAATGAGGAGTACGAGCGGCGCAACGCCAGCCAGCTCGACGAGGCGATGGCCACGGTTGCCGAAATAATTCTCGGACGCAATTCTCCGGCAACTTCCGCATCCTCTCCGGCAACAACCTCCACATCCCGTCAGACAGCCTCTGCACCGCGCCCGGCACAGCGGCGCGGCAAGCTACCCAAGGTCCGTGAGGGCGAGAAGTCAGCCGGTGAGGATGCCTCGACGTCCAGCGCATGAAGCATCTGTCGACTCGGTCCCGCAGGTCGCCGAGGTCGAGCAGGTCGCCCTGCTGCTCGGCCTCGGCGTCTGCGACGGCAAGGGAGGATACTTGCGGCAACCAGCTGCTAGCCCATGTCCTCGCCGCGACTCACTGCGTCCCTCTCGGAATCGAGTCAGATAGGACTGGCTCGTCGTCCGGAAAGTCGAATTCGCCAGCTTTCACACCGGCGAGGAAGGCGGTCCACTCTGGACGAGTGAAGACGTGTGGATCCCTGTTCCTGTTTTTTGTGTCCGCCACAGCGACGGTGCCGTCCGGCAACAACTTCGCCTCGACACAGTTGCCGCCGGGGCAGTATTGACTAGTCTTGTAAATGAGCTCAATGGGCACTGGGTGATTCTCCTGATTCGATGAATCTCGGGGAAATGCAAGGGGAAGGGATTACGAATTTCGCAGCACCGAGCGAATTAGATCATTCGATTCTTCGGGTATCAGACTATGTCGAGAAAGCTCTTCGAACCCGCGATCGTAGCGCTTCACCTGCTCGTCGGACTCTATGTGACGGTACCCGGCGTGTGTCTCCAGGTGAACCACGTCACGGTCCAACGAGTCGGAGAACATGAAGTAGGACCACGTGCACGTGTTCATCTGGTGCGGTTCTGCACTCGCGGGCAACACTCGTAAATCCACCTTGGGAAACATGGAAGGAGCTTTGAGGAGGGTCTCGAGCTGCGCACGCATGATCTCTGCGGAACCAACGAACTGAGTCAAGCACGACTCGTGAAGAATCGCTCTGAGCTCAAGGGGCGGAAGGCCCTCCCGATGTGTCAGACCTTGTTGCCGACGGAGACGGACTTGGACGAGCCGATCGACCTCCTTATCGGTGTTCCATCGCCACATCGCGCTCGTGAGAGCACGTGTGTAATCAGCGGTCTGCAGTAGCCCGGTGACGTAGGGGATGGTGTAGACGCGCGCGATTGTGGCTTCGGTCTCGTACGCGAGGTAGGTGTCGAACGACTCGTTGCGGTGAATGACCTCATCGTAGTCTGCCCACCAGCCTTGGCGCCGACCTTCCCGTGCCCAACGCATGAGTCGCTCACCGAGCGCGGTCTCCGCCACCTCGTAGTAGACCGCCAGATCCCGCACATCCCTGGCTTGAGGACTGCCCTGGGCGTTCTCCAGCCGGCTCAGCTTGGACGTGGAGATCATCAACGTGTGAGCAACCTCATCGAGGGTCCGGTCGGACTCGTCGCGAAGACGCTTGAGCTCGGTGCCAAGACGCTTACGGGGCACGATCGGCCCGTGTGTGGGAGACACCATGACCTCCGTGGTCGGCCCTGGACCTCCCGGCAACCTCGCGGGCACTGCGCCTTGTGGGTGCTCGTTGGACCGTTCGGGTGTAGGTCCGTCGCTAATTGTGGTTGGGAGAGGCAGTCTGTGTCAACCAACCTGGGAAGACTTCCGTGCAACCTTGCAGAGAAGCTAGCCCATGCCGGAGAATATCACGTGGGAGACCCGCTTTGGGAGAGGGTCGGGACGTGTCCCCGGCGGCTCCCTGGAGGTGAGCGCCATGCGAGTCACAGGTTGGACCGTCCGGCGATCGTGCCCGGCATGCTGCTGGTGCGGCCGGAACCGGGGGCGGTGGTCCCGATGTCCGTGTTGATCTTTCTGATCGGCCTCTTGCTGGGCATGGTCGTCGGTGCGGCACTGTGCGTCCACTATGTCCGGCAGGAGTTGACTGCACGCATCGGTCCGACGATGGACCTCGTGCTCCTCAAGCTCGACAACGTGCAGGGTGCGGTGAACCTCGC